>JAZLET010000118.1:0-12793 GCA_045615405.1 Candidatus Fimenecus sp.
GTGCAGGAAATGACAAGAGTTATTTTGAACCTTGAAAAAATTCCAAAGCCTGACGACACTGCCGATGCTCTTGCTATGGCAATTTGCCACGCACATGCAAGTGGCTCATTAATGGGAAGATTAAACAAGTTAAAATAAAGGAAAATTATTATGATTTATTCAGTAACAGGAAATGTAGTTGACTTTGATGCTAACACAGTCTGTGTTGATGTGAATGGTGTTGCATTCCGTTGTATGACAACTCTTACAACATCACAAAAATGTGCATCAATGGGTATGAAGGTCACTCTTTACACATATCTCAATGTCCGTGAAGACGCTATGGAGTTATTCGGATTTTACGACAAAACTGAAATGGATTGCTTCAAAATGCTCATTACGGTAAATGGTGTTGGACCTAAAATGGGACTTGCTATTCTTTCGGAATTAACACCTGATAAAATCGCACTCAGTATTGCAGCAGGTGACCATAAAGCACTTACAAAGGCAAATGGTGTTGGTCCTAAACTTGCACAGCGTATTTGTATGGAATTAAAAGACAAAGTTGGTAAAGCATTTGCAGGTGCTAGTTCATCAGTTGATTTAACTGCAGTCAGCACGACTCTTACAAATGCGAATACTGCTGAGGCAGTTGCCGCGTTAGAAATGCTCGGCTACTCACAAAGTGATGCAAGCGTTGCGGTAAGTAAAATTGATAACTCACTTTCAGTTGAAGATATTATTAAACAAGCACTTAAAATGCTTTCACTTAATTAAGGGGGATTAACAAATGGATTTTCAAAATGAGAATAGAATAATTACTCCCGACTTTACTGAAACTGACCACGATATTGAAATTTCATTAAGACCTAAAACCTTAACTGAATATATCGGTCAAGAAAAAGTAAAAGAAAACTTAAAAATTTATATTGAAGCTGCAAAAAATCGTGGTGACACTCTTGACCATGTGCTTTTGTATGGACCTCCTGGACTTGGTAAAACTACTCTTGCAGGAATTATCGCAAATGAAATGGGCGTACAAATCCGCGTAACATCAGGCCCTGCAATTGAAAAACCAGGCGATTTGGCAGCACTCCTTACAAATCTTAATGATGGTGATGTGCTTTTCATTGATGAAATCCATCGTCTTTCTCGTGCAGTTGAAGAGGTTTTGTATCCTGCTATGGAAGATAATGCTTTGGACATTATTATCGGTAAAGGGCCTTCGGCAAGAAGCATTCGTTTGGACTTGCCACGCTTTACACTTGTTGGTGCAACAACTCGCGCAGGGCAGCTTACCGCACCTCTTCGTGACCGTTTCGGTGTTATTTTAAGATTAGAACTTTACACTCCTGAAGAATTAGCACAAATTGTTCAGCGTAGTGCAGGAATTCTTGATATTTATGCAGATGACAGTGGTGCGTTAGAAATTGCATCACGCTCTCGTGGTACACCAAGAATTGCAAATCGCCTTTTAAAACGTGCTCGTGACTTTGCACAGGTTATGAGTAATGGCGTAATTAGTGAAGATAACGCTAAAATTGCTCTTGGTAGAATGGAAATAGATGAAATCGGTCTTGACAACATTGACCGCCTTATGCTTTTAACTATGATTCGCAATTTCAATGGTGGCCCAGTAGGACTTGAAACTATTGCCGCAACAATTGGGGAAGAAGCGGTTACAATAGAAGATGTTTATGAGCCATACTTAATGCAAATTGGTTTCATTGCAAAAACACCTCGTGGTAGAGTGGTAACTCCACTTGCATATAAGCATTTAGGAATTACTGATGGTAAGGGAAGCTCTCAAACTTCATTATTTTAGGGTGAAATAATTATGGGTAGACTTTTTGGAACTGACGGAGCTCGTGGTGTAGCAAACACAGAGCTTACTTGTGAATTGTCAATGCAAATTGGTCGTGCAGCAGCAATGGTGCTTAGTAAAAACTTAAATGGAAGAAGACCAAAGGTGCTTATCGGTTTAGATACTCGTGCATCTTCACAAATGCTTGAAAATGCAATTACAGCAGGTCTTTGTTCAGTAGGTGCTGATGTATTAAAGTTAGGTGTAGTGCCAACTCCTGCAGTGGCATATCTTGTAAAGGAATATGGTTATGATGCAGGTATTATGATTTCAGCATCACACAATCCTTGTGAATATAATGGCATTAAAATCTTTCAATCAAATGGTTATAAGTTGCCTGATGCACTTGAAAACGAAATTGAGGCTATTATTTTAGACAATGCTACTGAAATCCCAACACCAGTTGGTGGCGGAGTAGGCCGCGCAAGAAGAAAAGCGGATGCAATTAATGATTATATTGAGCATCTTCTTTCCGCTACAAATATGAGCTTTAAAGGCTATAAAATTGCTTTAGATTGTGCAAATGGCTCGTCGTCGGTTTCGGCACAAGAGGTGTTCACTCGTCTTGGTGCGGAAGTGATTGTTATTAGTGATAAGCCAAACGGTACAAATATTAATGAGAATTGTGGTTCAACTCACCTTGAAAACTTGCAAAAATGCGTTGTAGATAATAACTGCGATTTAGGATTTGCATTTGACGGTGATGCTGATAGAATGCTTGCAGTTGACCATACTGGTGCTGTAGTTGACGGTGACAAGTGTATTGCAGTTTGTGCAAAGCATATGAAAGAGTTAGGTAAGCTCAAAAAAGATACTGCAGTTGTTACTGTTATGAGCAATATGGGCTTCTTTAAGTTTTGTGAGCAAAATGGCATTAAATGTGAAAAGACAAAAGTTGGTGACCGTTACGTACTTGAAAATATGAGTGAAAACGGTTATAGCATTGGCGGTGAGCAGTCAGGTCATATTATCTTTTTGCAATATGCAACAACAGGCGATGGTCAACTTTCAGCAATTCAACTTTTAGCAGTTGTAAAAGATACTGGTAAAACTCTTAAAGAGTTAGCAGATGAAATGGAAGTTTACCCACAAGTGCTTATTAATGTCCGCGTTTCAAAATTTGGTAAAGCACAATTCCCTAAAGATAAAGAAGTACAAAATGCAATTAAATCAGTTGAAGAAAAACTCGGTAATGAGGGTAGAATTCTTGTTCGTGTATCAGGCACTGAGCCACTTATCCGCGTAATGCTTGAGGGTAAGAATTATGAACAAATTAAAGAACTTGCTGAATCAGTTGCATTAGTAATTAAGGAAAGATTAGTATAATGAGAGTTGCAGATAATTGGAAAGATTACGAGTTAATAGATTGCTCTTGTGGTGAGCGTCTTGAGCGTTGGGGGAATATTACACTTATTCGTCCTGACCCACAAGTAATTTGGAAAACCCAAAAGAAAAATCCACTTTGGAAAAAAGCCGACGCCGTTTATCACCGTTCAAATTCAGGTGGCGGTAAGTGGGAAATAAAGAATAAAATCCCTGATTTTTGGACAATCGGTTACCGCGATTTAACATTTAATATTAAAACAATGGGATTTAAACATACAGGTCTTTTCCCTGAACAAGCAACAAACTGGGATAAGGTTGCCGAAGTAATTAAGGGCGCAAATCGTGAAGTTAAAGTCCTTAACTTATTTGCTTATACTGGCGGTGCTACAATTTCAGCACTTAAAGCAGGTGCATCTGTGTGTCACGTAGACGCGTCTAAGGGTATGACACTTTGGGCAAAAGAAAATGCAGTTTCTTCAGGTGTTGCCGACAAACAAGTAAGATGGATTGTTGACGATTGTATTAAGTTTGTTCAGCGTGAAATTCGTCGTGGTAATAAATATGACATTATCATTATGGACCCACCATCTTATGGTAGAGGTCCAGGTGGTGAGGTTTGGAAACTTGAAAACGAGGTTTATGGTTTTGTTGAACTTTGTAGTCAAGTGTTAAGCGATAACCCACTTATGGTGCTTATTAATTCTTATACAACAGGACTTTCACCATCAGTTATGGAATATATTTTAGGTGCAGTTGTAAAAACACGCTTTGGCGGAACAGTAACAGGTAGCGAAATTGGACTTCGTGCTACCGAAAACGGACTTGTTCTTCCTTGCGGTGCAAGTGCAATTTGGAGCAAAGAATGAGTATTATTGAATTTCAAAATGTTACATTCCGTTATGAAAGTGATGATGAGGGCGTAGTTTTAGCCCCTGCGGTTAAAGGCTTATCACTTTCAATTAATGAGGGTGAGTTTATAGCCATCCTTGGTCATAATGGCTCGGGTAAAAGTACAGTTGCAAAACTTGCTAACGGACTTTTACTTCCTGAAAGCGGTGACGTAATCGTTAACGGAATGAACACTAAAAATGAAGATGACGATATTAATATAAAACAAACAGTTGGCGTGGTTTTTCAAAATCCTGATAATCAAATTGTTGCAACTATTGTTGAAGAAGATGTTGCATTCGGTCCTGAAAATCTTGGTGTAGAGCCACAAGAAATCCGTCGCAGAGTTGACGAGTCTTTAAAAATCGTGGGAATGTATAAGTATAAAAACCACGAGCCACACAAACTCTCAGGCGGACAAAAACAGCGTGTAGCTATTGCAGGAATTATTGCTATGGAACCACGTTGCATAATCCTTGACGAGCCAACTGCTATGCTTGACCCTGAGGGTAGGCGTGATGTAATGAAAGCTATAAAACGACTTAATCGTGAGTTAGGCATTACAGTAGTTTTTATTACTCACTATATGGAAGAAGCTTGTGAAGCTGATAGAATTGTGGTTATGGACGACAGTCGCTTGTTAATGGATGGTACTCCTAAAGAAGTGTTTGCCGATACCGAGAAAATTCGTAGTATTGGTCTTGATGTGCCACAAACTTGTCAACTTGCAAAGCTGCTTAAGAATGACGGTATTAATTTAAAAAACGATTTGTTAAGTATTGATGAATTAGTAGAAAATATTGATGATTTATTGAAAGGTCAGTAAAAGATGTCTCACATTGAAACGCAAAATTTAACATTTACCTACGGTGAGGGCACTCCTTTTAAAATCACCGCACTTGACAATGTGAATATTTCTATCCCAAAAGGTGAATTTGTAGCCATTATCGGTCATACTGGCTCTGGCAAAAGCACACTTGTTCAACACTTAAACGGACTTCTTAAAGCATCAGGCGGTGAGGTTTTGCTTGACGGTAAAAACATTCATAGCTCTAAGCAAACTCTTTTTGATGCTCGTTTTCGCGTAGGACTTTGCTTTCAATACCCTGAATATCAACTTTTTGAAGAAACAGTTTATAAAGATATTGCTTTTGGTCCAACAAATATGGGGCTTTCAAAAGGTGAAATTGATGAGCGTGTAAGAAATGCAGCAAAATATGTTGGAATCCCTGACGAAATGCTTTTAAAATCACCATTTGACTTGTCAGGTGGCGAAAAAAGACGCGTTGCTATTGCTGGCGTAATTTCAATGGAGCCGGAAATTCTTATTCTTGATGAGCCAACAAGCGGTCTTGACCCAATGGGGCGTGAACAAATTCTTGACCTTATTAGAAACTATCGTGAGCAAACAGGAAAAACAGTTGTTATTGTTTCTCACAGTATGGATGATGTTGCACGATTTGCTACAAAAGTAATTGTGATGAATAACTCTAAGGTTGAAATGATAGGTACTGTTGATGATGTTTTTGAAAACGCATCACGACTTCGTGAGATTGGACTTTCAGTGCCACAAATTACTGAAATCTTTTTAAAACTTCGCGAAAAAGGATACAATGTTAGTGAAAAAGTCTATACAGTAGAGCAAGGTTACATTCAGCTCAAAAAACTTTTTGAGGGGAGTGTGACAGGGTGATTAAAGATATCACAATAGGTCAATATTTCCCATTTGACTCAATCATTCATAAGCTTGACCCAAGAACAAAACTACTTTTCACTGTGGTTTATATTGTAACGGTTTTCCTTTCAACAAACTTTATTTCACTTTTCTTTTGCCTTTTTGTAGGAATCGGTGTTGTTGCGCTTTCAAAAATTCCAGTTAAAACAGTATTTAAAGGGTTAAAACCAATAATTCTTATTGTTGCAATTACATCAATTCTTCAAATTGCTTATAATGACGGTGGAATTACCTTAATAGATGTGTGGAAAATCAAAATTACAAGTGGCGGTATATTAATGGCTGTATTTATGGCACTCAGAATTTCACTTTTGATTGTTATGAGTACAATGCTCACTTACACAACAAGTCCAACATCTCTTACAAGCGGACTTGATAGAATTTTTGCACCGTTTAAGAAAATCGGTCTTGATTTTCATATGGTTACAATGATAATGACAATAGCGCTTCGTTTTATTCCAACTCTCATTGAAGAGGTTGATAAAATTATGAGCGCTCAAAAGTCGCGTGGTGCAAATTTTGAACAAGGTAGTCTTATGAAACGTGCAAAAGCACTTATCCCTTTGTTTATTCCTTTACTTTTCAACTCAATAAGACGTGCTTATGAGTTGACAAATGCTATGATTTGCCGTTGCTATAATGGTGGCAAAGGAAAAACTACTATGAATGCACTAAAGTTTACTAAACGTGATTATTGTGCTTTTCTAAGCATTGTTTTAATACTTTGTGCAGTAATAACTTTAAATATTTTCTGTGGTGAATATAATGCGGAATTTACTTTTAACCTTGCGGTATGATGGTACTAATTTTCACGGTTGGCAAATACAACCAAATGGAAATACCATTCAGCAAGAATTGTGTAACGCTTTTAAGAAATTGGGCGGAAATGATGAAAATATAATAGGGTGTAGCCGTACTGATTCAGGTGTTCACGCAAATATGTTTTGCTGTAATGTGAGAACTGAGTGTGCTGTAAGTGTAGAAAAAATTCCCGATGCACTTAATTTCTATCTTCCGCCTGAAATCGCAGTTTACAAGTGTGAAGAGGTTGACTTTGATTTTCACGCTCGTTATGATTGCAAAGGCAAAGAGTATGTTTATTTAATATATAATGGTAAATATCGTAATCCTTTTTATGAAAATAAAGCAATGTTTTATCCTTATGAACTAAATGCTGAAATGCTGGATTTAGAGGCAAAAGCATTAGTTGGAACTCACGATTTTTCCGCTTTTTGTAGTGCGGGTAGCGATATTCAAGATAAAACAAGAGAAATATACGATTGTACAGTTTCTCGTAATGGAGATTTAGTTGAAATTCGTGTTAGCGGTAACGGATTTCTCTATAATATGGTACGAATTATTGTTGGAACTCTTCTCAATATTCAAAGTGGTAAAATTGAAAAAGGGAGTATTCCAAAAATTATAAATAGTCGTAACCGTGAAAATGCAGGAGTTACGGCAGAGCCTCAAGGCTTATACTTGAATAAAGTTTTTTATTAATGTGTGGTGAATGAAATGGCTGAAAAGAGAAAATCGGTTAACAAAAAAACAACCGATAAAAAGCCTGTTGCAAAGAAAAAAAGCAAAAAGTTAAGCATTAGTCTTAAAAGTGCAAAAACTTTAAAGCTTATGGCAATAATTTTTGTTGTGCTTTTGCTTGTAATTATTGCAGCGGCACAGTTTGGCGGAGTAACATTTTCAACAATAAGTGACTCTATTCGCACTTCACTTGCAGGTATCGGCTCAGGCGAAGGGTTCCCTTATAGTATGAATGGTATTGAAATTACTGATGCGGTAATGACAAATTCCGATTTAGTGCTTGTGCAAGATGATACAATTAAGGTGCTTGACTCAACCGCAAAAGAGCTTTCAAATCTTACCCATAAATATGACCATCCTGTTATGAGTAGCAATAGCGGTCGTATTTTACTTTATGATGAAGGCGGAACAAGTTTTAGAGTTCAGTCAAAAACAAGAATTCTTTATGAAAAAGAGCTTGAACATATGATTTTTACTGGTGCAATGGGTAAAGACGGTTCAGTAGCAATAGCAACTAGTGCTAGTGGTGCTGAAAGTATGTTGACAGTGTATGATGACAAAGAGGATGTAGTTTTTGTTTGGAAATGCGCTAAAGAGCATATTGTTTCTTGTGATGTTTCTAATAACGGTAAGCTTTTTGCAGTTTCAGTAATGGGTGTTGATAACGGCTCAGTTTATTCAAAGGTTTATATTTTCAATAAAAAGAAAACTGAACCAAAAGCAACATTTGAGTATAAAGATACTGCCATTTCTTCAGTTCAATTCTTGTCAAATGAAACAGTATTTGTTCTTGGCAACAATGTATGTGAGATTATTAAAGGTGATGAGGTTAAACAAAAGGTAGACGTTTCCGTTAATACTCCATCACAACTTTATATTTCGGATAACAATGTTGCGGTGCTTGTACTTTCAAAATATTCAAGTACAACCAAAAAGATTATTAAGGTTTACAATAAATCAGGCGCTGAGCTTTTCTCACAGGAAATTGATGGACTTGTAAAATCCGTTTCAACTGATGGTAAATATGTAGCAGTATTGACTGATGACAATATTCAAATTTATAATACAAAAGGTAAATTGGTTGGTAGTGCAGATGTAAATACAGATGCTGAAAAGGTAATTGTTTCGTCAAGAAATACATATGTTTATTCATTAGATAAAATCCAGCGATATTCCTCTGTAGGTGACAATACAGAAGAAAAGAAATAAATTATGAGGTGATATTATGTCATTAGTGTTAGATGTTATTCTTGTTGTAATTTTTGCAGCATTTGTGTTAACCGCTGCAAAAAAAGGTTTTGTAAAAACCTTACTTGAACTTGTTGCTTCTATTTTAGCAATTGTTCTTGCTTATCAGTTTAGTCCACTTGTAGCACAGGGTGCTTATGATGCAGTTGTAAAAGAAAGCTTAATTACAACTATTGAAGAGCAAATTGATGAAAAATTTGACACCTCAACCGCTACAAAAAAAGCGGAAGTAACTTTAGATGCTATTCCTGAGTTTATGGTATCGTTAGCATCGTCAGCGGGTGTTGATTTTAATCATATTAAATCAAAAATCTCATCCGAGAAATTTAGTTCAGCAAATATAGCTACTGAGCTTGTTGAAAAGGTAGCCGAGCCAATTGTAGTTGGTGCTTTAACAATTCTATCTTTTATGATATTAGCAATAGTGTTATTGTTTGCACTTAAATTCTTAGCAAACCTTATTTCTAAACTGTTCAATGCTCCGATTATTGGTACTGCAAATAAATTGCTGGGTGCGGTGCTCGGTGCTTGTAAGGGTGTAGTTGTTCTTATATTCCTTTGTACAGTACTTAATTTTATTTTTGCAAGTGGCGAAGGTGAATTGGCAAATGCGGTAAACAATTCCGTTGTAGTCGGTTTACTTGATGATATTAATCCATTTATAAATAATCTTAAAGAAATGCTTGTAAAATAAGGAGGAAAAGAGTATGAATGAAGAGAGAAAGACTCTAAAAGAAAATGTAAAAGAGTTGTTTGAGGGTTGCCTTACAATTCCAAACCTTATTTCAGTTATTAGAATTTGCTTAATTCCTGTAATTGCAGTGCTTTACTATAATAACTATGTTTGGTGGACTGTGTTTGTAATTTTTATTTCAGGACTTTCAGATGCAGTTGATGGTAAAATTGCACGAAAATTCAATCAAGTAAGTGCAATTGGTAAACTTCTTGACCCAGTTGCTGATAAACTTACAATTTTTGCTCTTGCTATTGTACTTTTCCTTAAATTTAAAGAAGCACAAAGTGAAGCAATGCAAGCATTTGCATGGGTATTCTTACTCTTTATTGCAAAAGATATTATTATGATTTTAGGAAGCATTGTTCTTATAGGACTTGGTACTCGTCCTGTTGCTGCTGAAATTTGGGGTAAACTTGCAACTTTTGTATTTTATGCAGTAATGGTTGTAATTATTGGTTTCGGCCCTGAAATTGGTGCAATTAGTATGTACTACCCACAATACACAATTCCTGAAGCATTAATGTTTGTGCTTGTGGTAATTGCAGTTGTACTCACATTTGTGGCATTCTTCAGTTACTTGCCAGGCGCTATTAAACAAATTATTGAAAAATCAAAGAAAAAATAAACAAGAAGAGGACACATAATGAATAAAAATATGATTTGCAGTAAATGCAAACAACGTCCTGCCGTAATCTTTATTACAAAGATGGAGGGGGACAAAACAACTAATGAGGGCTTGTGCATTAAATGTGCAATGGAAATGAATATTGGTCCCATTAAGCAAATGATGGATAATATGGGCATAACTGAAGAAGAACTTGACAGTATGACCGAGCAAATGGAACAAATGATGGAAACAATGGGTGAAGATGCGTTTGAGCCAGGCGGTGCTCCAACATTTCCATTTTTGCAAAATATGGGATTAATGCCTATGGATGTGCCTGAAGAAGATATCAAAGAGCTCAATGGTGACAAAAAAGGCGCTCCAAAGAGCAAGAAAAAGCAAGGCACAAAGAATGATAAACGAAAAATGCTTTCACTTTATTGTACTGATTTAACAGGTCGTGCAAGAGAGGGTAAGTTAGATAGAATTATTGGTCGTGATACTGAAATCGCTCGTGCAATACAAATTCTTTGTAGAAGAACAAAAAATAACCCTTGTCTTATTGGTGAGCCAGGTGTTGGTAAAACTGCTATTGCTGAAGGTCTTGCTATTAGAATTGCCGAGGGTAATGTTCCTGCAAAACTTATGGATAAAGAAATCCATCTTCTTGACCTTACCGCACTTGTGGCAGGTACACAATTCCGTGGTCAGTTTGAAAGCCGTATTAAAGGTCTTGTTGAAGAGGTTAAGAATGAGGGTAATATCATTCTCTTTATTGATGAAGTTCATAATCTTGTAGGTACAGGTGATGCTGAAGGCTCAATGAATGCGGCAAACATCTTAAAACCTGCACTTTCTCGTGGCGAAATTCAGGTTATTGGCGCTACAACATTTAATGAGTATCGTAAGCATATTGAAAAGGATGCAGCATTAGAGCGTCGTTTTCAGCCAGTTAAGGTTGACGAACCATCTATTGAAGACACTTATCAAATGCTTTTAGGTATTAAGGGCTATTATGAGCTTTTCCATAGAGTTAGAATTAGTGATAGTCTTGTTTACAAAGCAGTAACTCTTTCGGAAAGATATATTACTGATAGATTTTTACCTGATAAGGCAATTGACTTGCTTGATGAGGCTTGTACTTGCGCAAATCTTCGCAATAAGGCAATTAGTGAAAACGAGATTAACGAAAAGAAAATTGCTACTCTAAAAAAAGAATTAGAAGAGCTTGAAGAAAAAATTGCAAACCCTGAAACTGAAGAGGATTTAACCCCTATTTATGAGGAACTTTATAAAACAAAAGGCGAGTTAGCCGTTTGTGAGGGTAAAGCACAAGAACTTCAAGAAAAGGCAAAAGATAATAATGTTTTAGAAGATGATTTAGCAAAGGTTATTAATCTTTGGACAGGAATTCCTGCAACAAAGGTTGTAGAAGGTGATGTTAATCGTCTTAAAGGTCTTGAAAATCGCCTTATGGAAAAGGTTATTGGTCAGGATGAAGCGGTCACTCTTGTTGCGAATGCAATTAAGCGTAGCCGTATTCAACTCACACTTCAAAAACGCCCTGCATCATTTATTTTTGTAGGACCTACTGGTGTTGGTAAAACTGAGCTTGTAAAACAACTTTCGTTAGAACTTTTTGATACTCCTGAAACACTTATTCGTCTTGATATGAGTGAGTTTATGGAGAAACATTCAGTTTCTCGTCTTATCGGCTCACCTCCAGGTTATGTAGGTTATGACGAAGCAGGTCAGCTTACTGAAAAGGTGAGAAGAAAGCCTTATTCAATCATTCTTTTTGATGAAATTGAAAAAGCACATCCTGATGTTATGAATATTCTTCTTCAAATTCTTGACGAAGGTAAAACAAACGACGCTCATGGTCGTACCGTAAGCTTTGCAAATACTGTAATTATTATGACATCTAATGCAGGTAGCCAAAAGGCTGAAACATCATTAGGATTTGGCAAGAGTGCAAAAGATATTTCTAAAGAAAAAGTTCTTAAAGCGCTTAATGAATTCTTGCGCCCTGAATTTATTGGTCGTGTTGATGAAATTGTTGTATTTAATCCATTAAGTGATGAAGACTACAAGAAAATCGCAATTCTTATGCTCAAAGAAATCAAAACAGTGCTTAAAGATAAGGGCATTGAACTTGTGCTTGACGACAATACACCATCAGCAATCGTTTCAAAAATGGATGGTAATGTGCGTGGTGCTCGTGACTTGCGAAATGTTATAAGACGAAATATTGAAGATAAAATATCAGGTCTTATGATTGATAACTTAGGCACAACAATGAATAAAATTCTTATCACATCAAATGATAATGACATTCAAGTAAATTTTGAATAAAGAACAACGGCGAGGGTTAAACCTCCCCGTTTACTTTTCATAAATAAAAAACAGTCCACTGGACTGTTTTCTTAACGCTCAGACTAAACACAAAATAAAAAAGGTACCACAAGGATACCTTTTTATTTTGGCTGGGGTGGCAGGATTCGAACCTACGAATGCAGCAGTCAAAGTGCTGTGTCTTACCGCTTGACGACACCCCAATATTTAATTGTGGTTTTTATTCAAAACTCCGCAAAATTAAACGGAGTCTTGAATTTTTGTGGGGTGGATAATCGGATTCGAACCGATGGTCTCCAGTGCCACAAACTGGCGCTTTAACCAACTAAGCTATACCCACCATATAAATCAGCGCACAAAGCTATATTTTAAAACCTTCCACGCTGAATTGGCACGCTGAAAGGGATTCGAACCCCCGACCCTCTGCTTAGAAGGCAGATGCTCTATCCAACTGAGCTATCAGCGCATGTGGAGCGGGTGATGGGAATCGAACCCACACGACCAGCTTGGAAGGCTGGG
>JAZLET010000119.1:0-11325 GCA_045615405.1 Candidatus Fimenecus sp.
AAAGCAGGTTTATGGTCATCCTTGGCTTCTTTTCGGTGAAGACAAGATGAGTAAATCTCGTGGTAATGTTATTTATGCTGATGACCTTACTGAGATTTTCGGTGTTGACGCTGTTCGTTACTATCTTCTTTCAGAAATGCCACATGCTCACGACGGTTCAATTACTTATGAAGCAATGATTGACCGTTTCAACACTGACCTTGCAAATACTCTTGGTAACCTTGTTAACCGTACTATTGCAATGCAAAACAAGTATTTTGACGGTGTTGTTCAAGCGCCTACTTGTGCAACTGAATTTGACGAAGACCTTAAAGAAAGTGCAAAGAAAGCACTTGCGGGCTTTGACAAATACATTGCGGAATACAAGATGAGTGATGCAGTTGAATGTGTAATTAACTTTGCACGTCGTTGCAACAAATACATTGACGAAACAATGCCTTGGGCTCTTGCTAAGGATGAAGCACAAAAAGAAAAACTCGGTACAGTGCTTTATAATCTTCTTGAGGGTATTCGTATTCTTTCAGCACTTATCTCACCTATTATGCCTGAAACCGCAGTTAAGATTGCTGAGCAATTAAATGTTCCTGTTGCAACATACGAAAGCATTCAGGAATGGGGCGGACTCCAAAGTGGTGTTACAGTTGGTACTGCTACTCCTCTCTTCTCAAGAATTGATGGCGAAAAGTTAATTGCTGAACTTCAAGCAAAAAAAGAAGCTGAAGAAAAGGCAAATGCTCCTGCACCAGAAATCGTTGGACTTGCACCTATTGAATTTAATGATTTTATGAAGGTTGAGCTCCGTGTTGCTGAAGTTAAGAATTGTGAACCAATTAAAAAGGCGAAGAAACTTCTTAAGCTCACTCTTGACGATGGTACCGGCACTGATAGAATTGTTGCAAGTGGTATTGCAAAATGGTACAAACCTGAAGACCTTATCGGCAAAAAGGTTATTGTTGTTGCAAACCTTAAACCTGCAGTTCTTTGCGGTGTTGAAAGTTGTGGTATGATTCTTGCAGCGGACATTACTGAAGAAGATGCAAAAGTTGTTTTTGTTGATAAAGATATGCCAAACGGAGCGAGAATAAGATAATGTATCATAACATTTTTGATTCACACGCACACTATGACGACGAGCAGTTTGACAATGATAGAAACGAACTGCTCGTTTCTTTTAAAGAAAATGGAGTATCAGGCGTCATTTGTTGCGGAACAAACATAAAAAACTCAAAATTCGCGGTAGAACTTTCGCATAAATACGATTTTGTGTATTCAGCAGTTGGATTTCATCCCCTTGATAACGACAAATATCGTGATGGGGATTTGGACATAATAAAAAAGTTAGCACAAGACGAAAAATGTGTTGCTATTGGTGAAATCGGATTAGACTATCATTACGAAAAAGAAAGTCGCGAAAGTCAGTTAATTTTACTTGAAAAGCAAATTGAGTTGGCAAATGAGTTAGATTTACCTGTAATTTTTCACGACAGAGAATCTCATGAAGACACGCTTAATATCTTAAAGAAGTACAAGCCAAAGGGTGTTCTTCACTGTTTCTCGGGTAGTGTGGAAATGGCGAAAGAGATTATAAAACTGGGTATGTATATTGGTCTTGGTGGTGCAGTTACATTCAAAAATGCAGTTAAGCCATGCGAGGTTGCAAAGTTTGTACCAAGTGATAGATTGCTTATTGAAACTGATGCGCCATATATGACTCCTGTGCCATTTAGAGGTAAAAGATGCGATTCACTTCACATTCCTTATACTGCAGAAAAAATTGCAGAATTGCGTGGAGTTACAGCACAAGAAATTCTTAATATGACAAATGAAAATACAAAAACATTATTTAATATAAGGTGATTATTATGTTAAAACATATTGTAATGTGGAAATTTAAAGATGCTGAAGGAAAGTCAAAAGACGAAAACATTGAAATCGTCAAAAACGGTCTTACAGCACTTCCCCCACTTATTCCACACATAAAAAAACTCACATTCCTTAAAAACCAGATAGAATGTGAGCGAAACTTTGACGCACTTTTAGTTGTAGAAACTGAAAACGAAGAAGAACTGAACAAATATAAAGTTCATCCCGAGCACAAAAAGGTTGCTTCTTATGTTGCAAAAGTAACCGAGAATCGCGGTGCGGTTGATATTTGGGAATAAAAAATTAAGGGTACTCAATTGAGTACCCTTTTCATTTTATCTTTATACTACATTGTTATAAGGAATATAAGCAAACTCATAATATCTAATAACTGTAAAGTGTCTAAGAAATTTATATTTTGCCTGAAGTACATTTCTAGATATTGTATTATCACAAAGTGAAACTACCGGCCCCATAAAGAAAGCTGTAACTACTGTGCCTATACCAATTGGACCGCCAAGTATAAACGCAATTGTTGTACAAACAAGGTCCGTTGCAACTCTACACCATTTGTACTTTAATTTAGTCTTTTCTTCCATAACAAAACCAAGGGCATCATAAGGAGAAACACCAACATTACAATTAAAGTAAAGTGATGCTGAAAGACTTAAAAGAAATACGCCGATTGCCATAAGAACAAATCTTACTATAAAGGTATTTTCTTGAGGTAAGAATTGGTCGTAAATGCTGGTAAAAAACTCGCACACATAACCTACACCTACCATATTTACAATTGTACCGATATTGATTAATCTTTTAGCAACAACCGCTACCCCAATAAGGATTATACCATTTATACACATTTGGAAGAAGCCGAAGCTGATACCTAGCAATTCACTTACACTCATATTAAGTGCTGTGAATGGGTCAACGCCCATTCCTGAATAAGAGAAAACTGAAACCGCAAAACCCATAAGCAAAATGCTCATAGTCATTATTATCATTCTTTTTGCGCCGTCTTTTTGTGATATTAAAGTAATTGGATTCATTTGTTTTAAGATATTTGCCATTTTAGTTGAATTCGCCTTTTCTTTGTATGATTTGCACATATACACGCGCCTTGATTTGTGAATATATTACAACAGTCAAAAAGCAAAGTCAACAATAAATTGTTAAATTTTTAACTTTCGTTCTTTGGCACAAATTTACAATTTCAATCATTAGTTTTTGTGCAAAATCACAATAAAATGGCAAGAGATATCCCCTTGCCATAATGTTTATTTATATTCTTTTAACGCGTTATATTCAATGTAGTTCCAATGATGTTCAAAATCCGTTTGATTACGGATGATATGGTCAATATACCCTCGTTGCCATAACACACCATTTTGTGAATAATCATAATCTTTTAATCTTAAACTTTTTCTTTTGATAATTTATTTTCGTTCATATTATGACAATTTATGAATGAACAATCCTGAAAGAAGTTTTGGTTCAAACCAAGTTGATTTTGGCGGCATTACCTGACCTGCGTCGGCAATATCCATAAGCTCATTAAGTGAGGTTGGGTACATTGCAAATGCTAATTTCATACCCTCGTTACATCTTCTTTCTAACTCTCCCAATCCACGAATACCACCAACAAAGTCAATTCGTTTGTCAGTTCTTGGGTCGGTAATATTGAGAATAGGCGTGATAAGGTTGTTTTGAAGTATTGAAACATCAAGGCAAAGGACAGGGTCGTTTTCACTTATAAACTCCGCCTTTGCAGTAACCTTATACCACTTATTATCAAGGTACATACCAAATGTATGACGCTCTTGTGGTGCATAAGGGCTTGTAGGTGCTTCTTCAACTGTGAATTTTTCGCTCATTTTTGTAATGAACTCTTCACTTGTGTTGCCGTTAAGGTCAGCAATTACACGATTATAGTCCATAATTTTAAGCTGGTCACAAGGGAAAATTACTGACAAGAAGAAGTTAAATTCAGCATTCTTATCGTATTCTCCCTCTCCTCTTCTTTTTTGTCCTACACGGACCGCTGATGCACATCTATGATGACCATCAGCAATATAAAGATATGGGATTTCCGCGAATTCTTTAACGAGTGCATCAACAACTGCGTCGTCATCAATTACCCATACAGTTTGCGAAACTCCATCATCACTTACAAAATCGTATGCAGGTGTATGAGTGTTTTTCCAATTTTCAGTAATATTTGAAACTGTTTTATTTTCACGATGAGTTAAAAATATTGGACCTGTATTTGCATCAAGAGTATCTACGTGGCGAATACGGTCAGCCTCTTTATCAGCACGAGTAAACTCATGCTTTTTGATTACATTGTTAAGGTAGTCATCAACTGCAGTGCAACCAACAATACCAGTTTGCTCACGACCATTCATAATTTGACGGTAAATATAGAGCATTGGCTTTTCATCTTGCTTACAAATACCATTTTCGCTTAAAGCATTAAGATTCTCTTTTGCTTTTTCATAAACCTCAGCTGAATAAATATCAATACCAATTGGTAAGTCAACCTCTGCTTTATCAACATGCAAGAATGAATATGGTTTATCCTTCACCATTTCTCTTGCCTCTTGTGAGTTCATAACATCATAAGGCAAAGCACCTACCTGTGAAGCATATTCATCTTTAGGTCTTACCGCCTTAAATGGTTTAAGTATTGCCATTTTATTTCCTCCTAAATTACTTTTGTGCTTTATAAAAATACAAATTACTACTGCTACCACTAAAATAAATTCCGGTTACATCTTTATGGACTGCATAGGTTGTAGTTTCTTCATAAAGAGGCAACACTATTGCATTTTTAAGTAGATAGCTTTGGCAGTAAACTATTTTTTCATTACTTGGTGAAATCTTTAAATCGTTTACAAGCCTATCAAATTCGTTTGAACTGTAATTTATAATATTACTTTCATTATCAGTTGTAAATATTGAAAGAAAGCTTGTAGGGTTTGAACTATTAACCGAAAACGAATAAATCGCCATATCAAAATCATCAGTTATAATTCGTTTTGCAAAATCTTTCTCGTCTAAAACTGTAACGATACCATTAAGCTCAACACCGATATTCTTTTGCCAGTTGTTTACAAGAGCTTTTGCGGTGCTTTCATATTTTTTTGTGCAAATGATTTCAATGTCTAATGTTTCAATTTTAAGCTCACTATATGCTTTTTGCATACTTTTTCGTGCAGTTTCAGTATTGTATGAAAGTGCTTCAATTTTGTTGCCTTCAATATTATAGTATGATGGTAAAACTGATTTTAACGGAGCATCAGTAATACTGAAAACATCAACACACGATACAAGCCCTGTGCGCAAAGCGTTGTTTTGCATTGTTTTACTTGCCATATTAAATACAAGTGAACAAGAAATATTTTTTAATTCATTCTTTAAAACTCCGCGACCTAATTCATCTTTATCTGCATCTAAAGTGAAAAAGCCCACATCATAAGTGCCTTCATTAACTTTTGTAGCAATATCAAACGTTGTCGTGTTTAAATAAAAGCCTACTCCGCTTGGATGCACCGAAAATGCACCATTATATTCGGTATTCTTACTTATGATGGCATTCTTATCTTCACTTATTGACGAAAGATAAAATCCGCCATTTGAGATTATATAGTCTTCATCTAAACCATATCTACCTGCTGTTAATTCAAAAAACTGCTTATCACAAGGGAAAGAAATTGGTTGAGTGAGGGCATAAAGGAAGTTTTTATCTTTTCTTGAGAGTGTAATTTCAAGTGTATAATCATTAATTACCTTAACACCGACCTCACTAGCATTTAACTCACCATTATGGATTTCTTGTGCATTTTTAATTGCACCTAAAAGCTCGTAATCAGGGGCATCGGTTTCAGGTAAAATTCCACGAATTATACCAAATGCAAAATCCTCGGCAGTAACCTTTTTATTGATTGTTACTCCTTTTTCTTGGAGAAACGCCTCAACATCAGCCGAAATATAATATTCCATATTTTCGTGAAGATAAAAAGTGTAAACAAGTCCGTTTTGAGAGGTTTTATAATCTTTAACCGCACATTTTATGGGGGTGTTATTTTCGTCAAGCTTAAAAAGACCGTCAAAAGTATTGACAGCAATTATTCTTTCGCACTCACTTTCGGCAATTTGTGGGTCAAAATATCGTGGCATTTCAGTAATACCGTAAGCGAAAAATTTATTTGTAGTATCTTCTTTTTTGCAGGATGCAAAGCAAGTTAAAACAATTACAACCGCACAAAAAAGAGCAATAATTTTCTTAAACATTTTATTCACCAAAAGTTATTATATCAAAGAAAGTAGTTTATGGCTATATTTTAGCATAAAAAAATATAAAAAACTATCTTTTATTGCCTTAATTTGATATAATTATTTATGTATTTTATTGGTAAGGGAGATTTTTATGACTAATATTTTATTATTGATTTCTATAGTAATTTCAACTGTTGCAATAATTATGCTTCTTGTTGTCTTAAAAAGCGTTAAGGACAACAAGCACACCAGTAATTTAGAACAAAAAATTGAATATATAACAAAAAATATGGGTGATGAATTTCATAGAGTCCGTGTTGAAAATCAAAATGCCAACAAGGAAATTCGCGAAGATGTTAAAAAAAGTCTCAATGATATGTCAACAAGAATTGACAATATGAACAAGAGCAATTTTGAGCATCGCGAAAAGATGAATGAAACACTTATTGCAATGAGTGAAAAGCAAGGCAAAATACTTGAAGATGCGATTACAAAAATGCAAGTATCTAACGAAAAGAAGCTTGAAGAAATGCGTGTTACCGTTGATGAAAAACTTACACAAACACTTACAACTCGCCTTAACTCTTCATTTAAAACCGTTTCTGACCAGCTTGAAAATCTTTATAAATCACTTGGTGAAATGCAAAAGCTTTCAACAGGTGTTACTGAAAATGTTACTGCACTTAACCGTGTACTTACAAATGTCAAAGCTCGTGGTACTTGGGCAGAGGTACAGCTTGAGAACATTTTAGACCAAACAATTCCTAATATGTATGAAAAAAATATGGCAACTGTACCTGGCTCCTTTGACCGCGTTGAGTTTGCTATTCGTATTCCGTCAAGTGAAAAGGACGGCAAAGACATTTTCTTGCCTGTTGACTCAAAATTCCCTATGGAAGATTACATTCGCCTTTGTGATGCCGCTGACCGCGCTGATGCTGATGCGGTTATAAAAGCAAGAAAAGACCTTGAAAAACGAGTTATAGAAGAGGCTAAAGCTATTACAAAATATATTCATGTGCCTGACACAACACCTTTTGCAATTATGTATCTTGCAACTGAAGGTCTTTATGCAGAAATAGCATCTTCAAGAACAGGACTTCCCGAAAAACTTCAAAAGGAATACAACATTATGATTGCGGGACCTTCAACAATTACCGCTCTTCTTAACTCACTTGCAATGGGCTTTAAAACTATTGCTATTAATGAAAAAGCAAATGAAGTGCGTGAGATTCTTGGTGTAGCAAAAGCACAGTATGCAAAATTTGGTGACTTACTTAGTAAAGCAAAAAGGAAAATTGATGAGGCTGGTAAAACTTTAGACGACGCTGAGCGTAAAAATATCTTTATTCAACGTAAACTTAAGAATATTGAAGCAATTGACTCCCCTGCAGCAGAAAAACTCTTATTTGACGTAGTTGAAACTGATATTTTGGAAGAATAATACTTGAAACATTTGCCAATTTGTTGTATTATATAGTTTGGTATTAAATAAATTATCTTATACCTTACGAAAAGGAGAGAAAATTATGGCTCTTAAACACGCTGACCTTATCGCACAAATGACACTCGAAGAAAAAGCAAGTATGTGTGATGGTCTTGACTATTGGCACAGCCAACCTGTAGAAAGACTTGGCATTAAATCAATTGCTCTTAACGACGGTCCTCACGGTATCCGTAAAAAAGGCAACCCTGAAGAAAACAAAGACGTTCTTTTAGGCGTTCCTGCAATTTGCTTCCCAACAGCATCTGCTACTGCTTGTTCTTGGGACGTTGACCTTCTTTACAAGATGGGTGAAGCTCTTGGTGACGAATGTCGCAAGGAACAAGTTTCAGTACTTTTAGGACCTGGTACTAACATTAAACGTTCACCACTTTGCGGTCGTAACTTTGAATATTTCTCAGAAGATGGTCTTCTTGCTGGTGAAATGTCTGCTGCTTTCATCAATGGTGTTCAAAGCAAGGGTATTGGTACATCTTTAAAGCACTACGCTGCTAACAACCAAGAAACTCGTAGAATGACTGTTAACGCTGTTGTTGACGAAAGAACACTTCGTGAAACATATCTTCTTCCATTTGAAATTGCGGTTAAAAAAGCTCAACCTTGGACAGTTATGAACTCATATAACCGTCTTAACGGCACTTATGCTGCTGAAAACAAATGGTTACTTACTGATGTTCTTCGTGACGACTGGGGTTATGAAGGCGTTGTTATTACTGACTGGGGCGCAGAAAACGAAAGAGTTCCTGGTCTTGTTGCAGGTCAAGAAATTGAAATGCCAACATCTTCAGGTATCGGTACAAAGCTTATTATTGACGCAGTAAACGACGGTACTCTTGATGTTGCTGTTTTGGACGCTGCAGTTGACAAGATTATTGAGCTTACAAAGAAAGCTGAACCTGTTCTTGGCGGTACATACACTTATGACAGTGATGCTCACCACCAACTTGCTCGTGAAATTGCAAGTCAATGTATGGTTCTTATGAAGAATGACAACAATCTTCTTCCACTTAAAAAGGATGCTAAAATCGCTCTTATTGGTGAAATGGCACACACACCTCGTTATCAAGGTGCAGGTTCATCACTTATTAATCCAATTAAGCTTGATTGCGCTTACTCTACAATGAAAGAAATGGGCGTTAACTTCACATTCTCAAAGGGTTATGAACTTAAAAAGTGCAAAGAAAAGAAAGCAATGGAGCTTATTCTTGATGCTAAAGCTAAAGCTAAGGCAGCAGATGTTGCAGTTGTATTTGTTGGTCTTACTGACGAATATGAAACAGAGGGTGCTGATAGACATCACCTTTCAATTCCTCCAATGCACAATGTTCTTGTTGAAGAAGTTCTTAAGGTTAATCCTAACACAGTTGTTGTGCTTTCAGGCGGTGCAGCAGTAGAATTACCATGGGCTGACAAGGTTCCTGCAATTCTTAATATGTTCCTTACAGGTCAAGCTGGCGGTAGCGCAGTTTGTGATATTCTTTTTGGCGATGTTAACCCAAGCGGTAAGCTTAGCGAAACATATCCATTAGCACTCAGTGACAACTCAAGCTACAACTACTTCCCTGGCACACCAGTTTCTGTTGAATACAGAGAAGGTATTTATGTAGGCTACAAATACTACGACACTGCTAACAAAGAAGTTGCATTCCCATTCGGCTTTGGTCTTTCATACACAACATTTGAGTATAGTGATATTAAAGTTTCAGCTGACAACATTAAAGACACTGACACAGTTACTGTTTCATTTAAAATTAAGAATACTGGTGATGTTGATGGTGCTGAAGTTGCTCAGCTTTACGTTAACGACGTTGAAAGCACAATTTACCGTCCAGTTAAAGAGCTTCGTGGCTTTAAGAAGGTATTCTTAAAGGTTGGCGAAGAAAAAGAGGTTGAAATCACTCTCGCTAAACGTGCATTTGCTTACTACAACGTAAACCTTGGTGACTGGCATGTTGAAAGCGGTGAATTTAAAATTTTAGTTGGTGCATCAAGCCGCGACATTAAGCTTGAAGCAACAGTTAATGTTGAATCAACAGTTGAAGCTGAAATTCCTAACTACAAAGAAACTGCTCCATCATACTACGGCGCAAACATTATGAATGTACCTGCAAATGAATTCGCAGCAGTTTACGGTAAAGAGCTTCCACCATCTGAAAGAGATAATAGTGTTAACTTCACTGTGCTTAACACCATTGAAGATGCTCAATTCAGTAAATGGGGCGGAAGAATTTATCGTCTTCTTATTAAGCTTCTTGGTGCAGACACAATGGCTGGTGCTGTTGCTACTCAGCTTCCAATCAAGAACTTTATTTCAATGAGTTTTGGTCTTTTCAGTCCTGAAATGGCTGAAGGTCTTATCCTTATTCTTGCTAAAGACCAACTTGGTAAGGGTCTTAAGATTATCTTTAAGGGTATTCCAAATCTTATTAAGAATCTTGATAGATTAAAGAAAATCTAACAAAACTACAAAGCCACCTATTAAAAGGTGGCTTTATTTTTTTGCGTGATAATAGAAAAATCCCCGAAGCTAAATGCTTAGGGGATTTTCCATAAGTGTGAAAGAAAGGAAATGGGAAATATGACAAATATGTCACGGAGTAATCAAATATTATGCTACTGTTGAATTAGTCTTTGTATTTTGTGTTTTCTTTGTAGCTGTGTGCAAACGAAGATGTTCACCCTTTGCCACTGCCTTTTTATGATTGTGAATACGGATTGCACGACGAATGTTACCTAATACAATTCTTCTTATTGCCTGTTCAAACGCGATAACTTTTTCTTCATGCATAAATCCAAAAATTAAAAGACACACTACCGCTAATTCTATTAAAGTTGTAATTGCAAATGTTGTTGACATAAAATCTACCTCCGAATGAGTTTTTTATTTACCGAACAAAGTGGAACAAATGTTCTTTACGTGTCTTATTATAGACCTTTTTTTCAAAAAGTCAATACAAATGTTCGTAAAAATTTATATATTTAGTCCGTTTTTTTGGACATTGTTTGCAAAGTTTTTACCAATATTTTCTTTGGTGTTTTTATATTAACACAATATATTGTGGTTGTCAACATATTTTTATACTAAATATACGATTTTTAGATATTTTTATCATATAAACAATAAAAAATAATTTTCTTCATTTGTTCGGTTAAATACCGAACATAAATATTTATGAAAAAACATTAAAAATATTGAAATAAGTATTTATTATTTTATAAAAATAGTGTAGAATATTAAGGATAATGGGAATTTATATATAATTGTATTACTTACGAGGTAAAATTATGTTTGTTGATATTGCAAAAATTAAAATCAAAGCTGGTGACGGCGGTAATGGTGCCGTTGCTTTTCATCGTGAAAAATATATAAATGCAGGTGGCCCTGACGGTGGTGACGGTGGTCGCGGTGGTAACATTGTTTTCAAGGTTGACGACAGTCTTTCTACCCTTGCGGATTTCCGTTACAAGAGAAAGTACAAAGCTGAAACTGGCGCTAATGGTAGCGGCGGAAAGCGTAGCGGTAAAAGAGGAAAAGACTTAATCATTAAAGTCCCACGCGGTACTATTATTCGTGAGGCGACAAGTGGTGTTATTATGGCTGATATGTCAACTGATGATGAATTCATTGGTGCTAAAGGTGGCCGTGGTGGTTGGGGCAACTCACACTTTGCTACATCTAC
>JAZLET010000120.1:0-3626 GCA_045615405.1 Candidatus Fimenecus sp.
TCGTTTTCCCAGTTATGATATACATTTTGTACGTCGTCGTTTTCTTCAAACATTTCAAGCATTCTACCCATATTTTTAATGTCATCTGGGTTTGTGAGTGTTGTGTAAGTGCTTGGCACATATTCAACCTCAGCTGAAACGAATTTGTAGCCCTTTGCTTCAAGGTCATCACGTACTGCACCCATATCGTTTGGCTCAGTACGAACATCATAGATTTCGTCTTCGGCAATAAAATCAACTGCACCTGCCTCTAAAGCGTCTTCCATAAGCTGGTCTTCATCAATACCCTCTTTTTCAAAAAGAATTACGCCTTGACGATTAAACATAAATGAAACGCAACCGCTTTGTCCCATATTGCCACCAAATTTGTCAAAGTAGTGACGAACGTCAGCCGCTGTTCTATTACGATTATCAGTAAGTGCTTCAACAATTACTGCAATACCTGATGGGCCATAGCCTTCATATACGATTTCGTCGTAGTTTTCGCCACTACCCTCACCTGCTGCCTTTTTAATAACTCTTTCAATGTTATCGTTAGGCATATTTGCAGCTTTAGCTTTTGCAATTACATCCTTAAGTTTTGAGTTACCTGCAGGGTCTGCGCCACCTGCTTTTACTGCAACGGCAATTTCACGACCGATTTTTGTAAACACCTTTGCTCTTGCGTTATCAGTCTTCTCTTTTTTTCTTTTAATTGTACTCCATTTTGAATGTCCTGACATAAAACATACCTCGCCATATTAAAATATTATAATAAATCAGTTTATTGTATCATATTGTGCTTGATTTTTCAACAGTTATCAATACTAAAAAGTTAAAAAAGTATTTATTATTTAGCCCATTTGTGCTATACTTGTTTCATAGATGCAAAAATTTATTATACAGGTGATAAATATGAAAAAATTTATGGGTGATGACTTTTTATTAAGCACCGAAACCGCACAAAAAATCTTCTTACAAGGTGCTAAAAATACACCAATTTTTGACTGGCACTGTCATCTTTCTCCTAAAGAGATTTATGAGGACAAGCCATTCCAAAACATTACACAAATTTGGCTTGGTGGCGACCATTACAAGTGGCGTGCTATGCGTGGTTGTGGTGTAGACGAAAAATACATTACAGGTGATGCATCTGACTACGAAAAGTTTGTAAAATGGGCTGAAAGTCTTCCTTATTGCATTGGTAATCCCCTTTACCATTGGACTCACCTTGAGTTGCAAAGATACTTTGGCATTTATGAGCCATTAAGTGCAAAAACCGCTGATATAATTTGGGAAGAGTGTAACAAGCAAATTAAAGCAGGTGGATTTACTCCACGCTCACTTATTGAAAAGTCTAATGTGTATTGTGTTTGCACTACTGATGATGCGGCTGACACTTTGGAATATCACAAATTACTTAAAGAGGACAAATCCTTTAAGTGCAAGGTGCTTCCTGCATTCCGCCCTGACAAGTCATTTTTAATTGATACCCCTGCATTTTGTGAATGGATTACCGCTATGGAAAAAGCAGCGGAAATGGAAATTAAATCATATAAAGATTTACTTGTTGCCCTTACAAAAAGAATTGCATTCTTTAATGAAATGGGTTGTCGCGCAAGTGACCACGCTTTAGAGTATTGTCCATTCGCACCTGCAACTGAAGATGAGTTAGAAGCAATCTTTACAAAAGCACTTAACGGTGGCACATTTACTCAAAAAGAGCTTGACCAATACCGCACCGCCCTTTTACAATTCTTTGGCGAAAAGTATGCGGAACTTGGTTGGGCTATGGAATTACACTTTGGCGCAATGAGAAACAACAATGCGAGAATGTTTAAATCCCTTGGTGCTGATACAGGCTTTGACTCAGTACACGACCATCAGCTAGCATACGGACTTTCACGCTACCTTGACTCGTTAGACGCTAAAGGCAAGTTACCAAAAACAATTCTCTTTACACTTAATCCAAAAGATAATTATGTGCTTGGTACAATGCTTGGCAATTTCCAAAGTAGTGAGGCACAGTCAAAAATTCAGTTTGGCTCGGCTTGGTGGTTTAACGATAACTACGACGGTATGCGTGAGCAAATGAAAACACTTGCAAACCTTGGTGTGCTTGGCAAATTTGTTGGTATGGTTACTGATTCTCGTAGCTTCCTTTCATACCCAAGACACGAGTATTTCCGTAGAATTCTTTGCGAGATTATTGGTGATTTAGTTGAAGAGGGCAAGTACCCACAAGACTATGATTTTCTTTCACAGGTTGTTGAAGATGTTTCATTTAACAATGCAAAAAGATATTTTAATTTAGATTAATCTAATAAAATTTAAAGAGCAGGTTTTTACGCCTGCTCTTTTTTGTTGTTATTTTTGCTTTTTCTTTTTACCCATTAAGAATACTAATAATCCCAACGCTTCTATTCCTAGCACTACTGCAACTGTTTTAATAACGATTTCAGCAACTGATGTTTTTTCAACAATCGGTGCTGTTGGTGCGGTTGTAGGCTCGTTTGTTGTGCTTTCAGTTGTGTTTTCCGTAGTATTTTCAACAAAAGTTGTAGTTTCGGTTGTGGATTCTGTGGTGGTTGTAAGCATTGGAATTGTTTGCTCTTTTTTCTCACCACATACTGAGCATTTTGCCCATTTAAGACCTTTTTCGGTTTCAGTTGCCTCTTTTTCAGTTGTCCATTTGCCGTAAGTGTGAGCCACTTTGTTTACTGTTTCAGTTGCGGTATGACCACAAGTACAAGTACCTTTTTTCTCGCCATTTTCAGTACAGGTTGCCCCTTTAGTAACATTCCATTTCATATCAGCATGTGAACATTTAACGGTAGCACCTGAGGTTGTTACTGAAACAAAATTATTATTTTCATCAATAGCATCATTAATTGCAAGTGTGATTTTTCCGCCAGTTTTAATCACCTTTAATTTAAAGGTTAAAAGTGTGCCACTTGAATTTATAGCATTGGCTGACACACCTGCATATTTTATTGTGCCACCGTTTATATTTGTATTGGCAACAAACAGGTTGCTTGTTTTAACTGAATCGCTTACCAATTGAAATTCTTTTGTGTTGAATTTAACCGTAAACTGAATACCCGCAAGACCTGAATTTGCTGAAAGATTTACTGAAACGGTAATTGTATCACCTACTGATGCTGACGATACCGTTTTTACTGAAATTTTAGGACTTGCTGCGCATACGGGGAATACGCTTAAACAAAGTAACATTAATGCACATAAAATACTTAGGATTTTCTTCATTACTCACACCTCTAAGGCGTATTATACAACACCCAAGAAAAAAGGTCAATTGATACGGTGCGAATGGTACACTTTTGGGGGAATTTGTTGAGAATAATACTCAGTTAATTGTTTGCCAATGATTCGTGTATCACGCTCCATCTCACGAAGAGTGATAATTTTACTGTTAAGCTCATACAGTGCAATTCCACTTACCGCGCCTTTTCGGGCAGAATAACTTGAAATTATCTCTTTCAAATCGTCCGCCTGCTTTAAATATTGCTCTCCTAACTCATACAAAGTCATTTCTGCCTCCTTTCTATAACGAACATTTGTTCGGTACGAAAGTATAATATCACAAGCAAAAATGCTTTTCAACTAAAGCAAAAGAAAAACAGTCC
>JAZLET010000121.1:0-6102 GCA_045615405.1 Candidatus Fimenecus sp.
GGTAGAGTTGTTGGTGAATATCTTTCAACAAGTGAAAACGCTGCTGACCTTATTAGAATGATGAAGGAAAGCTACGATTTGCTTAAGGACCATCCTGTTAACCTTGAAAGAATTAAGAATGGCAAACGCCCTGCAAACTCAATTTGGCTTTGGGGTGAAGGCAAAAAACCTGCACTTTCTCCATTTGAAGAATTATACGGCATTAAAGGTGCGGTTATTTCAGCGGTTGACCTACTTAAAGGCATTGGTAAATGTGCAAAGATGGAAACTCCTGATGTAGAGGGTGCAACAGGCTATATTGACACTAATTTTGTTGGCAAGGCACAAGCTGCTATTGATGCACTTAAAAACGGCTATGATTATGCATACATTCACATTGAGGCTCCTGATGAATGTGGTCATAGACGCGAGCCTGAAAACAAGGTTCGTGCTATTGAAATTATTGATGAACAGGTTTTACCTATTCTTTTTGATGGCTTAAAGGATTATGATGATTACAAAATTATGATTCTTCCTGACCACCCAACACCTATTGTTACTGCAACTCACGCAGCTGACCCTGTTCCATTTATGATTTTTCATAAGAATAATGAGGTAGCCGGTGTAGATACTATCAACGAAGAAACCGCAAAGGCAACAGGTGTTTTCGTTGAAAGTGGCGTTGCACTTATGAAGAAATTTTTGGAGGACTGATTAAAATGGCATATAAAATAGAAACTAACTGCGTACAAGGTGCTTATCGCCCTAAAAACGGCGAGCCACGCGTACTTCCAATTTCACAAAGCACTACATTCAAATATGATACAAGTGAAGCAATGGCTAAGTTATTTGACTTAGAGCCTGGTTATATGTACACTCGCCTTGCTAACCCTACAAGTGATATGGTTGCACAAAAAATCACTATGCTTGAGGGCGGTGTTGCAGGTGTACTTACCTCTTCAGGTCAAGCAGCAAACTTTTTCTCACTTATCAACATTATGGGTGCCGGTGACCACTTCGTAAGTGCTGCTACAATTTACGGTGGTACATTTAACCTTTTCAATGTTACAATGAGAAAATTAGGCATTGATGTTACTTTTGTTGACCCAAATGCAAGTGAAGAAGAAATTCAAGCTTGCTTCAAGCCAAACACAAAGGCTCTTTTTGGTGAAACTATTGCAAATCCATCACTTGATGTTCTTGATATTGAAAAGTTTGCAAAAATAGCCCACGCTAACGGTGTTCCACTTATTATTGATAACACCTTCCCTACTCCAATTAACTGTCGCCCATTTGAATTTGGTGCTGATATTGTTACTCACTCAACAACAAAATATATGGAAGGTCACGCTAACATCATCGGTGGTGCAGTTATTGATAGTGGTAACTTCGACTGGGAGCAAAATGACAAATTCCCAGGTCTTACACAGCCTGATGAAAGCTATCACGGTGCAGTTTATACTAAGGATTTCGGCAAGGCTGGATATGTTACAAAAATTGTCGCTCAGCTTCTTCGTGATTACGGCTCAACTCCTGCTCCACAAAATTCATATTACCTTAATTTAGGTCTTGAAACACTCCATCTTAGAATGGAAAGACACTGCAGTAATGCTCTTGCAGTTGCAAAATATCTTGAAGCAAACGACAAGATTTCTTGGGTTAACTACCCTGCTCTTCCCGGCAACAAGTATTATGACCTTGTTCAAAAATACATGCCAAAGGGTACTTGTGGTGTTGTTTCATTTGGTGTTAAGGGCGGTCGAGCTGCCGCTGAAAAGTTTATGAACTCTTTGAAGCTTGCAGCAGTTGTTACTCATGTTGCTGATGCAAGAACCTGCGTGCTTCACCCTGCATCATCAACTCATAGACAATTAAGTGACCAAGAGTTAGTTGAATGTGGCGTATCTCCTGACCTTATTAGATTCTCAGTTGGTATTGAGAATGTTGAGGACATTATTGCTGACATTGAACAAGCGTTAGCTAATATATAAATAATTTACGGTAACTCATTTCGGGTTACCGTTTTATTTTTGTACAATAAAATTTATCAATTTTTGTAATTTGTTACAAAAATCTATATTTTGTAGATTTTTGTAAATTCTCTACTTTACAAGGACACTATATAGTGGTATCATTAAAACGATTAAAAATCAATTTTTAATTAATGGAGGATGTTAAAAATGGCAAAAAACAAAAAAGCTATTCCTGAAACAGGCATCTATGATGCTAAACAATTAGGCATTCCAAAAATGCTTGTTCTTGGATTCCAGCACATGTTCGCAATGTTCGGTGCAACAGTTCTTGTTCCTCTTCTTACAGGTCTTGATGTTGCAACAACACTTCTTATGGCAGGTCTTGGAACTCTCTTGTTCCATATAATTACAAAGTTCAAGGTTCCTGCATTCCTTGGCTCTTCATTCGCATTCCTTGGCGGTTATGCAGCTGTTGCTCCTCTTGATGGTGCAAACGGAATGACTCAAAAAGAGCTTCTTCCTTATGCTTGTCTTGGTGTTGCTTGTGCAGGTCTTGTTTATCTTGTACTTGCTGCTATCATCAAGCTTGTTGGTGTTAAGAAGGTTATGAAGTTCTTCCCTCCTGTTGTTACAGGTCCAATCATTATTGCTATCGGTCTTGGTCTTTCAGGTTCAGCAGTTAATAACTGTGCTACAAACTGGCCTCTTGCTCTTATTGCTCTTGCTATTGTTGTTATCTTTAACATTTGGGGCAAAGGCATGGCTAAGATTATCCCAATTCTTCTTGGTGTTCTTGGTGCTTATATTGTTGCTATTCTTGTTGGTAATGTTGGCGGCGTTGAAGGTTGGGCAATTGACTTTACAGCAATTAAAGAAGCTGCTTGGATTGGTCTTCCTATTCACAAAGAAGCTACAGTTCTTGGTATTGACTGGTCTCAAAAAGGTCTTATTATTAGCTCTATAATCGGTATTATGCCAATTGCTCTTGCTACTATGATGGAGCATATTGGTGACATTTCTGCTATCGGTGCTACTGTTGGCAAGAACTATATTAAAGACCCTGGTCTTCATAGAACTCTTACAGGTGATGGTCTTGCAACTACAATCGCATCACTTTTTGGTGCTCCTGCAAACACAACATATGGCGAAAACACAGGTGTTCTTGCTCTTTCAAAGGTTTATGACCCTAAGGTTATTAGACTTGCAGCAATTTTTGCAGTTGTTCTTTCATTCTCACCTAAATTCGCAGCAGTTATCAACTCACTTCCAACTGCTATTATCGGTGGTATCTCATTCGTTCTTTACGGTATGATTTCTGCAATCGGTGTTCGCAATGTTGTTGAATCAAAGGTTGACTTTACAAAGAGCCGTAACCTTATTGTTGCTGCTATTATTCTTGTTACTGCACTTGGTCTTTCAAGCGGTGCATCTTTTGCAATCGGTGGAGTTACAATTACTCTTTCTGCTCTTGCTTGTGCATCTCTTGCAGGTATTATTCTTAATGCTATTCTTCCTGGCAAAGATTATGAATTCACAGAAGATGAACCAAAAGATACAGGCGTTAACTTCGCAGCAGGACAAAATACAAAACGTCTTGAAAAAGATGACAAAGCTGAATAATCAGTAATTTATTAAATATTCCCCGTAGTTTATTGCTACGGGGATTTTTTTGTGGTAATATATATAAGGTGACCTTTAATGATTAAAAATGACAAGACAAAAGGAATTATATATATTATCATTTCCGCCTTTTTCTTTGCTCTTATGGGGCTTTTTGTGAAATTATCAGGAGATTTACCTACAATTCAAAAAAGCTTTTTTAGAAACTTTGTAGCAATGATTTTCGCATTTATTCTTATAACCAAAAACAAAGAATGGGCATTACCAAAAGGTAAAAATGTTGTTTTTTTACTTATTCGTGCTATTGCAGGTACTAGTGGAATTCTTTTTAACTTTTATGCACTAAGCAATATGAATCTTGCTGACGCTTCAATGCTTAATAAACTCTCCCCTTTCTTTGCAGTTATATTCTCTTTGTTCATTCTTAAAGAAAAGGCAAGTTTTAAGCAAATTTTTGCTGTCACAATGGCATTTATAGGCGCTTTATTTGTTATGAAGCCATCTTTCTCATTTGAGGCAATACCTGCATTCTCAGGCTTTTTAGGAGGATTAGGCGCAGGTCTTGCATACGCGTGTGTAAGAAAACTTACTCAAAACGGATTTAAGGGTAGTTTAATTATATTTTATTTCTCGGCTTTTTCTTGTGTAACCACACTACCTTGGTTGATTTTTGATTTTACTCCTATGAGCACATCACAATGGTTATATTTAATTCTTGCAGGACTTTCAGCTAGTGGTGGTCAATATTTTATCACTACTGCTTACTCAAAAGCACCTGCAAAAGAAATATCTATTTACGACTACTCTCAAATAATATTTACAACTCTTTTAAGTTTTGTTGTATTTGGCGATTTACCTGATATTTTAAGTTTTATAGGGTATTCAATTATTATAGCGGCTGCTATTTTTAACGCTTGGAATTCATTAAAGAAAAGTGCTTGATATTTAGTTTATATTAAACTATAATCTATTAAAGACTTTAAGTGAGGTATTTTTATGGAAAATATGAATAAAAAGAAAATCTCACTTCAAGAGATTTATCCAATAATTAAAGAAAAAATTGAAAATGGTGGCACAGTACAGTTACCTATCACCGGTACAAGTATGAATCCTTTGCTCTATTGGGATAGAGATAGCGTTGAGCTCCACAACTGTGAAAATCCAAAGAAATATGACATTATTTTTTATAGGCGTGACGACGGTCATTTTGTGTTACATAGAATTGTTGGTAAAGATGAAAATGGCTACATCCTTTGCGGTGATAATCAAGTAAAGAAAGAATACGGAATAAATGACAAACACATTATTGCAGTTGTAAAATCAATTACAAGAAAAGGTAAAACCTTTAGTGTTGACAAATTTTCTTACAAGTTATATGTTAAATTATGGACTTTGATTTTACCACTTAGAAATCTTATTTTAGTACCTATGAGAAAAATTAAAGGATTGTTAAAATAATGGGAAACAAAATGCTCACAAAAAAATATTTTTTAAATATGGTAAGCGCTTCTATTAAGGGTTTGCCTATTCCTGTATGTCCTGAAAATGTTAATAGTGAGTTGATTTATAAGTTAGCTGTAAAAAATGCCGTTCAAGGGATTTTGTACCTTGCAGTTAAAAGCGGCGCTGTTACTCTTTCAGCAGAAACTGAAAATAAACTTCAAAAATCATATATGGCTATTCTTGCTCGTGAGGCAACACAGCAAGAGGAAATTGATTATATAAGAGAGACATTTACAAAAGAAAACATTAAGTTTATGTTTCTTAAAGGTACACATCTTAAAGCCCTTTACCCTGTTCCCGAAATGCGCTTTATGGTTGATATGGACATTCTTATTAAAGAGTATGATATGGAAAAGGGTGGAAAAATCATTCTTGACCGTGGTTTTACTCAAGAAATGAATAATGGTAAAGATATTGTACTTATAAAAAAGCCATTTCTCACCATTGAGCTTCATAAAATGCTTTTTATTGAAGAGTATTTTATGCATGATTATTTTAGCGATGTTTGGAATAGGACTGAATGTGTAAGCGGTTGTGAATACAAAATGCCTATAAACGATTTATATGTTTATACTCTTGCACATCTTGCCGAGCATTATCTTGAGGCTGGCTCTTGTTTTAGACCATTAATGGATTTGTATTTAATGGAAAAATCCTATAACGACCTTGATTTTAATTATATAAACGAGCAATTCAAAATTATTGGTATTGAAGCTTTTGCTAAGAATATTAGAGAATTATACAAATGTGCTTTTGACGGCAACGAGTACAACGAAAATCTTGAAATGATGGAAAACTACATTATATTTGGCGCCCCTGTTAAAAATGCTGAAGAAGTTACGAAGATTGCTGTTACAAGCAAAACAAAATCTCAACGATTTATTGAGGTAGTATTTCCTAAACTTAAACATATGAAATTAAAATACCCTATTCTCTATAAAATGCCGTTTTTGTTGCCAATCTTTTGGGTTATAAGATTTTTTGAATATGCCTTACGAAAAGATAAAAGCATTATTAAAAAGCAAGA
>JAZLET010000122.1:0-1735 GCA_045615405.1 Candidatus Fimenecus sp.
TGAAAAGCCAAGTCTTGCTTGTACTTCAATTCACGACTCTGTTGCAGGTCATTTATGCGTATATCTTGCTGATAAATCACGAGAAAACGGCGGTATGCCACAGGAAGTAATATTATAATAAGGTAAAAAATTAAGGCAGTCAATTTGACTGCCTTTTTTAAGTGTTTCTTATTTTTCTTCATTAAAATTACTTTCAACAAGTTCTTTTAACTTATTCAGATTTGCATCATCGGAACACGAAATAATTATACACTGTTTATATTTTGTAGTTATCTTATAAAGATATTTTTTAGAAAAATTAAAATTCAAAAATCTTTGAGATACCGTTATTTCTTCTCGTTCAACTGGAGAAATACCAGTTATATTTTTAATATTAACAACTTTATTCAAATAACGCGGTGCGAAACGAATTTTTATGTGGTCTTCAAAAACTGCGATTTCATTATTAACTAATGATAATAATGAAATAATAAAAAAAACTAAATAAAATATAATAGAGAAAATCCATACAACTATGTCATATGTTCCCATAATTAGATATACATCATCCCACAAAAAGCTTTTTGAATAACCTTCGTAAAACATTTCGTAAAAAGATACACCATCAAACAAATTAATAAGAATAGCAGCTAAAAGAATAAATATGTAAAATGCAGAAATAAGAAATACCGATACTTGAAATACTTTAAATAAAGGCGAACGATATAATTTTATACTGAACTGTTTTTTCATTACACATTATCCCCCTTGCAAAAATTATAACCAAGCATTGTTTTCTTTGTCTTGAAACTAATATATCATCAAGCTATTCGTTTGTCAATAAAAATGGCGAGAGCAAGCCCCCGCCTTACAATATATTATTTATTTTGTGCCAAAAATTCTATCGCCCGCGTCGCCAAGACCAGGAACAATATATTTATGCTCATTAAGTTTTTCATCAAGTGCTGCACAGTAAATATCAACATCAGGGTGAGCATCAGCAAGTGCTTGCATTCCTTCAGGAGCTGCGATAATGCCCATAAACTTAATTGATTTTGGTTTATACTGCTTAATTTGAGAAATAGCATCAATAGCTGAACCACCAGTTGCAAGCATTGGGTCAAGAACAATTACTTCACGCTCTTCAATATCTGATGGTAATTTACAGTAGTAAGGAACAGGAAGAGCTGTTTCTTCATCTCTATACATACCGATATGGCCAACCTTTGCTGATGGAACAAGTGAAAGAACGCCATCAAGCATACCTGTACCTGCACGAAGAATAGGAACAAATGCAAGTGTTTTACCTGAAATAACCTTTGTCTTTGCAATAGCAACAGGAGTTTCAACCTCAACCTCTACAAGTGGAAGGTCACGAGTTGCTTCATAACACATAAGAGTTGCAATTTCAGAAACAAGTGCTCTAAACTCTTTTGAGCCTGTATTCTTATCTCTTAAAAGAGTAAGCTTATGTTGAATAAGTGGATGATTAGTAATAATAATGTTGCCCATTTAATATTCCCCCAATTTTTTACTTTTCCTTTAAGAATTATTATATACCTATAATTTATAATTTACAAGATTTTTTATAATTTTTCTATCTCCATAATTTGGTCAATTCTACGCTGATGTCTACCACCTTCAAATTCAGTTTCAAGAAAGACATCAACAAGCTCAAGTGCAAGACCTACACCAACAACACGGCCACCCATACAAAGAGCATTAGCATCGTTATGCATTCTAGTAAGCTTTGCAC
>JAZLET010000123.1:0-2791 GCA_045615405.1 Candidatus Fimenecus sp.
CAAGGCTGCAATTTGCTCGTTAAGTTCATTAACTTTAACTCTTAAAGGATAGATTTCTTTTTCTTTTGCTGCAATCTCCGAACTAATAGCGGAGTTTTGCTCATCAAGAGCGTCTATAAGCTTTTGAGCAGTTTCTTCGCCTACTTCATTTTTTTCAATATAATCTTCCCAATAGTCAATTTCCTTTTGATAATCGGACCCAGTTTTTGCCGACGCAGGGATGGAAATTGCTGATACAAGTAAAGTTATTGCAAAAATTACTGAGAGAATTTTTATACTATTCTTCACTTACAACACTCCCCTGTTCTTTAAGATATTTGCCCATTGAAATAAGACTTCCCACCGAACCGGTAAAAATGCCGATAGCCATAAATATTAATAATATATAACCTGCATAACCGCCAAATGCTACAGGTGTAAAGATTGCAAGCATATCACGGAATACATAAACCATTCCTTGATAAAGACCTGCCAAAGTACCAAAAGATACAAGTCCTGCGATAATACCTAAAAGCATACCCTCAACCATAAATGGCCAACGAATAAACCAGTTTGTTGCACCAACGGCTTTCATAATGCTGATTTCAAGCTTACGTGAAAACATTGTAATACGGATTGTATTAGAAATGATAAACAACGAAACTATAAACAACAATGAAACCATACCGATAATCACCGCTGAAACACCCTTACGAATTCCAATAAGTTTATCGGCAACATCACTATTTTCACGAACAGTATCAATAAACGACAATTTCTTAATATTGTCAACCGTTGCTCTAAATTGTGTTAAATCCTTTATGGTAACCTTATAAGCATCAGGAAGTGGATTTTCGTTTAAGCCTTCAAGAAGAGCAGCATCATCACCCATAGCTTCTTTTTGGGCTTCAAAAGCGTCTTCTTTTGGAACAAATTCAACAGCTGAGATATTTTCCATCATTTCTAAATCAATACCCATTTGTGTAGTTTGTTCATCAGTTGCCGCTTTATCAACATAAATCATAACAACATTTTGGCGTTCAATTGTGTCAAGCAATGAATCAATATTAAAGAAAATCATTGCACCAAGACCTATAATCACAAGACACGCCATAAGAACCGATACTGACGCCAATGACATAAGTCGGTTAACCCAAACATTACGGAAGCCCTCTTTAGTAAGATATTGTAAACTTGCACCAATCATTGCTCGTCACCTCCGTCTTTCTTGCCTTCATCTTCAACATATTTTGAATAGTCAACATCTTCGTCGGATTCTACATCTTCACTCTTAATGCCATAGTTTTGCATAAACTCTTCAAGCTCTTTATCAACGTTTGGCTGGTCATAATATGTATTATTTGTTTCTTCAATCTTTTCAGGTGATTTTACCTCTTCACGAAGTTTTTGAACATTTTCTTGAATTTCTTGTTCAGCTGCAGCCATTAACTCTTCTTTTGTTTCAGGCTTTGTTTCAGTTTCAACAGGAGTGTCAATAATTGATTTTTGTTTAACACCTGTATCTGATACAACTTGTCCTTGATTAATAGTAATAACACGATGGTTAAAACGACGCACTAATTCGTGCTCGTGAGTAACCATAACTATTGTTGTACCGTGGTTTTGATTGATGTGATTAAGCAAACCAACGATTTCATAAGACATTTCAGGGTCAATGTTACCAGTTGGCTCGTCCGCAATAATAATACCTGCATTATTTACAAGAGCACGTGCCAAAGCAACTCTCTGTTGTTCACCACCAGAAAGTTGTGTAGGTAACTGTCTTGCCTTTGAGGTAAGACCAACTAAGCTTAAAACATAAGGAACTCTTTTACGAATTTCTTTTTCTTTTGCACCAATAACACGCATTGCAAATGCAACATTATCAAAAACTGTCATATTAGGAATAAGACGGAAGTCCTGAAAAACGATTCCCATTGTACGACGGAATTTTGGAATGTCGCGCTTTTTGATTTTGTTAAGATTATAATTGTTAATGTTTACTGTTCCGCTATTAGGAACTTGTTCACGCATTATAATTTTGAGAAATGTACTTTTACCTGCACCTGATGAACCAACAATGAAAACAAATTCGCCACCATTGATTGTAATGGACACATCACGAAGTGCTACAGCATGAATCCGCGCCATACTTTGGGCTGTGTTTCGCCAAAGGCGAAGTACAGATACATGGTTTCTTCAATCTGGTTTTCCTTGATATAGTTCTCCATGTCCCAGCCAAGTTCACGAGCGCATTCAATAATCGCGGCCCATACAACACGGAAGTCCTCGTACTTATCTTCCACCTGAGCATAAGACATACCCTGGTAGAAATCGTTTTTGACAGCCTGAAGTTCCACGGGATTAATCTCGCTAATATCATACTGAACCTTAATGCTAAACATAATTTATCCTTTCTGTGCCATTGCACTCAACGTCTTTTTAGAATAGTAACCAACGGTTCAACTTGTCTGTATATTTGCTTACTGCTTAGGCAGGGATATCCTCTACGAGCACCAGCTCAGGCCTTTCAGTGATGCACTCATCCTCATCCGGAACAGGAACGGTATTTTCAGTTCCGGCATCCAGCTTATCCTTGCCAGCAGCAGCCTTCTTTCGGATAAATACGCATGAATGGTCGTCCCTGTTTCCTGCCGAAAGCGGCGCATCAAATGATATTTGCTCAAATAAAACTGCGCAGACAGTGCTTCAACCGAAATTTCTTTCGTCAAATTTCCGTCGAGATACCGCACAACCTCCTGCATGCTCTCCGATTTTGGCCCCATAGGATCCAGCCACTGAACATGACTGT
>JAZLET010000124.1:0-6645 GCA_045615405.1 Candidatus Fimenecus sp.
AGAAACGAAGTTTTTTTGCTCCTGCCGGAATTTCAAAAGCACTCGCTCTGCCTATATCAAAATAATCTATAACAAGAATATTATTTTCATTTGCAACCTGAACACGATAATTAATATTACTTGAGTAACTGTTGCTGAATACATACATTTCATTCTCGTTAACTGGTATCCAATCACTGATTGCGTGTCCTGTAGTGTTTTCTGTATCCGCTTGACTACCTGCACCCTGAACACCACTTGCATTGTTTTGCCTACAAGCAATTTCATTAGTTCTTTTTGCATTATTGTATAGATTTTTGCCTACATTAAGAAAACTGTTAAATCTTGCAGTAACAGTTTTATTCTTTAAGGTATTTTCACTTTTTGTATCAAATTCATCTTCCGCAACAGGAATGTTAAGAGCGTCAGTAGGAATATGTTCAGGCTTGATTTTGATTTCGTAAGGCTCATACTCCGTTGGTGTTGTACCAAGTTCAAGTTGCATTTGTTCTCTTTTGTAGCTATCGTGAATACGAACATATCTTGGGCCGTCAATAGTAAACGAAATGCCACCCTCACCTGCCTGTGTACTCATAAACTCTTCACTTAAGTTATATATGCAAAGACGGAAGTTTGCATAACTGTTTGCCTCGTTTGAATACACATAGCTACCTTCATTAAGATAAATATACTTTGTTCTTTTAAAGCTTGTGTTAGTACCCTCGCTACCATCGGCGTTTAATGAGCCCAACTCAATGTTATAATCACTTGAATTGAGCAAATTTTTGCCTACCTTAAACAAATTGTTTACGCCATCACCCTGTACGCCTTTATCACCTTGGTCGCCCTTGTCACCTTTATCGCCCTTTTCACCTTTAAAAGTGCCAAGACGAATTGCTTGAAGCAAGGCATTTATTGAAAAATCGTTAACCTTTGCAAGTGAATTATCAGTATCAGCGGAATAATCAAACTGCAAGTAAAATTTATGTGGTTTAATTACCTGAGCGGTGTTGCCGTCCTCATCAATTAATACGATATTAAAGTAACATTCAACCCCTTTAAGTGAGCTCATTGTCACCGGTACATTATATGTTACAGTATTTGTTTCAGTTTGTAGATTAAGATATTCGGTTCTTACCTTTGTGCCGATAATTGAACGATATTCAATATAATAGCTATAATCACCAATATATTCAGGGGCAATATTAAAAACAAGGGCGGTAGCGTTATGCTCCCACATTACACCTGCATTTTCATTTTGCTGTGTACCTTGAGTTTTGGGCGATATATCAATAGAAATAATTTTTCTTTCCATTAATTTTCTCCTTTATATTTATAATAATTTTTTAATTGCGACGCAGTTTCAAGCAACTCACTTTTAATTTCATAAAACTTATATAAATTAGATTGAAGCTCCCTAACTGCATCTGCATCCCCCAATTGTTTTGCTTTTTTAATTTCCGCCTTGCATTTATTAATAAAATACTGTTGCAATTCGGCTTGTTTTTCGTACTCTCTACCGAGCTCTTCAATTGATATCTTTTCTTTTTTCAAGCTCTTTCTCCTTAATAAAATCCATTAGCTCATTTATTGACTGTGGTAAATCGTTAGCATCATAAATCAAAACATATTTAAGTGAGGCTTCAAGCTTTTCTTTGATATGGGCAATCCGCCTGTAAAATCCTGAACGAGTAATATTATTTCTTTTCGCAATCTCCCCTAGCGAATAATCACTACTCCAATAGTCTAACGCTAACTTTTGTTCATCTTCAGTTAATTCATTTTGAATAACCTTTTTCACAACGTCTAACAGTCGTTTTTTCTTGTTATACAAAAGAAAACCGACTCCGTCACGAATTGAAGACTTGTCACACATTTCAAGATTTTCGGTTAAATAAAAGTATTCTTCAGTTGACATTTCTCTTATTTTTATATCTTGCAACAAATAAAGCTCCCCTTTCATAGAAAAATAAAAACCACCGTTAATTTGTAACGTGGTTTTCTACCGAACATTTGTTCGCCTTGCAATTATTATTGTAGCAACATATTATTGGTTTGTCAAGAGAAAATAAAAAAGACGGAAACCTAAAAGATTTCCGTCTAAATATCAATTATGAAATTATGTAAAAGACTTATTCAGCGTCGTCGCTCTTTTTTCTTGTAAGAACAAGTGCTGCACCTGCTACAAGTGCTACTGCTGCAACTGAAACAACTGTTGTGTCACCTGTGTCAGGAACTAAGTCGTCTTCGTCAGTTGTGTCGTCAGTTGTTGTATCATCTTCCCATTGGTCGTCATCAGTTGGTGTGTCGTCGCTACCGCCACCGAAAATCATATCACCAATTGAACCAAGAATTCCAAGAATTGTGTTAAGGAAATCTGAGTCATCTGATTCGCCATCATCTTCACCGTCATCAGGAAGAGTTACATCAGGAAGAGTTTCATCAGGAAGAGTTACATCAGGAAGAGTTACACCAGGAATTGTGATGCCCATGCTAGCAAGACCTTCTTCAATTTGAGTAAAAGCTGCTGCAAGTTTAGCTGCATCAGTTGAATTTGCTGCAAATGCTTCTAAAACTGCTGGTAATGTTTCAATTGTAATTAAGCCGTTTTGGAAGTCAGCAACAATCATAGCACCAATTGCTGCAGGGTCTGAATCTTCAGCATTAAGAAGTTCAGCATAATATGCACCAAGCTCAGCTGGGTCAGTTGGCTTTGTTTCTTCTACTACTGTTGTTGATTCTGTTGTTGATTCATCAGTTGTTGCAAAAGTTGGGAATGCAAAAGCAAGAACCATAACTAATGCAAGAACGATTGAAAGAGTCTTTTTCATAATTAATCTAATCCTTTCAAGAGAAATTTCGGGTATTACACCTCTATTCTTGTTCATTATAACCAAACAAAAAGAAAAAGTCAATAATTTTATTGCAAAAATATTTGAATATTTTCATATTAAATTTATGAAACTAATAATGAAAATATTTATGGGAGGTGCAATTATGTTTTTTAAGAGAGGTAAAGAAGAAAAAGCTAAGAAGACCCGACAAAAAATTGATAAACTAAGTGAAGAAATTGCGGAAATTTGGAAGGGCAAGGACGAAACCGGACAATTTGACACAAACGGAAGCTACACAGGAAATCCCGATGGGTTTCAAGTACCTGTGCAAGATGCGGACGACTTATAAAGCGCAAAGTGCAAAATATGTAATGCGTAATTATTATATACTATTATATATAATTTTTTGCGAAAACTATTGATTTTTGAAAAAATGTATGGTATTATTCGTTTTGGTAAGAATATCCGTAGTTTTGAGAGAGTGGGGCGACCCGCTCTCTTGAGTTTATTAGGATGTTTTTTAGACAATTTAATATTTGGAGGTTTTTATGAAAAAAAACACAGCTTCCGTGGTTTGGGATATTGCCAAGCCTATTGCTGACGAATTAGGTCTTATTCTTTGGGACGTTAAATTCGTTAAAGAGGGTGCTCGTTGGTACCTTCGCATTACTATTGACAAAGAAGACGGTGTTAGCATTGACGACTGCGTTGCTATGCACCACGCTATTGATGGTCCGCTTGACGATGCTGACCCTATTGAGCAAGCCTACAACTTGCAGGTACAATCCCCAGGTATTGAACGTGAGCTTTGCAGGGATTTCCATTTTGAATGTTATTTAGGCGAAAAAATTCAGGTACGCCTCATTAAAGCGTTTGAGGGGCAACGAGAATACAAAGGTGTTCTTATTGACTATGATAACGACAGCGTTACAATCGCAATTAATGAAGAAACTGAAATGAACATATTAAAGAAAGAAGCATCTTGGATTAAGGCTGACGATTTCGGTGGAATCGGCGACATTGATTAATCCAAATAATTTAGGAGGTTTTTGAAAAATGGCTAAGGCAAAAGAAAAGAAGAACAACTTTAAAGAATTTTTTGAAGCAGTTGCTTTAATGGAAAAGGAAAAAGGTATTCAAGCTGACTACCTTTACGAAAAAATTAGTGAAGCAATTGTTAAGGCGGTTAGAAAAGACTACAACAACAAAGATGTAGTTGTTTGCGACATTGACCCTGAGGCACAAACAATGCGTGTTTATGTTCGTCTTAACATTGTTGAAGAAATTACTGACTGGGATACTGACATTCTTGTTATTGATGCTCAAGAATACCGTGCTGATGCAAAAGAGGGCGAAACTTTAGAGATTGAGCTTGACACAATGAAATTCGGTCGTATTGCTGCTCAAACTGCAAAGCATGTTATTCGTCAAGGCATTAAGGATGCTGAGCGCGGTCAGGTTATTCGTGATTTCCAATCAAAAACACAAGACCTTGTTACTGCAAAGGTTAGCCGTATTGACCCAGTTACAGGAAATGTTACTCTTGAAATCGGTAAAGGCACTGCAGTGCTTCCAAAGGGTGAGCAAGTACCTGGTGAAGCATTTACTGAGGGTGAGCTTATTAAGGTTTACATTAGCGAGGTTAAAGATACTGAGCGTGGTCCAAGAGTTATGATTTCAAGAACTCATAAGGGTCTTGTAAAACGCCTTTTTGAGCAAGAGGTTCCTGAAATTTATGATGGTGTTGTTACAATCCATTCAATTTCTCGTGAAGCTGGTGTTAGAACAAAAATGGCAGTTAGCAGCTCTGATGAAAATATTGACCCAATCGGTGCTTGTATTGGTCAACGCGGTGCTCGTGTAAACAATATTGTTGAGGTTCTTGGTGGCGAAAAAATTGACATTGTTAAATACAGTGAAGACCCTGCCGAATTTGTTGGCGCAGCTCTTGCTCCTGCAAATGTACTTAGCGTTGAAATTATTAATGCTGATGAAAAGAAATGTCAAGCAACTGTTCCTGACCATCAGCTTTCCCTTGCAATCGGCAATAAGGGATTAAACGCAAAGCTTGCTGCAAAGCTTACTGGCTGGAAAATTGACATTAAACCTGAAAGCGGTTTCTATGAGGGTTAATCTATAAGCCAAAAAAAATGAAAGGAGACATTGGGCGTGAAACAAAAAAAGATACCAATGCGCAAATGCACAGGTTGTGGTGAACAAAAACCTAAAAAAGAGCTTGTTAGAGTTGTTAAGACTCCTGATGGTGAAATATTGCTTGACCTAACCGGCAAGATGTCCGGCAGAGGTGCTTATATTTGCAACGACGCTGAATGTCTTAAAAAAGCCCGAAAATCAAAACGAATTGATAGAACTTTTGAAGTGACAATTCCTGATAGCGTTTATGAGCAAATGGAGGAAGAAATAAGTAAAGATGATGAATAATAATCTTAACGGTCTTCTTGGTCTTTGCCGTAAAGCAGGGAAAATCGCAATTGGTCACGACGCAGTAATTACATCTATTAAGCAAGGCAAATCATTCCTTGTACTCACCTGTTGTGACGCTTCAGTCCGTCTTAAAAAAGAAATGGCAGACGAATGTACCTTTAAAGGTCGTAATATAAAATATATTAACGCACCGTTTACAATGAGTGAGTTAGGTCTTGCAATTAGTAAAAAAGCGGGAGTTATCTCAATTGATGAAGAAGGCTTTGCAAACAAGTTACACAGTATTATAACAGGAGGTTATGAACATGGTGAAAAAATATAAAGTTCACGAACTTGCTAAGGATTTTGACATTCAAAGCAAGTATATTATAGAAACTCTTTCAAAGTACTTTGAGGGTGAAAAGAAATCACAAACTGCCCTTGAAGAAAAAGAGCTTGACCTTTTTATTGACTTAATTACAAAAGAAAATTCAGTTGCAAACTTTGATGAATATTTTGCGACTGTTCCACAGGAAAAGCCAAAGAAGGAAGAAAAGAAGGCTGAAAAACAACCTGCTAAGAAAGAAGAAAAGAAAACTGAAGCAAAAAAAGATGCTGAAGTAAAAACTACTGCACCACAGCAAAAGACTGAACAGCCTAAGAAAAAAGAGAAAGACCCTAACAAGCCAATGCAGGCTCGTACAAAGGGTGAAATGCGCCACATTGACACACGCGCTAACTCTTTTGACGCTGAAAAATACAACGAAAAATATGAAAATATTGCTCCTGCTAACACACATAACAGTGACAATATGGTTAAAAAGCAAAAGCTTAAGCAAAAGAGCCAACAATACCGTAAGCAAGGTATGCGTAGTGGCAAGAAGGAAACTGAGGCAGAAAGACTTCAAAGAATTGCTGCTGAACGTGCAAAGAAACCACCTGTAATCACAGTTGGTGACGAAATCACAGTTGGTGAATTGGCATCTCGTCTTAAAATGACTGCGGCTGAAGTTATTAAAAAGCTTTTTGCACTTGGAATGATGGCTACTGTAAACGAAGTTATTGACTACGATACAGCTGAAATCGTTGCAACTGAGCTTGGCGCTAAGGTTAACCGTGAAGTAGTTGTTACAATTGAAGAAAAAATTATTGACGACTCAGAAGATGATGAAGAAAACCTTGTTACTCGTGACCCTGTTGTAGTTGTTATGGGACACGTTGACCACGGTAAAACATCACTTCTTGACGCTATTAAAAATACAAATGTTACTGCTACTGAGGCAGGTGGTATTACTCAGCACATTGGTGCTTATAGAGTAAATCTTAACGGTCAGTATATTACATTCCTTGACACACCTGGTCACGCTGCATTTACATCTATGCGTGCTCGTGGTGCTCAAGCAACTGA
>JAZLET010000125.1:0-1671 GCA_045615405.1 Candidatus Fimenecus sp.
TGATGACCTACAAACTCTTCAAGCTGGTCAGGTGACATCATTTTCGCCTTTGTGTGGAATTGTGCTTTATATTTTGGGTTATCAACCTTTACATCCCCTGCCATAAGGATAAGAATTGGCTGTTCACCTACCATAAATGAAAGAGTTTTTGCAATTCTTGCACCCTCAACACCTAAAGCCTGTGCTGCAAGTTCAACTGTTGCACTTGAAACCTCAAATTCCTGTACTCTATCTTCCATACCAAATTGGCGGAAATATTCTCTGCCTTTTTCAATAGACATTTTTAATCATTCCTTAAAAATTTGGGCGAGTTTCCCCGCCCATTTATTTTATTAGTTAATTTCTGAAAGTTTAACTGGTCTACCCTCGTTTGCTGATTTTTCAGCAGCAAGAGCAATTTTAACTGACTGTAAACCTGCGTGAATACCAACAGGAGTTTCCTTGTTGTTTACACAGCAGTCAACAAATTGACGAACTTCTTCAGCGAATGAGCCCATATATCTTTCAAGGAAGAAATAGAGTGGTTTTTCACCTGTTACGCCGTTAGCATCAGCAACAACTGCAGTTGAAAGTGTATCGTTAGCAGTTGCAACCATACCCTTTGAGCCAAAAAGCTCAGCTCTTTGGTCGTAACCATACATTGCTTGACGAGAGTTGTCAATAACTGCAAGAGCACCGTTAGCCATTTTCATTGAGATAATAGCTGTATCGTAGTCACCGTATTCACGGATGCCTGGGTTAATAAGAGCATCAGCATAAACATAAAGCTCTTCAACATCACTATTTGTAAGGAAACAAGCCATATCAAAATCGTGAATTGTCATATCAAGGAAAATACTTGCTGCACAGTAGCCAACTGGTGGTGCTTGTGGGTCACGAGATGTGATTTTAAGGATTTGTGCTTCACCGATTTTGCCATCATCATAAGCTTTACGAACTGCTGCAAAGTTGTGGTCAAAACGACGGTTAAAGCCAACTTGGAATTTGCATTCAGGGTGAGCCTTAAGAGCATCAGCAATTTCAAGAATTTTATCTACTGTATTTGCAAGTGGTTTTTCGCAAAATACGTGTTTACCTGCATTGATTGCTTCAATAGAAATTGGAGCGTGTGTGTCAGTTGATGAGCAAACAAGAACTGCATCAATGTCAGCGTCTTCAATAATTTTTGTGTAATCAGTATAGATTTTTTCTACACCAAAACCCTCACAAAAAGCACGAGTTTCATCATTCATAAATGGGTCAGCAATAGCAACAACCTCTGCACCCTTTACGTGGTATGAAATTGATTCAAGGTGCACTTTACCAATACGGCCAGCACCGATAATACCGATTTTAAGCATAATAATTTCTCCTTATATTTTATAGTTTACGGGCGATTCGTGAACCGCTCCTACATTAAACCTTATAACAATTTGTAAGATTTTTCTTGCAAGACAATGTGGCAAAGGCGAAGCTGTATCAGGTATACTGCGAGCCGAAAGCCGCGAAGTATTGCGAGAAAAAGACACAAATTATATAGTTCCATCCCAAGTACTTACATTTGTAGTTGTCTTTTCTTCTTCATCAAACCAATGCTGTGTAACTGCCTTTGATTCTGTGTAGAAACGGTATGCATCCTTACCAAGACAATGGAGGTCACCAAAGAATGACTGCTTGTGACCTGAGAATGGG
>JAZLET010000126.1:0-5198 GCA_045615405.1 Candidatus Fimenecus sp.
ATGTTCTCTGCACGAAAAGCAGTTATGCAGTATTGTCAGCTTAAGGGTGTCAAGGGTGTTGATATCGGTGATATCTATCTTGGTAATGGTGTCAGCGAATTGATTACAATGGCAATGCAGGGACTTCTCAATGATGGTGACGAAATTCTTGTGCCATCACCTGACTATCCACTCTGGACTGCATCTGTAACTCTTGCAGGTGGTAAGGCTGTTCACTATATCTGTGATGAACAGAACGAATGGAATCCTGATATTGACGATATTAAAAAGAAGATTACACCTAACACAAAGGGTATTGTTATAATTAACCCGAACAATCCAACTGGTGCACTTTATAGTGATGAAATTCTTAAAGAAATCGTTGAAATTGCTCGTCAAAACGACTTGATTTTGTTTGCTGACGAAATTTATGATAGACTTGTTATGGATGGTCATACTCACACTGCACTTGCATCTTTGGCACCTGATGTGCCTTGTGTAAGCTTTAATGGACTTTCAAAATCTCATAGAGTTGCAGGTTTTCGTGTAGGTTGGATGGTAATCAGTGGCGACAAAAAGAAAATAAAAGGTTATATTGAAGGACTTAATCTTCTTTCAACAATGCGACTTTGCTCAAATGTACCTGCGCAAAGTATTGTTCAAACGGCGCTTGGCGGAGTACAAAGCATTGACGACTTGCTTCTTCCTGGCGGTAGAATTTATGAGCAAAGAGAATTTGTTTATAATGCTCTTTGTGAAATTGATGGCGTTTCAGTTGTGAAGCCAAAAGCTGCATTCTATATTTTCCCTAAATTAGATGTGAAAAAGTTCAATCTTCATGATGATGAAAAGCTTGTCCTTGATTTTCTTAAGGCTAAAAAAGTTCTTCTTATGCATGGTAAAGGCTTTAACTATCCAACACCTGACCATGTGAGAATTGTTTACTTGCCACGAAGAAGAATTCTCGGCGAGGCAATGGACGCGTTTGCTGATTTTCTTAAGGATTACAATCAATAATAACAGTAAAAACGGTGAAATTTTTCACCGTTTTTTATTTTAAGATTTTAATTCCACATTTTTATAGTAGTGCTTTAAAATTTCATCATATTTAAATCCTTGCCGTGCCATATAATCAGCACCATATTGGCTCATTCCAACACCGTGACCATAGCCGCAAACAGTAAAAGTGAAGTTGTTATCTTCATATTTCACCGTAAATGTACTGCTTTTAAGCCCAAAAAGTGTGCGGATTTCAGTGCCCTTAAATTCTTTTCCACCAATAACTATTTTGCTCACCATACCTGTAGAGGTGTTGGTGATTTTATTTATCCATTTTTCAGGTTTTTCACTTAAGTCAGCATCTTTTTCAGTTAGTTTTTTCATAAATTCTTCTTTTGTAACTGTCACTTTAGAATGATAAGCAGGTGAGAGTTTGTCACCAACGCTTTGCACGGATACAAGATATGGGTAATTTCCACCCCAAACGTCACTTGCGTTTTCAGTTTGTCCGTTAGAAATAGCGTGAAAAACTGCATTAATCGGTTCATTTTCGTAAGAGATAATTACATTTAAAACCTCGTCAACACATTTTGCAATTTTTTCACGATAAGCGTTATAGTTTTCACCCCATTTTTCTCTTTGCTCATCTTCAGTTAAAAAGCCTTGATGTGAAGAGGCACTATCAGTAATATCGGCATCTTTTAAGTTGCCATTTTTATGTAACTTTGTGTATTCAAGCTTAGTGTGTGCTGCAACGATTTGCGCCTTTATTGCCTCTTCGTGAAAGGCAGGATTAACCTCTTCAGCAACTACTCCAATAAGATACTCTTTAAGGTTCATTTCCGTAATATTTTTACTGCTTGCATTCATAACCTTTACGGTAGAAGCTTCCTCTTTATTTTCATCTATATTAGTGGTTGTTTCCATTGTTTCTTTTCCAAAAAATTCTCTTGAAATTACATTGGTTGCTTTTTCAACTGACAATAGAGGAAACAATATCATAGCAAGTGATAGAAAAAAACAAATAAGAGTGTAACTTTTCATATTTTATGACTCCCTTTTTATTGACTTTAACGCGTGTTTGTATTAAAATGTATAGTGTATAATTATATATATTGGATAACTAGCGAAATTTTCTAACAAGGAGGTAATTTTATGTCAGAATATATTTCAAGTATCTCCAATGAGGCTCTTTCAACTTTATGCGAGGAGCTTCGTAAAAATAACTATATAAACCCAGATTATTATCAAAGATTTGACGTAAAGCGTGGTCTTCGTAACGCTGACGGAACAGGTGTGCTTGCAGGTCTCACAAGAGTATGTTCTGTTGAGGGTTATTATATGGATGACGGTGAAAAAGTACCTAAAGAGGGTAGACTTATTTATCGTGGTATCAATATGAATGATATTGTAGAAAGCTGCGAAAAAGAAAACCGCTTCGGTTATGAAGAAGTTGTTTGGCTTTTAATGTTTGGTGCACTTCCAACAAAAGAACAATTAGAACATTTTAAACAAGTTCTTGCAACTTGCCGTGAATTGCCTGATGATTTTGTTGAAGATATGATTATGAAAGCACCATCACAAGATATTATGAACAAAGCGGCTCGTAGTGTACTTGCACTTTATTCATATGACCCAAATCCTGATGATATTTCACCTGAAAATGTTCTTCGTCAGTCAATTCAGCTTATAGCACAGTTGCCTACAATTATGACTGCTGCATATCAGGTTAAGCGTCGTGCTTATGATAAAAAGAGTATGTTTTTCCATCCAAACAAGAAAGAGTTAGGCACTGCTGAAAGTATTCTTCGCTCAATTCGTCCTGACAAATTCTTTACTGATGATGAAGCAAAGCTTTTAGATATTTGTATGATTATTCATGCTGAGCATGGTGGCGGTAACAACTCAACATTTACAACTCGTTGTATCACATCAAGCGGTACAGATACATATTCAGCAATAGCAGCAGGTATCGGCCCGCTTAAAGGGCCACGCCACGGTGGTGCAATAATTGCAGTTTAAAAAATGGTTGAAGATATAAAAGCTAACGTAAGCGATATTACAGATGAAGGTCAGGTTGCCGACTATCTTGTTAAGATTATGAATAAAGAGGCAGGGGATAGAAGTGGTCTTATTTATGGTATGGGACACGCAGTTTATACACTTTCCGACCCTCGTGCTGTAATTCTTCGTCGTTATGCTGATAAATTTTCAAAAGAACAAGGTAGAGAAGATGAATTTAAGCTTTTAAATCTTGTTGAAACTCTTACACCTGAGCTTTTTGCAAAGCTTCGTGGAAATAATAAAAAGATATGTGCTAATGTGGACCTTTATTCAGGCCTTGTTTACGATATGTTGGGAATTCCTAAAGAATTGTTCACACCACTCTTTATGGCAGCACGTTCAGCAGGTTGGGCAGCACACCGTATAGAAGAGATTACAACAGGTGGTAGAATTATTCGTCCTGCATATAAAAATGCAACAATCCCACGTGCTTATGTTCCTATGGCTGATAGAATTATGCGTACAGATGGTGTTCAAAAAGAGTATATTCCTATTGAGGAAAGGTAAGAAAAGATATGAAATTTTTAGGAAAATATGAAAAAGTTAATCCTTTATATTCTCTTTATGCGATTATAGGGCTTGTGGCAATAGCGGTACCTTTTAGAATGTATCAACTTCTCAATATCATTGAGCCTGACACAGGATTTTATAAGGTTACTGACTGGTCAGTTTATCTTATGTACGCTTTAGGTATTCTTGCAATAATATCACCTTATGTGCTTACAATTCTTGCAAAGAATGTTCCTGCGTCAAAGTCGCCATTTAGAAAGAATATGTTTTTAGCAGTTGCATCATTTGTTTTTGCAGCAGGAATCATTTTTGATGTTGTATCATCACTTTCAAAATTTTTAATTAATGCAAAAAGCTTTTCATCAGTTGGCGTTTCAATTTTTGGGACAATGGACCAAGCACAATTACCACTTTTAATTGAAAGCATTTTTGGTGTATTTGCAGCAATTTATATAATAATTTTTGGTATTTCCTTTATTGATGGAAGAACAACATATTCACAATATAAATTCTTAGCACTTTCTCCGCTTTTTTGGGCAATGAGTAGAATAGTCATTCGTTTTGTGAGAAAAATAGCATATGTAAATGTTTCTGATTTAATGCTTGAACTTTTTGCAATCACATTTATGATGATTTTCTTACTTTCTTTTGCACGAATTTGTGCGGGACTTGCAAATAATAAGGCAATGAGAACATTGTTTGCTTCTGGTTTTGTAGGAATGTTCTTTTGTGTAGTTGCGAATCTTCCACGTCTTTTAATGGTGATTACAGGTAATGCAAGTGCTTTGCCTGATGATTATCCTTTCTTACTTTGTGATTTGGGCTTTGCAGTTTTTGCTTTTGCATACATCTTTAATGCTGTTAAATGTGCAAAAGAAAATGATAGCTTAGAACTTGTAAGTCAAGAAAATGAAGTTCATGATGAAATGGAAACTGACGATAATTTTCTTTCGGAGTAATATAAAATGCAGTTGTTTTTAAGTAATGTTTTAACGGCTTTTACACAAGTTGTAATACTATTTCTTGTTGCAATGGTAGGTCTTGTTTGTCACAAAACAGGAATTTATACAGAAAAAGCGTCACGCCTTACAACAAACTTGCTTTTTTATATTGTAGCCCCAGCAATTATAATCCGTTCATTTTTAGGAATGGAATATAGTCGTGATACATTGGGTGGGCTTCTTAAAGCACTTATAGGTGGTATTTTCTTTCACGTTGTTGGAATGATTTTTACAAAATTCCTTTTTAATAAGAGTGATAAAGACGCCGCTTGTATTTTTAAATATGCTTGTTGTTATGGTAATGTAGGGTACATGGCGTTGCCGTTAGCGCAGGCAGTTTTAGGTGATGAGGGCGTATTTTACGGCTCTGTAATTCTTGTTCCTTTTAACATTCTTTCTTTCACTCATGGTGCAGGATTAATGCAAAAAAGGGATGAAAATGAAAAATTTAATTTCAAGAAATTGCTTATAAATCCGGGCGTTTTAGGTGTTGCAATAGGTTTGCCACTTTTCTTGTTACAAGTAAAGTTGCCTGAGGTTATTTATGCACCTGTTTCATACCTTGCAGACCTTAACACACCACTTGCAATGGTAATGTTAAGTCGGAGGCCAAGCGGTCTTAGGAAGACAACTGAGCTCCTCAAC
>JAZLET010000127.1:0-2398 GCA_045615405.1 Candidatus Fimenecus sp.
GGGTGCATAGGACTTCGTAAAATTGATAATGATAATTGTGAATTAAAAAGACTTTATGTTAAACCTCAATTCCGTGGCAAGAAAATTGCAAGTTTTCTTGTAAAACACATTATTAATGAGGCAAAAGAAATCGGCTATAAGCACATTTTGTTAGACACCTTGCCATTTCTTGAAACTGCAATAAATATGTATAAAAAATACGGATTTTACGAAATTGAGAGTTATAACAACTCTCCAATGGATAATTTGATTTATCTTAAATATGATTTATAAATATAATTTTGTGAGGTGAGAAAATGCATAGAAAAATTGATGGTACATTCTTTGAATTCCACCACCATAACACCCCTGAGGGAAAATATTGGAATCCTACCATTGACCAATTCGTCGCGGAAAATTGGCGCCAAAAAGTTCGTGAAATTTCCGCACTTGGTATGGAATATATAGTTGTTATGGCAACTGCACTTTATGAAAAATGTTATTTTCAGTCATCAGTTTTTCCTTTTGCTGATATTCCTTGCACCGACCCTATTGAAGAATTGCTTTGCGAAGCCGATAACTGCAATATTAAAGTTTTTTTAGGTAACGGATTTTACGGTGATTGGCGCAAAGCAAACCACAACATTACAAGTAAAGAGGTCATTGACCGTTCATTCAGGGCTATGGAAGAACTCACCGCACTTTACGCTCACCACAAAAGTTTTTATGGTTGGTATTTTCCTGACGAAACTTGCATAATCTTAAGATTTTCAAAGGATTTTATGAATTATGTGAATCTTTGCTCGGCTCGTTGTCATTTGCTCACACCTAAAAAGAAAACGCTTATTGCACCTTATGGTACAAATCTTGTGAGAGCAAACAATAAATTTATTCGTCAACTAACTGAATTAGATGTTGATTTTATTGCATATCAAGATGAGGTGGGAGTTAAGAAAACAAAAGTAGATAAAACAAAACGACTTTTTGAAAAATTACGTGTTGCCCACGACAAAGCGGGGCGCTCTCAACTTTGGGCGGATATTGAACTTTTTGAGTTTGAAGGAATGGTTTATAATAGTGCACTAATCCCTGCAAACTTTGAAAGAATCCAAAAGCAAATTGAAAATGTTGCACCTTATGTCGATAAAATTCTCGGTTATCAGTATTTAGGATTAATGAATCCCACAAATTCAACCGCCTTTGCAGGACACGAAAATTCATCTATTTTGTATGAAGACTATAAAAAATATGTAGGGGAATAAAATATGAACAAATTTAAATGGTGCTTTATAGGCACAGGCAGTCTTGCGAAAACTGTGGCATCACAACTTAATAAAAGTGGACGCCACGAAATTGTATCTTGCTATACACGAAACTTAAAAAAAGGTAAGGAATTCGCACAAAAATATGGCGGCACTGCGTACGATACTCCCGAAAAAGCAATTACTGCAGAGGGTGTTGAGGGTGTTTATATTGTTACGCCACATAATGCCCATTACCGTTATGTAAAACAAGCGTTAGAGTTAGGTAAACCGGTTTTTTGTGAAAAAGCATTTACTGTAACTGCACAAGAAACTGATGAATTAATTGCACTTGCACACGAAAAAGATTTATACCTTTGTGAAGCAATGTGGACTTGGTTTTCACCGTCAGCCAACCAAACAAAGAATTGGATAGATGAAGAAAAAATTGGCAAAATCAATTCCGCCAATTTTACATATCACGTGAATATTATTAATGGTGCCGAGCGTGTTAGAGACCCTAAAAGGGCAGGGGGAGCATTACTTGATATTACAGTTTACCCCATCACTTATGCTTATCGTCTTTGGGGAATTCCGCAAAGAATTGAGAGTAAGGGTGTTCTTCAAAATGGAATTGATATAAGTGAAGAAATTGTGTTTACATATCCTGATTTTAAAGTGAATATAAGTGCATCTATTGCCGATTTCAAGGGATTTGAAAAAATGTCTATTAAGGGTGAAAAGGGTGAAATCAAAGCAACTCTTTACCACGCAATGAATGGTGTAACATATAAAAAATCCATGTTCAAAAAAGAAACCTTTAAAGGTAACGGGCCAAAAATTAATTCATATCTTGACGAGTTTGACACAGTAGCACAAGAAATCCGTGAAGGACTTAAAGAAAGTAAAATGGTGCCACTTAAAGCCACATCAAATGTTATGCATCTTCTTGATGAAATTCGCACCCAAATCGGATTAAACTACGATAATTTAGAGTAGTTATCCTAAGTGCAAATATACATTAAAAGTTTAATATAAAGGTGAAACTATAAAATACAAAGGACTAATAATTTCATCAACACTTAGATTGTGCTCTTGGCTAAGAATATTTAGATATTCACAGGTTCGTGTCCATAAATATTTTACATTAAATAAAAAGACACCTAACTAAAAAAGTT
>JAZLET010000128.1:0-7116 GCA_045615405.1 Candidatus Fimenecus sp.
CTTTTTCCATTCCACACTCTTGCGTCACTAGCAGAATTTGCAATGTTTGACCGTCTTGATGCAATTTTTACAAGCGTGTGGATTATGTGTGCATTTATAAAAGCGTCTTTGCTTATTTTCTTGCAAGTAGATATTTTACAAAAGGAATTTCCTAGTTTCAAAAAGATTAACTGTCTTTTAGCTATTGGCATTCTTTCTATAATTTCAAACTTAATTATTGCAGGTGAAATCCAAAGATTTTTTATAATTGACAGTTCCGTAATTAAAGTAATAATTACAGGAATAACAACTTTATTAATTCCACTTATTGTGTTGCTTTTGGCAAGAAAGGGGAGTAAAAAATGCGAAGAGGTATAATTATTGCACTTTCTATAATTCTTGCAATTTTTACATTTAGTGAAAATGAAATTTATAAAAAAGATATTAGCAACCGCCTAGTCATTCAAGGTATCGGTATTGATTTAGAAAAGGATGGTACCTATACAGTAACGCTTCAGGCAATTGATACAAATTCATCACAAGCAGCATCAGCGGAGGGTGCTTCACAACCACCATTAAAAGCATATAAATTAAAGGGCGACACAGTTTATACAGCAATAAAAACAGTAACTGAAAAAGAGGGTAAAATCCCACTGTATTCGCAAAATCGCATTATTCTTATAGGTAAAAGTATTACGGAAGAAAAAATGGATGATGTAATTGACTTTTTTGTTCGTGATGTTGAAAATGGTGGTACAGTTTATGTTGCGGCTGCCGAAAAAACTGCATACGAGATTTTAACGGCTCAAAGCAATAACGAATATATAAGCGCTCAAAATCTTGAAAACAGTATAGAGGCATACGAGTATGATGCACGAATTTTTGCAACACAAATTTATGAATTGATTAATCGGTATAACTCAGGCACAAAAGATTTTGCCTTGCCACTTTTTTCACTACAAGAAAAGGATAAAGAAAAAACAGTAGAGATAATAGGCACAGCACTTTTTAATAATACAAAATATAGAGAGGTCATTTCAAAAGACGAAACAATTTATCTTAATATGCTTTACAACAAAATTCAAAATACTGCAATTTCTTTTGATGGCGGAAAAGACACAAATGTTGCAATTAATATTGTGAAAGCAAAAACAAAAAGAAGCGTAAAAATTGAAAAGCAGATTCCTACATTTAAAATTGATATTTATATTGATGCGGATATTGCCGAAATCAGCGGTGGAGTTTCAAGTGCTATGACGACAAACGATATACAAGAAATCAAACAAAAAGGTGAAGAGTATATAGAAAAAAGTATAAAAGAAACACTTGACTCGTTATATCAAAAATATAATAGTGATGCGTGTGGCTTCGCACGACTTTTATATATTTGTGAAAAGGATTTTTACCGTAAAAACGAAAAAAATATTGACTCCGTACTAAAACAAAGTTTGTACGAAGTCAATGTTAATTTAAATATTAGGCGAGTGGGACACGAATATATTAGCGGTCCTTGGCAATAACCTTACAAAAATCATCATATTGTAATGGATAACTGAAATGGAAGCCTTGAACAATATCACATTTTTGAGCTTTTAGGTATTCATATTGCTCAGCAGTTTCAATGCCTTCAGCAACAAGTGAAATTCCAAGTCTCTTTGTCATTTCAATAACACATTCAATAATGTTACGACCACGAGGATGCTCATAATCATCAATAAATGTTTTGTCAAGCTTAAGCGCATCAATTGGCATTGATTTAAGAAGCATAAGTGAAGAATAACCTGTACCAAAATCGTCAAGCAAAATCTTGAAACCAGTCTTATGAAGTCTTCTTAAAAGTTTAACAAAATTCTTGTTGTTATTGAAAAGTGTAGTTTCAGTAATTTCAAGATGCAAGTGTGAAATATCAGCACCTGTTTCTTCAATAATCTTTAAATAAGATTCTATAAAGTTTTTGTCATAAAGTGATTGTTGAGATACATTTGTAGAAATATCTATTAATCCAAGACCTTTTTTTACTAAGTCTTGCTGATATTCACAAGCTTTACGGAAAGCAAAACGGTCAATATCTTTTACAAAGCCCTTTTCTTCCGCAACAGGAATAAATTCTATTGGTGATACGGATGTGCCATCTTGCTTAGTCCATCTTGCAAGGATTTCAGCCGCACAAATTTTATCTTGGTTTATATTGTATTGTGGTTGCAAAACAACTGAAAGTTCATTATTTTTAATAGCGTGTTCAAGCTCATCAGTAAAAAGCTTCTTTTGTGTCATTTCTTTCTTAACTTTACTGTTGTATACTGAAATCATAGAGTCATGGTCACCCTTGACGAGTGATTTTGCCATAACTGCACAGTTTTGCATTTTTTGAATATCAATATTTTTCTCTTGAATGAAATACACGCCGATGCTTGGTGTCAAAATGTAGTTAGACATATTTCTATCATTAAAAATTCTACATTCGTTGCAGAACTTTTCAAGGCGGGAAATAAGCTCGTCTTCGTTTGAATAACGAAGATATACTGCAAATCTATCTGCTGCAATTCTACCAACAAATTCATTATCACCAAGAATTTTTTGCCACAATGAATTAATAAACTTAATTGTGCGGTTACCCATTTCATAACCATAATAGTCGTTTACAAGCTTAAAGTTGTCAACATCCATTACTACGTATGCGGCCTTTTGGCTTTTAGTTAATTGCTTTTTAACGTCAAGGCAGAATTTTGCGTAAGAATCGCCACCGGTGAGAGTGTCCGTGTAAAGAATTTTGTCAAGCTCTTCCTTTTTACGACGCTCAGACGATACTGCATAAATGGTAAACAAAATAAATACAGTAACAAGGAAGAAACACATTAATCCAACATAAGAAAGAGCAGTGTTTCTATTTTCAATAACTGCGCTTGTTGGAATAATACTGAATAAGTACCAGTCATTGAAATTAAGTGGAGCGTAGTAAAGATAAAAATCAGTATTTAAGCTTGATAAAATAACACCGGTTTCACCATTTGCCATATCTTTTTGAATATCGGCAATTCTACTTCCACCATATTTTTCGTCTACAGGTAAAGAGTAAAAAACGTTTTCAATACTGCGATAATACTCTGCCTTGTGTGTGCTTATAATGTTGTTGCCGTCATAGTCAACAACAAAGAAAAATTCGCTTTGATTAAAAGCTGTTGATTCAAAGTTTGCTAAAATTTGGTCAATAGTAAAAACGAGAAAGAAAACTGCCCTTGTTTCACCGTTGTGACTTAATGGCGCGTGCATAACAAAAACATCATCACCGTCAATACTTTCTTCAGTTGACATACGGCATACTGTGAATTTGTTTTTCTCAATACACTCTTTTATATGTCTATTATGTGCAAGGTCAACGTTTTTTCCATCAGATGTATATGCTTTGCCGTCAGCAGTAGAAACACCATAACGTTTAAAACCTTTAAGGTCTGGAATGTCATCAAGACTTTTCACCGCAGCCTCAGGGTCGTCAAGTAATGATGTGTCCACATTTTCTGCATAATAGTTAAGAATAACTGCTTGTTCTTGGAATTTAAAACCGACTGATTCACCATTCTTTGCTGAAAATTCTTTTAAGAATGCCTGGTTTTGATTATCAAGTTCAGCAGTTAAAAACATAGGGAAAGCAACAAGAATTGCAATCGCAAAAATTCCTAAAAATGTAAGAACAAAGAAACGTGCGATTGTTGCATCCTTTTTCATATTTACACTCCTCAAACAAAAGATAATTAATATTGTGTTCATTATAACAATATTTACAAGAAAAAGAAATAGTAAATATATATAAATACTTATAAAATTTTGTTGCATATTTCATAATGATAAATTGACAGTAGACTTATTTTGGTGTACTATTAACGTATGAAAATATACCTGAAAAGAGGTAAAAATATGACAATAAAAGAAAAATTTGAATTATGGTGTTCTTTTGATGAAGAAACCAAAAATGAGCTTCTCGGGATTTCCGATGAAAAGGAAATTGAAGATAGATTTTATAAAGAATTAGAATTCGGTACAGGCGGACTTCGTGGTGTTATGGGCGCAGGTCCTAACCGAATGAATAGATACACAATCGCAAAGGCTACAAAAGGCTATGCGGATTATCTTAAAAGTCGTTTCAGTGGTGAAATTAGTGTTGCAATTGCTTATGACTCGCGAAATAACTCACAGTATTTTTCACAGGTTGCGGCAGGCGTGTTATCTGCAAACGGAATTAAGGTTTATATTTACGATACACTTATGCCAACACCGGTGCTTTCATTTACTGCAAAATATTTAGGTTGTAATGGTGGCATTGTGCTTACTGCAAGTCATAATCCAAAAGAGTACAATGGTTATAAAATTTATGACGAAAAAGGTTGTCAGTTAGTAACTGAATTTGCAAGTCAGGTCATCGGGTTTGTAAATGCCGTTACCGATTTAAAAGCGGTAAAAATTGACGATTTTAGCACTGCGGTTAATGAGGGGAAAATCGTTGTAATCGGTGAAGATGTTCTTACTGCTTTCTTGAAAGAGGTTGAAAAGCAATCAATTTATGAGGAAGAATCAGACCTTAAAATTGTTTATACTGCACTTCATGGTACGGGTAATATTCCTGTAAGAAAAGCGCTTAAGGGAATGAAAGTTTCAATCGTAAAATCACAAGAATTGCCTGATGGTAATTTCAGCACAGTTCGTTCACCAAATCCTGAAGAAAAAGACGCTTTAACTATTGCAATAGAACAAGCAAAACAAGAAGGTGCGGATTTAGTTTTGGGTACAGACCCTGACTGTGACCGTGTGGGTATTGCAGTTTTACACAACGGTGAATATGTATTGATGACTGGTAATCAGGTTGGTGCGCTACTTGTTGATTTCGTGCTTTCAAATAAAGAAGATACACTTAACTCAAAATCAACACTTGTAAAAACAATAGTTACAAGTGAGGTTGGTGCTGATATTGCAAGAAACTATGGATTAAATATTGTTGATACTCTTACTGGCTTTAAGTATATCGGTGACCAAATCGGCAAATATGAAATTAGTGGTGACCGTGAATTTGTAATCGGCTATGAAGAGTCTTACGGTTATCTTGTTGGTACTCACGCAAGAGATAAGGATGCAGTTGTTTCGTCAATGCTTATTTGTCAAATGGCTGCATATCACAAGAATAATGGTAAAACACTTGTTGATGCATTAAACAATATTTATGCAAAATATGGATTTTATCTTGATGCATTAGACACCTTTGTGCTTAAGGGAAAAGATGGTGCCGAGAAAATTCAAAGCATTATGACAAAAATGCGTGAAAATGGTCAGTTGCTTTTTGATAATATTAAAGATGTGTTAGACTACTCAAAGGGCATTGGGGATTTGCCAAAAGAAAATGTGCTTAAATATACATTTACAGATGGTAGCTGGATTGCAGTAAGACCATCAGGTACTGAACCAAAACTTAAGGTTTATTACTCAATGTGCGGTGAAACAAAAGAAGTTGCAACTGAAAAGTTAAATAAAATCCGTGCAATTCTTAAAAATGAAATTGAGGGTTAATTATGAAAAATTATATTAACACAATCATAAAGCCAAAACTTCAAGGTGACGGCGGTGAAATTGATTTCGTGTCATACGAAAACGGAAATCTTACTGTACTTTTACAAGGTGAATGCTCAAAATGCTTAATCGTTGACCGTTGTCTTTCTTGGATTGAAACTGAGATTATGCGAGATATGGGTGAAAGTGTAAAAGTAATTGCACAAAAGAAGAAACCATTCTTTTGGGATAAATAAGGAGTAAATAGTTATGGCACATATTAAAGTAGTTAGACGAAGTATGCGTCCTGAAGAATGGACTGATTTGCGTTTCGGTTGGCTTAAAAGATACATATACGAAGAAAAATATGAAATAGAAGATTTAAGAGTCCGTGATGCTCGTCAAGTGGCTGAAATGCAGTATGAATACTACCCTGAGGGTTGGCGCTACCTTAAAAAAGGTGATATGTATTTTACCCCTGACGGCACTGCATTCTTTGAGGCGGATGTGGCAATCCCTGAATATTTAAAAGGTAAGGAGTTGTGGTTTTCATTTAAAACTGCGGCTGAAATCATTGTAAAAGTAAACGGAAAATATGTTGGTGGTGTTGACCCTAACCGCGACCGTATTCTTTTAACACCTTACATTAATAGCGATACTCTTCACTTTGAGATGGAGGGCTATAATCGTTCAAAGCCTGATGATGAGCGAAATCCTGAATCTCTTTCAGTACGTGGTTGTCGTCAAATTTTTGAAGGTGCTTACCTTGCAACAATTAATCATACAGTGTTGGATTTGGTTTATGACCTTGAATTGCTTTTAGATATTGCAAAAAGTGATTTGTTTAATGAGGATTACCGTAATTTCTTAAACCGTGAAATTAACAACGCTCTTAATCTTATAGATTTTGATGACTTGCAAACTGAAGATGTTGCAAAAGCAAAGCAATATATCGGTGATGTAATTTATGCAAATGATGATTATAAAGGTAATGGTGATGTTGCTCTTATTGCTCATTCACACTTAGACATTGCATATTATTGGCGTCGTATTCATTCAGTGCAAAAGAATTTAAGAACAATTCTTATTCAACTTCGCTTAATGGATAGATACCCTGACTTTAAGTACACTCATACTCAAGCATATACTTATGAAATGCTTGAAAAGTATTATCCTGATGTGTTTGAAGAGCTTAAAGAGAAGATATCCCGTGGTCAGTTTGAGCCAGTTGGTGCTATGTATGTTGAGCCTGACTGTAACATTCCTTGTGCAGAAAGTTTAATCCGTCAGTTTATGTATGGTCAACACTATTTCCGTGAAAAATTCGGTAAGACAATAAAGAATTGTTGGCTTCCTGATGTTTTCGGCAATAGCTGGATTTTGCCACAAATCCTTAAAAAGAGTGGCGTTGACTACTTTGTATCAAACAAAATGTCAACTTGGAATGATACAAACCGTTTCCCACATAACAACTTTATTTGGAAGGGTATTGATGGTAGCGAGGTTTACGCTTGTGTACCACCAACTCACTTTATAACTTGGAATATGCCTTCACAAATTCAAGAAAACTGGGAAGCATATCAAGATAAAAACCAAGGCGGACAA
>JAZLET010000129.1:0-8751 GCA_045615405.1 Candidatus Fimenecus sp.
TGAACTCATTAACGAGCACGCTGACAAGGGCGAAGCAATTTCATTCTATAAGCAAGGTGATTTTGTTGAGCTTTGTGCAGGTCCACACCTTATGTCAACAGGTGCTGTTAAAGCGTTTAAGCTTACCGCTTGTACAGGTGCTTACTGGCGTGGTAACGAAAAGAACAAGATGCTTCAAAGAATTTATGCGACTGCATTCCCTAAGCAATCAGCACTTGATGAGCATTTAACAATGCTTGAAGAAGCAAGAAAACGCGACCACAACAAACTTGGTCGTGAGCTTGAACTTTTCACAACAAGTGAATTAATCGGTCAAGGTCTTCCAATTATGCTTCCTAAGGGTGCAAGAATCATTCAACTTCTTCAACGTTGGGTTGAAGATGAAGAGCAAAAGCGTGGTTGGTTGCTTACAAAAACACCATTTATGGCTAAGAGTGACCTTTATAAAGTTTCAGGTCACTGGGACCACTATCGTGACGGTATGTTTGTACTTGGTGATGCAGACCAAGCAGAAGCAAATGATGAAGAAATTTTCGCACTTCGTCCTATGACTTGCCCATTCCAATACCAAGCATATCTTAATAGACCTCGTTCATATCGCGATTTACCATTAAGATATAATGAAACATCAACGCTCTTCCGTAATGAAGCATCAGGCGAAATGCACGGTCTTATTCGTGTTCGTCAATTCACAATTTCGGAAGGTCACTTAATGTGCACTCCTGAACAGTTAGAAGACGAATTTAGAGGTTGTCTTGAACTCGCTAACTATATGCTTCAAACACTCGGTCTTTACGAAGATGTTTCATACCGTTTTTCACAATGGGACCCTACTGACAAAGAAAAATACATTGGCACTCCTGAACAATGGGACGAAGCACAAGGAATTATGGGTAAAATCCTTGATAATCTTGGAATTGAATACAAGATTGGTGTTGGCGAAGCTGCTTTTTATGGTCCTAAGCTTGATATTCAAATTAAAAACGTATTCGGTAAAGAAGATACTCTTATTACAATTCAAGTTGACCAGCTTCTTTCTGAAAAATTTGGTATGGAATACACTGACAAAGATGGTACAAAGAAAAATCCATACATTATTCATAGAACATCAATTGGTTGCTACGAGCGTACACTTGCTCTTCTTATTGAAAAATATGCAGGTGCATTTCCTCTTTGGCTTGCTCCTGAGCAAGTTAGAATTCTTCCTATTGCTGACCGTCATCACGATAAAGCGTTTGAAATCAAGCGCGAACTTGAAAAGATGGGTATGCGCGTAACTGTTGACGATAGAAGTGAAAAGACAGGCTATAAAATCCGCGAATCAAGACTTCAAAAGCTTCCATACTGGATTATTGTCGGTGATAAAGAAGTTGAAGATGGTACAGTTTCAGTAAGCAAACGTGGTCAAGGTGACATTGGCTCAATGAACTTTGACGATTTTGCAAATATGCTTAAAGAAGAAATTGCTAACAAAGTAAGATAAGGGGTAAATTATGAGAAATCCACTTACCGTAACGGTTATTACCGATACACACTATTACTCAAAAAAACTTGGCACATCTGGTTCAGCTTATGAAATCGCCAACAACAAAAGCGGCGTTTTATTAGCCGAATCTGCAGAAATGCTTGAAGCAGCATTTACACAAATTGCCAACGACAAAAGAACTGACATTGTTCTTCTTTCAGGCGATACAACAAGTAACGGTGACTTTGACTCTCACAAGGAATTTATTGAAATGCTTCGCAGTCTTAAAGCAAAAGGCAAACGTGTTTATGTTTTAACTGCTACTCACGACTTTCAAGGTAGTGGTACACACCATAGATACGAAGGCAGTGAAAGAGTCACCATCCCTGCTGCAAAACGCGAAGAACTTTTTGATATGTACAAGGAATTCGGCCCTGATGAAGCGCTTGCAGTTCACGAAGAAAGCATGTCATATATTATTCAGTTACAAGATGGCTATCGCCTTTTTGCACTTAATGATGACACTAATAGAAATGGCAAGAGCGGATTTTCCGACGAATGCTTTGAATGGATTAAATCACAAATTGCCGATGCAAGAGCTAACAACCAATTCATTGTTGCAATGACACACCATCCTCTTATTGCTCCATCACCTATGTATGAAATTATAGGTCATGGCGATATGATGGGTGACTATGACATCCGTCGTGAACAGCTTGCTGATTTAGGCGTTCAATTTATGCTTACTGGTCACACTCACGTGCACGACATTGACAAACATGTAAGTCCTAAGGGCAACTACTTTTATGATATTTCTACCGCGTCTACAGTTGGTTACCCTGGTACAATAAGAACAGTTGTTTTTGATGCAGATAAAAATATTGTCAGCACAACTACCGACCTTGTTACTGAGCCAGTTAAATTTGATACACATGGCAAGGATTTACAAACATATCTTGCAGACCACTTTATTGGTACAATTAGAGATATCATTAAAGCTGCAGGTGAAGATATTGATAAGTTTGCCGATATGGCTACTGCTATTAGCATCAAGAAAAAACTTTCATATAAAATCGGTTGGATTTTAAAGCCAATTTTCAAATTCTTAAACTCTTTAAAAATCGGTACAGTTGGCAACTGGACACAAGCAGAAACAGGGCTTAAAAAAGAAGATTATGCTGACATAAAAGATAAGAGCGTTGTGGATTTTATCGTTGATATTGTTCTTAATCTTTTCGGTGGTAAAAACCTTTATACTCCTGAGGATAATGAATACAAGATTGCTATTGGTCTTATAAACATTATTGATTCAATTATTAAGGTGTTACATATTCCTCTTAAAAAGTTTGTTAAAGTTTCTGACACTGTTCGTGGAATTATTGAGCCATTACTTTACAATGATGGAATTCCTTCTTATGACGCAATTATGCCAATTATGCCTTTATATGAAGGTGATGAAGTTAGACCTCAACCTGTAAAGCCTGCAAAACCTGACACAGTTAAAGAAAGTAAAAAAGGATTACCTATTGTAATTCTTACAATTCTTTTCATTATCACTTTCTTCGTGCCAATTCTTTTAATTTTACTTATTGGATTTATTGTGAATCAAATAAAATATGGTAAGTATCTTAAATAATCAATGAAAGCCACTCATTAGGGTGGCTTTTTCTTTTTGTTTATTTATACGAATTTTATAAACTACTTTCTACTATTCACACAAAAAAATTGTGATTTTAGTAGATTTAAAACTTTTTTGACTTAAATTCTTGATTTTTCCGCAAAATTAGTATATAATGGTGTTATATATTGAGGGGATTTTTACCTTTTTTAGCACATATTTTGGAGGTATTCATTTTGAGCGGAGATTTACATTGTCACACAAGATTATCTGATGGTACTTTAGGTATTGAAGATATTATTAACCTTGCAAAGAAAAAAGGTCTTGAAACTATTGCAATTACTGACCACGATTGTCTTGCAGGTACTGTTAGAGGAACAGTTATTGGAAAAAGAAACGGAATTCAAGTTATTACAGGTGTTGAGCTTTCAGCAACTGACGAAAAAAACGCAAAGAATGTTCATATTCTTTGCTATTTACCCGATTCGCCAGATATGCTTGAAGGTCTTTGTAAAAGAAATTCACTTGCTCGTAAAAAAGCAGGTCATTTTATGATGCTCCAAACCGCTAAGCGTTTCCCTATTCAAACTGAATTTATAATGAAATGTGCAACAGGTTCTACAAATATTTACAAGAAACATATTATGCAAGCACTTATTGAGTGTGGTTATACTAATTCTTTTAATGGCGACCTTTACAAAGATTTATTTACTAAAGAAAGTGAAAACAACATTCTTATTGTTCCAAAATATGAAGCTGTTAAAGATGTAATTGACGCTATTCATACCGCAGGCGGTATTGCAATTCTCGCCCACCCTGTTAAAAGTGGTTGTGTTGATATTCTTGCCGACTACATTGAATACGGCATTGATGGTATTGAGGTATTTCATCCAAGCGCTAACGAAGAACAACAAAATGAACTTAAAAAGTTTGCAACTAAAAACAAACTTTTAATGACTGGCGGTAGTGATTTTCATGGACTTTACAATGAATACACTGTATCATTAGGTGATTACAATACTCCTGATGATTGTCTTCATGCACTTCTTACCTACAAATCTAAACAAAAAAGATTACAAAAAAAGTTAGCACAGCAAAACGCTGAATAAATTTTACATATAATAATTAGTAAGGAGGTTTTTTACAATGCTTTTTGACGATAGCGATATTAAAATCTTTAGTGATAATAATGACAGTACATCATCTGATGAAGTTACAGTTATTGCAGAAATGCAAAAGCATAGAACAAACGGTAATATATTAAAAGCAAAGCAATTAGGAAAACACCTTGCTGAAATTTTTATTGATGAGCCACATTTACTTTCTGATTTAGAGAGCGAAGTTGGTGAAATTAAGCGTGATAATGATAACGATATGTATCAAATGAAAGTCTTGCTTATATTCACCGCTGAATACTGTATAAATCACCTTTTACCTGCTACTGTATTATCTAATACCGCAATTAACGCTATGTATGATACAATCAGTAAGAAAGCTGCTGAATTCTATGATAGACTTGATGACGCTGCTGAATACAGTTTTTACTACCTTGCAGTTAGAAAAGCGGTTGACATTTCAAAAAACATCGGTATTTCATTCGCAATGCTTTGTGGCGAAAAAGAAGATGCTTATTACACCAATTTAGGTCACCGTCTTTTTGAGGTTGCTGAGCACGAAATCACAAAGATTATTAATAGTTTTGGATTTGAAAAATAAGATAAAACATAAAAAACGGACATTCCATTTGGAGTGTCCGTTTTATTTTATTTGTATAAGGATTTTAATAGTGCAATTTCACGGGCATATCCGTCTAACTCATTAGGTGTTTCAAGAAAAAATGGTAAATCACGAAGCGCTGGGTGATTTATAATTCTCGCAAATGCCTCAGTACCGATTGAGCCCTCACCTATTTTCTCGTGACGGTCTTTATGACTTGCAAATGGATTTTTGCTGTCGTTAATATGAATTGCTTTAAGTCTATCAAGACCAATAATCTTATCAAACTGTGTAAGCACACCGTCTAAGTCATTTACAACATCATAACCAGCGTCATAAACATGACAAGTATCAAGGCAAACACCCATTTTATCTTTTAACTCTATACGGTCAATAATTTCACGGAGTTCTTCAAATTTTCCGCCTACCTCACTACCCTTACCTGCCATTGTTTCAAGAAGCACTGTTGTAGTTTGTTCTTTCCACAAAATTGAGTTAAGAAGTCCTGATATTAAATCAATACCAACTTCAACGCCTTGACCTACGTGACTACCTGGATGAAAGTTGTACAAATTATTCGGCACATACTCCATACGCTTTAAGTCATCAAGCATTGTATTGTATGCAAACTCGCGTACATACGCCTTTTCACCACAAGCATTAAGAGTGTATGGTGCATGAGCAAGAATTTTCGCAAATCCTTTTCCCGCCATTAAATCATTAAGTTTTTTAGCATCCTGAGGGTCAATATCTTTTGCACTGCCCCCTCTTGGATTTCGTGTAAAAAATTGAAATGTATTAGCATCTATTGAAAGAGATTCTATACCCATATTATAAAATCCCTTTGATGATGACAAATGACATCCTATATTAAGCATAATCTACCTCTATTATTCTTGAGTTTCGTTGTCTTTTTTATTAAGCTTTGCCTTGTAGTATCCCGAAGTTACAAGATATGTAACCGCCGAAGCAACACCAGCCACTATTACCGCTACCATAACCATAACTGCATAGTGATAAAGCTTTGTCACCTTATTATTTTCGTCATTAATCTCTTCCCATATACTTTGGAAGAAGTTAACCTTATCTTGTGGTTCCGTTGTCGGTTCAGTTGTAATAGGCAAGGTTGTAGATTCAGTTGTAGATTCAGTTGGTGACTCAGTTGTGCTTTCATCAGTAGATAATTCATCAGTTGAGCTTTCAGTCACCTTTTCAGTAACAGTAATATTATATGTAACTTTCCAACCATTTTGAGTAGCTGTAATTGTTGTTGTACCAAGATTTACACCTGTCACAGTACCATTTGAAGACACTGTTGCAATATTTGTATCAGCCGAAGTCCAAGTTGTTGCGAAATTATCAGTTGCATCTGATGGCACTTTTGCAACCTTAAGTTTTAAGGTTGAGCCTTGTTCAACAGTTTTTGAAGAATTACCTGAAAGTGCAATACCTGTTTGTGCAACATTAACTGAAACTTTACAAGTTGCGGTTTTTGTGCCAGCCTTTGCGGTAATTGTTGCTGTACCGCCACCAACTGCAGTAATTGTACCATCACTTGAAACCTTTGCTACATATTTATCACTTGTATAATAAGTAACTGTTTTATTTGTTGCATCACTTGGTGTTACAGTTGCCACAAGCTTTGCAGTTTCACCTTTTTTAAGTGATACACTTGTTTTGTTAAGTGAAATACCTGTGACTGGGTTAGTAACTGTTACTGTACCATTCTTAGTTGAGCATGCATAAGTTTTAGCATCTGAATCAATATTTTCCGTACTTCTAAGTGTAAGTGTTGAAGAACCTGAGCTCTTTAATATTTTGAATTTAACAGTAAAAACTGTTCCACTTTTCGCATTAAACATACCTGAAAAATTAACTGACGAACCCGTATTATTAAGACTACCGCTTGCAATTACATTTCCCTTACTGCTACTCACATATTGCAATTCATTAGAATTATAACCAAGCATTACATTTGCGCCCCAAAGTTGAACACTTGACGACATTTTTACACTTATTGTTACTGTACTGCCTTTTGCTCCACTAACGCTTGATGCGGTGTAATTTACAGTTGCAGCGTTAGCTGAAAGTAAAAACATTGAAATAAGTATTATAAAGGCAGATAAAATTGCCATAATTTTAGATAGTCTTCTCATATCAATCACCCTTGAAATAATATACTAATATAATACAATAATCAGCAATAAAAGTCAATGAAACAGTGTTGGAAATAAATACAAAAGGCAGGGATTTTACCCTGCCTAATTTTCATTATAAATTTAATACTGATGATGCGATTGCGAAGTAAATTAGAAGTGTTACTGCGTCAACAATTGTTGAGATAAACGGGCTTGACATTACAGCTGGGTCAAATCCTATTTTCTTTGCAATAACAGGAAGTATTGAGCCTACCACCTTTGCAAACACAACCGCTGCAATCATTGTAACACTAACTACAAGCGCCACACGCCAACCGATATCATCAAAAATCATAAGCTTTGCAAAGTTTACTATCGCAAGAGCAATACCACAAACAAGTGCAATAGAAAATTCTTTAAATATAACCTTTAGTGTATCAGCAAACTCAATTTCACCAAGTGAAATACCACGAATGATTGTTGATGATGACTGATTACCACAGTTACCACAAGTACCTGTAAGCATTGGGATAAATGCTGTAAGCGCCACACAAGCGGTTAAAGCACCTTCAAAATGTGTGATAATCTTTTCAGTAAAGGTTGCTGACACCATTAACAGCATAAGCCATGGAATACGCTTTTTAAAGTTTTCAAAAACGCCCATTTTAAGATAAGGCTTATCAGTTGGTGTAATACCAGCCATCAATTCCATATCTTCAGTAATTTCTTCTTGCAAAACGTCAATAGCATCATCGACTGTGATAATACCAACAAGGCGATTTTCGTCGTCAACAACAGGAAGAACAACAAGGTCGTACTTTTGGAAAAGGTCTGCTACAACCTCTTTATCTTCGTGAGTATTTACTGAGATAACATTATCATCCATAATCTCACGGATTGTTGCAGTTTCATCAGCAAGAAGCAAATCCTTTACCGTTACATAACCTTTTAGCTTTCGTTTACTATCAGTTGCGTAACAAGTATAAATTGTTTCTTTATCAACACCTGTTCTACGAATTCTTGTAAACGCATCTGCAACAGTCATTGAGCGTTTTAAGTCAACATACTCAATAGTCATAAGGCTACCCGCTGAATCCTCTGGATAGCGTAGAATTTGGTTAATTGATTTTCTTGTATCAGGGTCAGTTTGACGAAGAATACGCTTTACAAGTGATGCGGGCATTTCTTCAATAAGGTCAACAGCATCGTCAACATATAACTCGTCTAGGACTTCACGAAGCTCAGCATCACTAAATGCACGAATAAGCAACTCTTGATACTCAGGCTCCATATTAACGAAAACTTCTGCCGCTAACTCTTTAGGTAAAAGTCGGTAAATAAGCGTCAAGTCACGCTCGTGCAACTCCATAAAAAGTTCCGCGATATCTTGCTCATTCATTTCGGTTAAAAAATCTTTTAACTCTTGCCACTTTTTACCGCGCAAAAGCTCGGTTAAAATTTCATAGGTTTCCATTTTTCACAACTCCTTTTCTTAGGGTATTATTTGTGAAACACGGCGAGTAATTTACAAATTGCGGACAGTTACCTGTTCCGCCATAATACTCGGAGGTTTCGCGGTTGTACTTCGGTATGTGTCCACAATTTTCACTCCTTTACAATAAAAAAACTGCATAATTGCCCAAACGCAAAAATGCAGCCAAAAATACTACACAAATTCGTTCAAGCTTTAGCTTCGCAGGGCGATGAAATTACATTAAGTCATACCTTGTTTTTCGATATGACCTGCTGACCAACTCATAGTGTCTCCACCATTTTGCGGCAGTAATCCGTATCCCTGTGGTAGCCTTACCTAC
>JAZLET010000130.1:0-7994 GCA_045615405.1 Candidatus Fimenecus sp.
CTACTCTTAATGTTGCAAAAATTCAAAAATTTTATTTGTGCAAAATATACAAGTGAAAAAAGAAAAATTTGTAGAAAAATGCACAAATTAGTTTTTAAGTTTTTATTGATTTTTTTGAAATATTATTGTATAATAAATGCATCGGTGGGGGAAAAAGCATCAAAAATACACCGAAAAGGTTAAATATACAAAAATTAACTACGAAAGGAATGAACAAAAAAGTGTTTGTACATAATTATTATCACAATCTTGACGCTAAAAATCGTTTGTTTATTCCTGCTCGTTTTCGTGAACAATTAGGCGAAAGACTTTACATTATGCCAGGCCCTGGCGAATGCTTGTTTGTTTACCCTGAAGAAACTTTTAATGAAATTGCTGAAGAGTATAGACAAAAGCATCGCAGCTTTGAAGAACAAGACGCTTTCTTCAGTTGTGTAAATGATACGGTTGTTGATAATCAAGGTAGAGTTACTCTTGATGCCTCTCATGTGGAACACGCTGGTCTTAAGAAAGAGGTTGCAATATATGGTAGCGGTCGTAGAGTGGTAATTATGCCACTTGAAAAATTCAAGATTTCTCAGGCACCAACAACTAAAGCAATTGACTTCTCAACTGATATTAATTGGTAATTGATATGGAATTTTCGCACATTTCAGTTTTATTTGAAGAAACAATAGAATCTTTAAATATTAAACAAGAAGGTTTGTATGTTGACTGTACCTGTGGCGGAGCGGGGCATTCTAAAGCAATCCTTGAACGCATCCCGGACGGTGTTCTTGTTGCAATTGACCGTGACCCCGACGCCATTCAGGTAATTACTGAGCGAATTGGCGGGGCACCTCAGGTAGAAATAGTCAACGATAATTTTAATAATATAAAAGGTATATTAAATGGCAGGTTAGCTGATGGAATTCTTGCGGACTTAGGCGTCAGCTCATTTCAACTTGATACTGCCGAAAGGGGATTTTCGTTTCATCATGATGCACCCCTTGATATGCGAATGAGTAAATCTGGAAAAAGCGCATATGACGTGGTTAACGGATATACCGAGTATGAACTTGCAAATATTATTAGTCGTTACGGTGAGGAAAAGTTTGCAAGGAACATTGCAAAGAATATAGTTAAAGCAAGAAACGAAAAAAATATAGAAACTACATTAGAACTCGCTGAAATCATTAAAGACTCAGTTCCTGCAAAGTATCGTCGTGATGGTCATCCGGCAAGAAAAACATTTCAAGCAATAAGAATTGAAGTTAATGATGAACTTTCAACTCTCTCTCAAGCGGTTGAAGATATGTTTAATTGTCTTAAAGTGGGTGGAAGACTTTCAATAATAACTTTTCACTCTCTTGAAGATAGAACGGTTAAAGAAAAATTCCGTGAGTTTACAATAGGATGCACTTGTCCTAAAGAATTTCCGGTTTGTGTGTGTGGAAATACGCCAAAAGGTAAACTTATTAATAAAGGTGTTTCGGCAAAGCAAACTGAACTAAACGCAAATAATAGAAGTCGTAGCGCAAAGCTTCGCACAATTGAAAGATTAAAATAAAAGTTGTGGAAATAAAGTAAAGGAAGAAAAGGAAATGGCACAGTACAATGCGTACAAATCTTATAACATTGAACAGTTTGAGCCGAGAACGGTATCAGCTAGCAATGCTGCGCCTAAATTAAAGCCTGCACCTCAAAAAACGCCACAGCTTAAGGTTGTTAAAAATAGAAAGCCCTCAGCTGCACAAGTTCGCAGTGAGGCACACCAAACTTCTAAACAAGTAAGAAAAATATTTATTATAGCTGCAACAGTTCTTATGTTTATGGCAGTGGCTATTTACAGTAGAGTACAGCTTGATGAAATCAATCGTAACATAAATAATAAAGAATACGAGATAGAACTTGCACAAAGTGATTCTATCAAGCTAAATAACGCTCTTAATGAGATGATTTCAATTAACAATGTTGAAGATTATGCCGCTAATGTTCTTGGAATGGTAAAGGTTCAAGATTATCAGGTGGTTTATGTTGACTTGTCGTCAGGCGATAGCGTTGTTGTTGCAAATGGTCAAGAAACCGACCAATCCCATGTAATAAATGGAAATAACAAATAATATATTGAATTGAAAGCAAAGGGAGTTGAGAATTCTTGACTCTCGTTGTTTTATTGTATGAGGTATTTAATTTTAACCGAAAGGAGCAAGAAAAATGACTAAAAAGCCTACAAAAAGAATGGAATTACGTTCGCTTATTGCCTTTGGCGTGTTTTGTGCATTTCTCTTTTGTCTTATCGGTAACCTTTTTTGGATTCAAGTAATCAATGGCGAAAAATATCGTCTTAAAGCGGAAAAAAATCAGTTAAGCGATACTGTTGTTAATGCTAATCGTGGTACGATTTATGACTCAAATATGAAGGTTTTAGCACAAAGCGCATCTGCTTGGCTTGTTTATATTAATCCTGCAAGAATTTCAACTGATGAGCAAAAGAAATTATTGGTTGATGGATTTGTAGAAATCTTTGGGCTTGACCGCGAAACTGTTGAAAAAAAGGTTAATCGTAGTGAAAGTGGCTACGAAAAAATTATTGGTCAAATTGATAACGCTCAAAAAGACACACTTAAAGAGTATTTGTCAAAGCATAAAGACCAAAAGCTCGGTACAATCGTAGGTATTGACCCCGATACAAAACGCTATTATCCACTTGGAAATTTTGCATCAACAGTACTTGGCTTTACTGGCTCTGAAGATACTGGTAGGTCAGGTCTTGAACTTAAATATAACGAGCTTTTAACAGGTGAGGCAGGTAGAATTATCACCGCAAAAAATGCCTTGTCAGGTGAAATGCCAAACGATTATGAAACAACCTATGATGCTGAGCAAGGTAAAAGCCTTGTGCTTACTATTGATGAGGTAATTCAGTATTATCTTGAACAACAACTTTCACAAGCTATTGATGAAACTCAGGCAAAATATGCTTACGGAATTGTTATGGATGTTAAAACAGGTGCAATTCTTGGTATGTCAACAATGCCTGACTACAATTTAAATTCACCATATAAAATTTATTCAAATTCAGTACTTGAAGAAATCTCAAAAATTGAAGATACAGCACAAAAATCACAAGCTGAAAGTAATGCGCTTTTCTCTCAATGGAGAAATAGAGTAGTCAGTGACTCTTATGAGCCAGGCTCAGTATTTAAGCTTTTCGTTGCTGCTGCAGGTCTTGAAGAGGGTGCAATTACAACAACAAGCACATATCATTGCACAAGCTCAATTAAAGTTGCAAATTATTATCAACACTGCTATAACCACAAAGCACACGGCACTCAAACGGTTGCTGAAGCGCTTCCAAACTCTTGTAATACATATTTCATTACATTGGGACAAAAATTAGGCAAACATACCTTTAGTAAGTATTTTGAAGCATTTGGTTTTACTGAAAAAACAGGCGTTGACTTACCATCTGAAGCAGCACCTGTACCAAATAAAACATATTATACAGTTGATAGAATGGGTATTGCTGAGCTTTCATCAGCATCCTTTGGTCAAACCTTCCAAGCAACTCCAATTCAAATGATTACTGCAGTTGCATCTCTCGGTAATGGCGGAAAACTTATGACTCCGTATGTTGTTGATAAGGTTCTTGATGAGGATGGTAATATAGTTTCTGAAACAAAGCCAACGGTTAAAAGACAAGTAATTTCAGAAAAAACTGCAGATATTATGTGCGACCTTATGGAACAGGTTGTTGTGTGGGGTACTGCAAAAAATGCTTATGTTGCAGGTTATCATGTAGCAGGTAAAACCGGTACAAGTGAAAAGCTTAATACTGACGATATGTGTATTGCATCATTTGCTGGATTTGCTCCTGCAAACGACCCTCAAATTGCAATTCTTATAGCAGTTGACGAGCCATTATATTATGCAACAGGTGGTTCAGGTGCTGCTCCGGTGGCAGGAAGAATTTTTGAGAATATTCTTGCTTACCTTAATATTGACCCTCAGTATAGTGATGAGGAAATGGCAAAAGCAACAGTAACTGCACCAAACCTTGTTGGAGAAGATGCAGCGAAGGTGCGTTCAAAAGCAAGCGGATTTACCGTTAAAATAGTAGGTAGTGGTGAAAAAGTAATTTCACAAATGCCGTCAGCAAATCAGTCAATGCCTAAGAATGGTATAATTATAGTTTACACTGAAGAGGATGCTAAAAAGCAAACAGCTACAGTGCCAAATCTTACAGGACTTACACTTGCTGAAGCAAATCGTGTTGCGGTAAATGCAGGCTTTAATATTAAAATTGCAGGTACAACTCAGGGAGCAGGTCAAGTGCTTTCATATAAGCAAAGCGTTAGTGCTGGAGTTGTAGGTGAAACCGGTGCAATAATTACAGTTTATTTCCGTTCAAGTGAAAATGTAACGGATTAGTGAGGTAACAATTTAATGAAACTTTCTACTCTTCTTAAGGATGTTAAAACGCTTAACGCGTATGAAGATGTGGAAGTTGAAAGAGTAACGGATAACAATAAAGATAATTTGCAAGATGCCTTGTTTGTTTGTATTGATGGCGGTCATGTTGATGGTCATACTCTTGCTAAATCCGCAGTAAATAGCGGAGCAGTAGCGGTTTTAACCTCATACGATTTAGGACTTCCTAATCAAGTCATTGTTGAAAATACAAGATGTGCTTATGCAAAAATATCGGCAAATTTTTATAGAAATCCTGCCAAAAAATTAAAGCTTATAGGTGTCACAGGTACAAATGGAAAAACAACAACCGCGTTTTTTATAAAGAATATTCTTGAGGTACTTGGTAAAAAATGTGGAATTATAGGTACTGTGAAAAATGATACGGGCAACGGTGAAAGTAATGCCACGCTTACCACTCCAGAGCCTATGAAATTGCATAAATTATTTAGTCAAATGGTCAATAATGGGTGCGAATATTGTGTTATGGAGGTTTCATCTCAAGGTCTTCATCAAAATCGTGTTTATGGATTAAACTTTGAGGTGGCAGTACTTACAAATATCACTCCTGAGCATCTTGATTATCATGAAACTATGCAAAACTATATTGATGCAAAGCTTATGCTGTTTAATATGTCAAAATTTGCTTGTATCAATTATGATGATAGTAATATAAAATCAATAATTGAAAAAATAAATTGCCCATACAAAACAATTTCAGCAATCACTAATGATGCTGACTACACCGCAAAAAATATTGTGTACAACCAAAATGGTGTACGATATGAATTTGTAGGTATGGATTGTATTGATAGAATAGAGTTGAAAATTCCTGGTAAATTTACGGTGTATAACTCACTTTGTGCGGTGTCAGCTCTTTTGCAACTTGGATTTTCATTAAATGAAATTGCCTTAGCTTGTAAGAATATAGACTTCGTAAAGGGAAGAGCTGAAATTGTGCAAATCCCTCGTGATTTTATGGTTATGATTGACTACGCTCACACCCCTGACGGACTTAAAAATATTTTAGAGTGTGTCCGCGAAATCACAATGGGTAGGGTAATTACTGTTTTTGGTTGTGGTGGAGATAGAGATAAATCTAAACGAGCAGAAATGGGCAAAATAGCAGGTGATTTATCTAATATAACGGTTGTAACAAGTGATAACCCAAGAAATGAAAATCCACTTTTGATTATTAACGACATTCTTTGCGGAATGGAAAAGGTAAAATCTCGTATAGCGGTAATTGAAAACCGTCGTCAAGCAATAGAATTTGCACTTAGTAAGGCGAAAAAAGGCGATACAGTTTTACTTGCAGGTAAGGGACACGAAATTTATCAAATTATCGGTAACGAAAAAAAGCCCTTTGACGAAAGAAAAATCGTTAAGGACTACTTTAATAAATCTTAGGAGAAAACAATGAACTTAAAAGCGAACGAAATTGCAAAAGCATTAGGAACAGTTGTAGATTCTCAAAATATAATAAATCGTGTGTCAATTGACAGTCGTGATGTTGACGAAAACACACTTTTCTTTGCGATTAAAGGTGAACGCTTTGACGGTCACGATTTTGTAAAGGATGTTAGTGAGAAAGGCGTAGGCGCAATAGTTTGCCATAAGCCTGTTGAGTGTGATGCTCCTGTAATTTATGTTAAAGACACAAAGGATGCACTTTTGGATTTAGCATCATATTATAAAAGTACATTTTCTGATTTGCTTTTAATTGCATTAACTGGTAGTGTGGGTAAAACCACAACTAAAGAAATGGTTGCCTGTGTAATGGCGCAAAAGGGTGAAACCCTTAAAACCGAAGGCAATTTTAACAATGAAATTGGAATGCCAAGAACCTTGTTTAGACTAAAAGAATCAACAAAAAATGCCGTAATTGAAATGGGTATGGATGGCTTTGGCCAAATTTCAGTACTTACTAATTGTGCTAAGCCAGACTGTGCAATTATTACTAATATCGGTGTTTCTCATATTGAAATTTTAGGCTCTCGTGATGGGATTTTACAAGCAAAACTTGAAATCCTTAACGGCTTGAAAAAAGGCTCACCAGTATTCTTAAATGGTGACGATGATAAACTTTCATCAGTTACACTTCAAGATTACAAAGTAGTTTTCTTTGGTATAGAAAACAAGAATTGTGATGTGCTTGCAACTGATGTTAAAGAAATAGGTCTTTCAACTGAATTTGTTGCAATAAAAGGGGATATAAAGCAAAAAATTACAATCCCAACTGTTGGAATTCATAATGTTTATGATGCACTTGCCGCTTTCTCAGTAGGTTGCGAATATGGTGTTTCACCTGAAAATATTGCAAAAGGTCTTGCAAATTATACCCCATCAGGTATGCGACAAAGAATTAAAGAAGTAAACGGCGTTACATTCATTGAAGACTGTTATAATGCAAGTCCTGATTCACAAAAAGCGGGTCTTAATTCACTTTGTAAAATTGCAAAAGGTAGAAAAATTGCAGTGCTTGGTGATATGCTTGAACTTGGTACTTTCAGTGAAGAGGCACATAGAATGGTAGGCGAATATGCTGCTAACTGTGGTGTTGATATTCTTTATACCGTTGGTGAAGCGTCAAAATATATGGCTGACAGTGCCAAAAAAACTGGACTTTTAAACGTTCAAAGCTTTATTGATAAAGAAGAACTCACAAAAACTCTTATTAATGAACTTCGCGAAGGTGATACAATTCTTTTTAAAGCAAGTCGCGGAATGAAATTAGAAGAAATTTTTGAAAGTATTTATAAACAATGGGATGTTAAATAAGGAGTTGTGGTTATGAATATTTATGTAGCATTAGTAAGTGCAGCAGTAATAAGCTTTTTAATTGCATTTTTATTAGGATTTGTGCTTATTCCTTGGCTTAGAAAGTTAAAATTCGGTCAAACTATTCTTGATATTGGCCCTGCATGGCATAAATCAAAGCAAGGGACACCTGTTATGGGTGGTATTATGTTCATAGTTAGTACAATCCTTTCAGTAATTTTAGTGCTTGTAACTGATTACTTTTTAGGCGGAAATCTTTTTAGTAGTGAACACATTTTACCAGATACATTAAAAGTAAAACTTGTTGCAGGTATAATACTTGCAATTGGGCTTGGTCTTGTAGGCTTCGCTGATGACTACATTAAAGTAGTTAAAAAAAGAAACTTGGGTCTTACTGAAATTCAAAAAACAATTCCTCAGGTAATTCTTATTATTGGTTATCTTGTAACACTTAGTCTTAACGGACTTACTTATATGAAAATACCTTTCGTAGGTGCGGTTGACCTTAAATGGTTCTTCTGGCTTTTCGGTATTGCAGTAATTTATGGTGCAGTTAATGCAGTTAACTTTACTGATGGTGTTGATGGACTTTGTGCAAGTGTAACATCAACTGCAGCAATCGCATTTTGTGTTGCCGCTCTTATGACAAAGTTCTTTGGAATCAGCATTTTAGCTGCAGCCTTAGCTGGCGGATGCCTTGGCTATCTTATTTGGAACTACTATCCATCAAAGGTTATGATGGGTGATACGGGCTCAATGTT
>JAZLET010000131.1:0-4617 GCA_045615405.1 Candidatus Fimenecus sp.
GATAATTTTGGCGTTGCAAAGGCAATTAACAAATATGTATTTGGAGAATAAAATGGACATACAAAATTTTAAAGGTGCAATTTTTGATTTAGACGGTACGCTTCTTGATTCTATGCACATATGGCATGATGTTGATGAAGAGTTTTTTAGAAGAAGAAATCTAAAAGTTACAAAGGAATATGTTGAAATAATTAAAAATATGCACTTACGGGCGGCAGCGGTTTACACAAAAGAAAAATACAATATTAAAGAAGATGTTGACCAAATTGTTGACGAATGGTTAGAGCTTTGTGCACAAGGATATCTTACTAATGTTGATTTAAAGGATGGCGTTTACGAGTATCTTAAAGCACTTCACGACAAAGGAATTAAAATGGCTTTTGCAACTGCAAGTGAAAAGGTTGTGTGTGAAGAAACTCTTAAAAAGCACGGGATTTACGAATTTTTCTCGGCATCCGCTTATGTGAGTGAAATTAATATTGGAAAAACCGAACCTGATATTTATTTATTAGCGGCAAAAAGAATTGGTGTTGCCCCTGAAAATTGTATTGTTTTTGAAGATATTATTGAAGGAATTCGCGGTGCTAAAAAAGGAAATTTTATAACCTGTGGTGTTTTTGATAAAAGCTCTGCAAAAGATGAGGCGGAAATCCGGAAAATTGCTGATTATTACATAAAATCTTTTGAAGAATTACTATAAACTCATACATTTTTACACTTTACAAATCCACAAAAAAGGTCTATTATATTAATAGCAAAATTTGTAAATTTTTTTTAGAAAGAAGAATGATATATGGAAAAAACAGTTTTAGTTGAAACAAGTGCAAGACACGCTCACATTTCACAAGAGCATCTTGAAATTCTTTTCGGCGAAGGTTATGAGCTTACAAAGAAAAAAGACCTTTCACAACCTGGTCAATATGCTTGTGAAGAAAGAATTGCAGTTATCGGCCCTAAAGGTCAATTCCCTGGCGTTTCAATTCTTGGTCCTGTAAGACCTTCTACTCAAGTTGAAATTTCTGCTTCTGACGCTCGTTCAATTGGCGTGGCTGCAGTTGTTAGAGAATCAGGCGACATTGCTAACACACCTGGTTGCAAAATCGTTGGTCCTAAAGGTGAAATCACTATTGAAAATGGTGTTATTGTAGCAAAGCGTCACATTCATATGACTCCTGATGATGCTGAAAAATACGGTCTTACTGACAAGCAAATTGTTGAAGTTAAAGTTACATCTGACGATAGAACTCTTACATTTGGTGATGTTGTAGTTCGTGTTAACCCTGCATTCGCACTTGCTATGCACATTGATACTGATGAATCAAATGCTGCACTTTGCAAACCAGGTACAATGGGTGTTATTCTTTAATTTAATACATAACAAAACAAGGTCTAGTAGCTAACGCTATTAGACCTTTTCTTTTTTTGCTATATAAAAAATTATTGGCTTTTGTGTTTCAGTTTTGTATTTTTGCGGTGTTGTTATTGTCTTAAAGTAACTGTAATTCGCCATTTTGATGTATGGTAAAACATAAAGTGCAGGAATTACAAGCATACAAGACAAAATCCAACCAATAAAGGACAAACTATAAAATGCAAATCTTACCATATTATTTTCAATTAACTCAGTACTTTTTGCCATAATTTTTATAGCATCAGTTTCCGCACGAGTGAATATTACAAAGTTACACATTGAATATCGTTTAAGTGTTACATACAAAAAACTTGCACCGATTACAAAAAGAATGACCGCTGATACGAAAAGCGTTAACATTACATTGAAGGTGTACTCCCCTACATTTATGCAATAATACAGGGTAGCAGATACAACTATGCAAGGCATTAGGTAAAATCCCGCCCACGCTACTGAGAGAAAGAACTTTAAAATAGATACTGTAATTGCACTTGTATACTGATTAAATCGTAATTTTATATGTGTTTTTACATTTTTGCAATAAAAATATTTATTAGAATTTAACTGCACAATTTTCCATAACACAAAAGAAGCACATACACTTAGTGTCAAAAGTGTCGCTTTAATATATATAGCATAGGATGAAATATACAAATAAACTGTAAAATTCATTTGCTTTAGAAAAATATACAAATAATAATTTAAAACAGTAAGTAGAAAAATAGTTACATAAGGTAAAAAAGCTATCATAAAGCTTTTAAGGTTGTTTTTTACAAGGCGCTTTTTAGCATTTAGTTTAATGTATGAAAAATCCATTTTATTCACTTCCTTTTGCAAATATTTTTGACATAAAAATAATAAAAAATACTTAAAGGAGATTTTTTTATGTGCGGAATAGTTGGTTTTGTTGGTAACGAAGAAGCGACTCCTATTCTTATTAATGGTCTTCGCCGACTTGAATACCGTGGTTACGACTCAGCAGGAATTGCAGTTTATGGTAATGGTGTTACTGTTGTTAAGGAAAAAGGTAGAATTGACAATTTACAAGCAGCGGTTAAGCGTGAAAATCCTCATGGCACTGTTGGTATTGGTCATACTCGTTGGGCAACTCACGGTGCACCTGACAAGATAAATGCGCATCCACACAAGTCAATGAATGATACCGTTACCCTTGTGCATAACGGAATCATTGAAAATTATATTGGTATTAAAAATGATTTAATCAGCAAAGGCTATGAGTTTAAGTCACATACTGACACTGAGGTTATAGCACATCTTTATGAAAGTCTTTTTGATGGTGATGCAGTTAACACTCTTATTAAAACTGCAAAGTTACTTAAAGGTTCTTATGCGGTGGCTATGCTTGTTAAGGGGTATGAAGACAAGGTTTTTGCTATGAAAAAAGATAGTCCTATGATTGTTGGTAAGGGCAACGGACAAAACTACCTTGCGTCTGACATTCCTGCCATTCTCCCCTATACTCGTGAATGTTATATTGTAAATGATGGCGAATTCATTGAAATTTCAAGGGACAACATTAAGGTTTATGATGAAAACGGCAAAGAAAAGGCTTTTGAATTTAAAACAATGAATATGAGTATTGAAGATGCCGAAAAAGATGGTTACGACTACTTTATGGCAAAGGAAATTTTTGAACAACCAAAGGCGGTTTATGATACAGTTTCGCCTCTTATTAAAAATGGTGAAATTATGTTGCCTTTTGAGTTCCCTGAAAACTTTATTAAGGATTTAAAGCGTATTTATATTGTTGCTTGTGGTAGTGCATATCACGTTGGTATGACCGCAAAATATATTATTGAAGATTTAGCACGAATCCCTGTAACTGTTGATATTGCAAGTGAATTCCGTTATCGTAATCCAATCATTAAAAAGGGTGACCTTTGCATTTTTGTAAGCCAGTCAGGTGAAACTGCGGATACCTTAGCTTCACTTCGTGAGGCAAAGACTCGTGGCGCATTTACCCTATCTATTGTAAATGTGCTTTACAGTACAATAGCAAGAGAGAGCCACGGTGTAATTTATACAAATGCGGGTGCTGAAATTGCAGTTGCCACCACAAAAGCATTTTCAGCTCAACTTGGTGTTTCTTATATTCTTGCTACATTTTTAGCATACGAAAAAGGTCTTATTGACAAGGCTTTTGTTAACGACTTTGTTGATGAAATTCTTGAAATACCACAAAAAATCAAGGATACTCTTAAATGCGACAATGTTACAAGTGAACTTGCAAAAGAGATTTCAAGCAAAGAGCATATTTTCTTTATTGGTCGTGGTATTGACTACCCTCTTTGTCTTGAAGGCTCATTAAAGCTTAAAGAAATTTCATACATTCACTGTGAGGGCTACGGCGCAGGTGAATTAAAGCACGGTACAATTTCACTTGTAAGTGAGGGCACAGTTGTTGTAGCTATTGCTACTGATGATTCACTCTATGACAAAATGGTATCTAATATTAAAGAGGTAAAAGCTCGTGGTGCTTATGTAATTGCACTAGTTAAAGAAGATACCGTTGGCATTAAAGAAATTGCTGACAAAATAATTTATATTCCACAAGCGTCTAGATACCTTACACCATCACTTACTGTTGTTCCATTACAGTTACTTGCATACCACACAACGGTTGAAAAAAATCTTGATGTTGACAAGCCAAGAAACTTGGCAAAATCAGTTACAGTTGAGTAAATAAATTTTTCACTCCCGTTTAGAGTTTTAATAATTGGTAATACTTTTATTAAGACTTTATTGGGAGTGATTTTTTTGCATTATAGTCGTGTTGAAATTTGTGGTGTTGATACCACAAAATTAAAGGTGCTTAAGGAAGCTGAAAAAATGGAGCTTCTTAAGAGATTTAAAGAAAATGGTGATAGACGAGCTCGTCACGAATTAATTGAGGGCAATTTAAGACTTGTGTTATCGGTTATTCAACGCTTTGCAAACCGTGGTGAAAATCCCGATGATTTATTTCAGGTCGGATGCATTGGTCTTATAAAAGCAATCGATAATTTTGATATTTCCCACGAAGTACGCTTTTCAACATATGCTGTACCGATGATTATAGGCGAAATTCGACGATATTTAAGAGATTATAATCCTATAAGAGTCAGTCGTTCGTTAAGGGATACGGCATATCACGCTATGCAAATCAAAGAAAGGATACAGAATACTCTTGGCAGAGATGCCACTAT
>JAZLET010000132.1:0-8846 GCA_045615405.1 Candidatus Fimenecus sp.
AGATTGATTACTTGTTTCTACTTCTTCAGTTACTGTGGTTGTAGCTGTATTTTCCACTATTCAATCACGCCTTTTTTAGAAAAGTCCATATATTTTCCAATATACTATTAAAATATAACATAAAAGCCGACAATAATCAACCTTAAAATTGAAAATCGTCGGCAAATATTTATTTAAATCTTTGTGAATATTCTACGGCTAGTTTATCACAACGCTCATTTTCAGGGTGACCTGCATGACCTTTAATCCATTCAAATTCATATTCGTGTTGTGCAAGTAGATTGAGTAATTTTTCCCAAAGGTCAGGGTTAAGTGCAGGTTTTTTGTCCGCCTTGCGCCAACCATTGGTGCGCCAACCTTCCGCCCAACCCTTTGTAATACCATTTACAACATAAGCTGAATCAGAATAAATTTTAACTTTACATTTGCGGTTAAGTGCTTGGAGTCCGTTAATTACTGCAAGTAATTCCATTCTATTGTTTGTAGTTTCGGCTTCGCCACCTGAAAGCTCTTTTTCAACACCGTTACAACGAAGAATTGTACCCCAACCACCAGGGCCTGGATTACCTGAACAAGCACCATCAGTAAATATTTCAACAAAAGTTAAGTTTTCCATATAAACTCCTGAATAAATTGATTTAAAAGTTACTAAAATAATTTTATCACGATTTCATAAGATAAACAATACAAATAGTACATTTTTTTGTACTTAAAAGAATTTTATGTACTGCACTTTACCTTGACAATAACCTATAAAAATAGTATTATATAATGACAATATAGTGAGTTAATATGGGTATTTGTGCATATATTTATATAAAATCTTAATTTACTACTGCTATGTGGTAAAATACATATTTGTAAATTTTAGAATAAGGAGGAAATATGGCTAAACAAAAAACTGAAAAGATTACTTTGCAAACCGAGAAAAAACGCTCTGCAAAAAATAAAGCTTCAAATCGTACAAAAAAGCAGGGCAAAGAAAAAAAGAATGTTTTTAATAAGAAATCTAACAGTAAAAAAACTGTTACAAATAAATCTAAAAAAGGAAGTACTCAAAAAAATATGACAAAACGAACTTCAAGGGGTGAAGAGAAGGGCGTAAAAATTGTATTTTTGGGTGGTCTTAACGAAGTCGGCAAAAATATGACACTGTATGAATATGACGGTGAAATGATGCTTGTTGACTGTGGCCTTGCATTTCCTGAACCAGATATGCTTGGCGTTGATTTAGTTATTCCGGACTTCACTTATGTTGAAGAAAATGCCGATAAAATTAAAGGTATTTTTATTACTCACGGTCACGAGGACCATATTGGCGGTCTCGCATACCTTCTTCAACGAGTGAATATTCCTGTTTATGGTACAAAGCTTACAATTGGTCTTATTGAGGGTAAATTAAAAGAGCATAAAATATTAGACATTGCTGACCTTAATGAGATTAAGCCAAAAGATAAAATAAAGCTTGGTAATTTTGAGATAGAAGCAATTCATGTTAATCATTCAATTCCTGATGCTTTGGCACTTGCGATTACTACACCTGCAGGTCTTATTTTGCAAACAGGTGACTTTAAAATTGATACAACACCAATTGATGGTGATGTTATGGACCTTGCACGTATTGTAAAGCTTGGTGAAAAAGGCGTACTTGCACTTCTTGCGGACTCAACAAATGCACAAAGACCAGGTTACACAGCAAGTGAGCGTACAGTAGGTGAGTCCTTTGAAAGACTTTTCCAAAAGGCAGATGGTAAACGTCTTATTGTTGCAACATTTGCGTCTAATATTCATAGAGTACAACAAATTATTGATGTTGCAGCATCAGTAGGAAGAAAGGTTGCACTTTCAGGTCGTAGTCTTGAAAACGTTGTTGAAACTGCATCAAGACTTGGCTACCTTAATGTGCCTGAAGGAATTTTAGTAAGCATTGATATGCTTTCAAGATACCCACACGACAAACTTGTTATTATTACAACAGGTAGTCAGGGTGAACCAATGTCAGCCCTTTATAGAATGGCATTTTCTGAGCATAGACGTGTTGAAATTGGTACAGGGGATTATGTTATAATTTCAGCAACACCAATTCCAGGTAACGAAAAAACTGTTGGTAAGGTTGTAGACGAGCTTTTAAAACGTGGTGCTGAGGTTGTATATGAAAAAATGTATGATGTTCACGTTTCAGGTCACGCTTGTCAAGAAGAATTAAAGCTTATTATGAGCCTTGCAAAGCCTAAATACTTCATTCCTGTGCATGGTGAGCAAAAGCATTTAAGAAAACATGCACAACTTGCTGAAAGTATGGGAATACATCCAAGTAATATTTATATTGCCGATAATGGTAAGCAGCTTCAGCTTACAAAGCGTAAAATGACAGTATTGCCAGATGTTCCTGCAGGTAAAGTATTTGTTGATGGCTATGGCGTTGGTGATGTAGGTAGCGCAGTTATTCGTGAGCGTAAGCGTCTTGCTGAAGATGGTCTTATGATTATCAATATTGTAATAGAAAAAGATACAGGTATGATTGTTTCAGGACCTGATGTTGTTTCTCGCGGATTTGTTTATGTTCGTGATTCTGAACAACTTATATCAGAGGTTAAACTCGTTGCACAAATCGTAGTTGATGAGTGTATACATGATGGCAATATTGAATGGGGTACAATTCGTAATAGAATCCGTGATGATATTTCACGACTTCTTTATGATAGAACAAAGCGTAGTCCAATGGTGCTTCCAATTATAAGTTCAATATAAACCTAAAGGTGTTATTATGAAAAAGTCAAAAAACGGCAAATTCCAAGATTTTGTGAAAAGAATAATTAATATGTATCCTGTAACAGTTCCTGCGGTTATTGTTTGTGTACTGTTATGTTTTGCTATGTTCCTTTACAATGTATATTTTGCCGTTGCAGGACTTTTAATGACTGTAATACTAGTAATTATTGGATTAATAGCTAATAATGTTAAATTCAAAAAACTTGAAGGTGCAGTTTTAGAACTTAATAAACGAATCTCAGCGGATGAAAAATATGGTGAACTTCAGTTTTTCCCTTTGCCAGTTGTGATTTTTGATAATACCGATAAAATTTTATGGTATAATCAGCTTTTCCGTAATGCTTTTGTTGGTGAAGGTGAATTTGAAGATACCGATATTAAGCAATTTACATCAGGACAAGGTGTTGCTGAAGTTTGTGAAAAACAGTTAATTGAATGTGAATTTGGTGGCAACAAATATACCGCATTTGCCGCGAACATTGAATATAAAGAGGAAATTGCATATATTTTATATTTTGTTAATGATACTGACCTTAAAAATACTAAAATAAGATATGAAAACACTCGCCCAGTATTTTTAGTTATAAATCTTGATAGCGTTGAAGACGTTATTGGTGATTTGCGTGAAAGCCAACAGTCCGACATTTTAGGCGACGTTGAGCGAATGATAGAACTTTGGTTTGAAAACTATAATTGTATTTGTCGTAAAATCAACAGTAGTCGTTATATTGTTATTTCAAATAGCGAAAACCTTGCAAAAATGAAGGAAGAAAAATTCTCGCTTCTTTCACAAGTACGCGCTTATACATATAACGACAAGGTGGTTGGAATGACCTTGTCAATAGGTATAGGTACGGGCGAAAATCTTCCTGAATGTGAAGCGGTAGCAAGAAAATCACTTGATATGGCAATGGGTCGTGGTGGTGACCAGGTTGCAATTAAAACCGAAAAAAATGATTACGAATTTTTTGGTGGAGTTGCAAAGGGTGTTGAAAAACGAACTAAAGTTAGAACAAGAATGGTTGCTTCAGCAATAGGCGACAGTATCAATATAAGTAATAATGTTCTTATTATGGGGCATCGTAATGCGGACCTTGACGCTCTTGGTGCATCAGTTGGTGTTGCTACAATTTGTAAAGCGTTGGGTAAGGATGCAAGAATTGTAATGTCATCAAAATCAACACTTGCAATGCCTCTTGTAAAGCATTTAAATTCAAACGGACTACAAGATTTAATTATTGAGCCTGAAAATATTGAAGAATATATTAATAGTGGTACATTGCTTGTGATTGTTGATACTCATAGAAAAATGTTCCTTGAATGTCCTGAATTGTTTGATTTAGTGCAAAAGGTAATCGTTATTGACCATCATAGAAAAGCAGCTGACCATATATCAAGATTTGTTGTTTTCTATCACGAGCCAAATGCTTCTTCCGCAGCAGAAATGGTTACTGAGCTTATTCAGTATATGCCATTTGATATAGAAGTTTCAAAAGTTTGTGCCGAGGCGTTAATGTCAGGTATTACTTTAGACACTAAAAACTTTGTAATGAAAACAGGTGTTAGAACATTTGAAGCTGCAGCGTTTTTACGTTCATTAGGTGCCGATACAGTTACAGTTAAACAACTTTTTGCAAATAGTATGGAAACACAAAAAGCTAAAAGTGAAATTGTTAAATCAGCGGCTATGTATGGCGAATGTGCAATTGGCGTTGTTGATTTTATGGCAGAAGATGTTCGTATTGTTGCAGGACAAGCGGCAGATGAACTTCTTAATATTGATGGCGTTAATGCTTCCTTTGTGTTGTTTTGCACCGATAATGTTATAAACATTTCAGCCCGTTCATATGGTGAGATAAATGTGCAAATTATAATGGAAGAGTTGGGTGGCGGTGGTCATCAAACAATGGCAGCTTCACAACTTTCAAACGAAACATTTGATAATGCGTTAATACTACTTAAAAATGCAATAGATAAAGTAAAATAAGTGAAAAGAGGTATATATATGGAAGTAATCTTAAAAGCAGATGTTAAAGGATTAGGTAAAAAAGGTGAAAAGGTAAAAGCATCAGACGGTTATGCTCGTAATTTTCTTTTCCCAAAAGGACTTGCAGTTGAAGCAAATGCACAAAGCTTAACTGAACTTCGTAATCGTGAGCAATCAAATCAACATAAAATTGATATGGAGGTTGCTGCTGCGAATGATTCAAAAGCAAAACTTCAAGGTAAGGTTATAAAAATTACTGCAAAAGCAGGTAATAATGGCAAACTTTTCGGCTCAGTTACATCAAAAGAGGTTGCTGCTGAAATTACAAAACAATTTGCAGTTAAAGTAGATAAAAGAAAAATCACAATGGATGACATTAAAACTTTCGGCTCATTTAAAATTGAAGTTAAACTTTACACAAATATCGTAGCTGAAATGACTGTAATGGTTGGGGAATAATCAGTAATTAACAAAAAAATGGGAGAAGTATAAATTATGGAAAATAATTATACCGGAATTGATAATATAAATTTGCCTCATAGTGTTGATGCTGAACAGGCGGTGTTAGGTTCAATTTTAAAAGACCCTGAATGTCTTCATATAGTTGCTGATATGCTTAAGTTTGAGCATCTATATTTACCACAACACAAGGCAATTTATGCAACAATTCTTAATCTTGATACAATGGGTAGTCGTATTGACCCGTTAGTTGTACTTGAACAGCTTAAAAAAGATGGCGTTTATGATGATGTGGGTGGTAAAGCATATCTTATGAAACTTGCTGAGGCAGTGCCATCAACAAAAAATGTTGAGTCATACATAAAAATTATTGTTGAAAAGTATTATCTTCGTGCTTTAATGTTAACCGCTCGTGAAATTCTTAATGAAACAAGCGAGGGTACTGTGGCACCTGATATATTGCTTGATAAGGCGGAACAAAAAATTTATGAAATCCGTCGTGGTAAGAATGTGTCAGGACCAGCAAAGGTTAGCGACATAATTGTAACTGAAGTTTTTGAACGTACAAAAAAACTTAGCAGTAAAGACCCAAAAGAAAAAGAAAAATACATTGGTATTCCAACTGGTTTTTCATATCTTGATAAAGTTCTTGGTGGCGGACTTCACCGTTCAGACTTAATTATTATCGGTGCACGTCCTGCTATGGGTAAAACAAGCTTTGCTCTTAATGTAGCAAGAAATATTGCAATGAGTGAAAGAAAAGTATTATTCTTCTCACTTGAAATGTCAAAGGAGCAACTTGCTCAACGTATCATTTCAACTGAAGCACGAGTTATGAGTAACAAGCTTAGAACAGGTGATGTTAACCAAGCGGATTGGGAACGACTTGGACTTGCTTTACAAAATCTTGTTAATTGCGAACTCTATTTTGACGACAGCGCAAATATTAACGTTAACGAGATGAAGGCACGTGCTATGCGTATGAAAGATGTTGATTGCATTATTATTGACTATCTTCAACTTATGTCAGGTGTAAAGCGTAGTGAAAACCGTGTTAACGAGGTTGCTGAGATTACTCGTGGACTTAAAATGTTGGCTAAAGAGCTTAATATTCCTGTTGTAACATGCTCACAGTTATCTCGTGGTGTTGCAAAGAACTCAGGCGACCATCGTCCACAAATGACCGACCTTCGTGAATCAGGCTCTATTGAACAGGATGCTGATATTGTTCTTATGCTTCATCGTGAAGATTATTATAAGCACGACAATGATGAGGGTGACGATACAATAAGCGAAACAGCAAATATTGCTGAGGTTATTGTTGGTAAAAATAGACACGGCTCAACTGAAACTGTAAAGGTTGCTTGGAATCCTGAGTTTACAATGTTCTCAACTCTTGAAAGGATGAAATATGACGAATAAGGTTATTAAAACAATAACAAAAAATCATATGATTTCAAATGGTGACATTGTCGGAGTAGGACTTTCCGGTGGTGCCGATTCCGTTGCACTTTTTCACTTTCTTGTAACTAATAAAGAAAAACTACGAGTTTCTAAAATAAAAGGAATTCATATTCATCACGGTATTCGCGGTAGTGAGGCGGATAGAGATTTAGAATTTTCAAAAAAATTATGCGAAAAGCATAACATAGAGTGTGTTTACTATTATGCCGATGTTCCTAAAGAAGCCGAAAAAACAGGTGAGAGCATTGAGGAATGTGCAAGAAGAATTCGTTACGATTTGTTTTCTAAATCTGGTTGCACAAAAATTGCAACTGCACACAACCTTAATGACAACATTGAAACAGTGATTTTCAATATGGTAAGGGGTACATCAATTTCAGGCTTGTGCGGAATTCCGTATGTGCGTGATATTTATATAAGACCACTTCTTGATTGCACAAGAAAAGAAATTGAAGAATACATAAAAGAAAATTCATTAGATTTTGTAACTGACAGCACCAATTTGTGTGATGGTTATACACGAAACAAAATTCGTCATAATATAATTCCGCAACTTTTTGAGATTAATCCATCTTTTGATAAAACCTTTGCTAATTGTGTTGACTCGTTAAAACTTGCAAATGACTATATTGTGCAAGACGCAGTTGAAGTTCTTAACGAAGTAAGAGATTTAGAAGAAAACTGTTATTGGTGTAGTCAAATTGCACAATGTAGCGAAGCAGTGCAAAATAAGATTATTTCGTTGATTTTAAAAGAACAAGGTGTTCCAAACATTTCAAAGAAATATATTGATGCAGTTTTAAATATCATTAAAAATGGTGGTAAAGCAAATCTTGGTGGGAATATTACAGCAAATTCCGACCGTGAAGTTCTTTGCTTTGGTGAAATGCAAGATACTGAACATTTTGAAATTTTGGTTAAAGATAATTGTGAGCAAACTAAAAATTCATCAGGTATGGTTGTGTTGGAACAAATCAAAACTCCTGTAGGTCAAATAAGCTTAAAATACTTGTTAAAAGAAGATTTACAAAATCTTAATGAATTTGAAATACAAGATGTTTTTGATTGTGATAAAATATGTGGTGAGCTAACAATTCGCAATAGAACTGATGGTGATAGCTACTGCCCAATGGGTAGAGTTAATAAAAAACTGAAAAAACTTTTTAATGAAAAAGGAATTTCAGTATATAAACGTTCCAAAATGCTTATTATTGCAGATGAAAACGGTATTGTTTGGACTAAATATTTTGGCGTTGCGGAGCGTTGCAAAATTGACAAAAACACCAAAAACGGTGTTATGATTTATGTGTCGGGGGAATAATAAAATGTTAAACGATATTGAAAGAGTACTTTTATCTGAAGAAGATTTAAAAGACATAGTAACTCGCCTTGGTAATCAAATCAGTGAAGATTACAAAGACAAAAAGCTAGTTCTTGTAAGCGTATTAAAAGGCTCAGTAATTTTTATGGCTGACTTAATGAGAGCAATAAAAATACCTTGTGTAATTGACTTTATGGCAGTTTCAAGCTATGGTGCAGGAACAAAAACCTCAGGCGTAGTTAAAATTATTAAAGACCTTGACACTGATGTTGTTGAGGGTGCGGATTTGCTTATTGTTGAAGACATACTTGATAGTGGTGTAACACTTGATTATCTTATAAAAATTCTTTCGGCAAGAAATCCAAGTAGTATTAAAATTTGTACATTATTAGACAAGCCAGAAAGAAGAAAAGCACCAATTAAAGCGGATTACGCAGGTGCTCAAATTCCTGACGCATTTGTAGTTGGTTACGGACTTGACTATGATGAAAAATATAGAAACTTACCATTTGTTGGCGCATTAAAGCCATCAGTGTATGAGAAATAATCAAAGCAAAACACAGGAGTGAATAACAAATTGAAAAAAATAAACTGGAAAGTTATTGTCCCATATATTTTGATTCCCGTATTATTTATCGGTGCAATTTATATGTATATGGGTAAGAGTGAACAAAAAGAGATTAAATACTATCAAATTGTGCAGTACTTTGATAACGAACAAGTTACTGAGGCTAATTTGAATATGAATAGCGGTGCATTAACCTTTAAACTTAAAGGTGATGATAAAGAGTATAAATATACAGTGCCAAATGTAAATCTCTTTGTTAATGATGTCCACGAAAG
>JAZLET010000133.1:0-1747 GCA_045615405.1 Candidatus Fimenecus sp.
TAGTGAGGTTAATTTTATTCGTAATAATGGTAAAATTTTAAGTGAAGAATTTACCGCTGACGGCACAAAGCTTAAGGTTATTTTACCAACCCAATTGGCTGATAAGTATAAAGATTATGTTATTTGAGTGCAAAATGCAAAGTAGGGGCTGGCGTCCGCGACAGCCCGTAATTAACACAATCACTTTAGGGCGGGTCGTCAAGATGCCGACCCCTACGATACACATTAATTTGTCAGGGTGACTAAAATCATTCATTCTTCATTATTTTATTGACTTTATTATATTAAAATAATATAATAAATGCGTATATATTTTTTTCACAGGCGGTGTTACTTATGAGCGTTACAAAATCAGTTTTCGGTTTTACAAAAGACGGTAAACAGGTTGACTCATTTTTAATTGTAAACAACAACAATATGAAAATTAACCTTATCACTTGGGGTGCTACTTTACAAAGCATTCTTGTAAAAGATAAGGACGAAAACGAGCTTGACTTGTTGCTTGGTTTTGATGATATGGAGGGTTTTGAAAATCGTCACGATTATCAAGGCGTGATTGTAGGTCCAGTTGCTAATAGAATCAGCAAGGGCGGACTCACTATTGACGGAGTAAAAGTCCCAGTTACAACTACTCACGGTGATGTTACACTACATAGTAACGGTGAATTCTCACAAGCAGTTTGGAATGCAATTATCGTAGATAGTGACTCAGTTGAATTTTCATATTTCAGCGCTGACGGTACTGAGGGCTTCCCTGGTAACAAGAAAGTGACAGTTAAATATACTCTTACTGATAAAAACGAAATTGTTATAGACTACACAGCGGTATCCGATAAGAAAACCGCATTTAACCTTACTAACCACGCTTATTTTAACCTTAAGGGTTACGAGAATGGTGATATTCTTGACCATACACTTTACATAAATGCTGACGCCTTTACTCCTATGGGTGAAGGACTTGTACCAACAGGTGAAATCCGTGATGTTACAGGCACTCCATTTGATTTCCGTGTGCCAAAGACAATCGGTAGAGATATTTCGCTTGACGATGAGCAATTAAAGGCAGGTAACGGTTACGACCACAACTTCTGCATTAATGATTACGATAAAAATCTTCGTCTTGCAGCAACTGTTACTGCTCCAAATGGAGTACGCCTTGACTGTTTTACTGATTTACCAGGTATGCAACTTTATGTTGGTAATTTCCTTGAAGGTAAAATCGGTAAAAACAACACTCCAATGGAATTCCGCTCAGGTTTTTGTCTTGAAACACAGTATTACCCTAACGCTACAAACACACCTTCTTTCTATAATTGTGTGTTTGATAAGGATGAAGTTGTAAAAACTACAACGATTTATAAGGTTACAGTATAATTTTGTAAGCGCAAAACTATGCTTCCCTCGTCAAAGGGAGGCAATAAACACTAATCCGAGGTACATAATTATGGAAAACACAAAACGAATTTATTTATCAGCACTTGTTTATAACCGTACAGGTGTACTTTTAAGAGTTGCGGGTCTTTTTGCCCGTCGTGGTTACAACGTTGTTTCTCTTACAGTTTCCGAAACTGAAAGTCCTGAATTTTCAAGAATGACTATCGTTTCTGACGTTGAAGAATACAAGGTTACAATGGTTGAACAACAACTTTCTCGTCTTGAAGAAGTTATTAAAGTTATTAATCTTGATGAAAATCAAACAATTCAAAGTGAAATTCTTCTTATTAAAGTTCACGCTCTTACCAAAGAC
>JAZLET010000134.1:0-2997 GCA_045615405.1 Candidatus Fimenecus sp.
TCCTTACCAAATGGCACAAAGAAATGCTCAGTGTCAATGTTTGAATCAGCATAATGCATCACCGCAACAAATTGGCCTTCACCTTTTGTTTTATGTGGGTAGCAACGACGAGCAAAATCCATATTTTCGCACTTGCAACCAGCGAATTGTATGCCATCAGTAGTATTCACCTTTACTTTTTCAGTTGTTGGAACAAGTTGAAATTCCGGATGACGCTGTAAAAATGAGTCCACAGTCATCTCATTTTCTTCTAATGAATAGGTACAAGTTGAATAAACAATATACCCACCCACTTTTACAAGTTTTGCGGCACAGTCAAGAATTTCGGCTTGTCTTTCTGCACACATTTTCACATTTTCAGGCGACCACTCGTCTATTGCAATATCTTCTTTACGGAACATTCCCTCACCTGAGCAAGGGGCATCAACCATAATCATATTAAAATAATTTTCAGGAAACATTTTAACAAGTTTTTGTGGATGCATACAGGTTGTTACGACATTTTTAAATCCCATACGCTCTATATTGCCTGTTAGAATTTTGCAACGTGATGGAACAATTTCATTTGAAACGAGAACGCCATTTTCACCAAGTTTATTCTTAATTTGACTACTTTTGCCACCGGGGGCAGCGCACATATCAAGAACTTTCCAGTTTTCGCCTATTTCTATGCTTTCAACAGGCACCATTGCAGCCGGTTCTTGCACATAAATCATACCTGCGTGATGATAAGGATGATTACCAATTCCGTCATAATCAAAATAAAATCCATTTTCTACATAAGGGATTTTATTGTTTCCAAACGGATTTATTTTTTCAAAATCTTTAAGTGAAATTTTATCGGTATTTACGCGAAAAGCACGAATAGGTGGCAAATCAAAGGACTTTTTGAAGTCCTCAAACTCGTCACCTAAAATAGTTTTCATTCTATTTTCAAATTCAACTGGGAGTTGTTTCATTCTTCCTCACCTAAATACATTTCAGCGTGTAGCATACACATCGCTACACTTGTTATTGCAGCAGTTTCAGTACGAAGTATTCTTTTACCTAATGATATCACTTTTCCACCATTTTCAAGTACTTGTGTAATTTCACTCTCGTCAAATCCACCCTCAGGACCAATCAAAACACCTACACTCATACCGCTTTTGATTTCATTAAGTGCATTCTTTGTGTCTTCCATTCCGTTTTTGCTTTCATAAGGAACAAGTAACACATCAAGGTCTTTTGCCTTTTGTAACGCTTGTTTATATGTAAGGATTTCAGCAACCTCAGGTATTTTATTACACTTGCTTTGCTTTGCGGCACTTTGGGAAATTGCTTGCCAACGCTCACGCTTGCTTTTCTTTTTCTTCTCTTCTATTTTTACAACACAACGACTCATTTGCACAGGCACAATTTCGTGAACACCTAATTCAACACATTTTTGAATAATAAGTTCCATTTTATCGCCTTTTGGAAGCCCTTGAAAAAGGTAAATTTTTATTGGCAAACTTGTATCGTTGTAGTTTTCTTGCAGTATTTTGACGATTACAGTATCACTTTCAAAGCTCACGATTTCGCAAAGATTGCTAACTCCATTTTCACTTACAAGAAAAGTGTCACCAACATTCATTCTAAGCACATTTTTAATATGATTAAAATCCGTACCATTTATAAAATATTGGCTGTCTTGTTTTTGATTTTCATTAACAAAAAAGTTGTGCATAAGTTATTCACCTTTACATAAAAACGGTAGAGGAATCCCTCCACCGCTTACATATTTAAGAAATCGGAATTGCGTGGCACTACAAAAGTAATTGCATTTTCTAAAATTTTAAATTCTTTCTCAGTTACATATTCACATTCGCCGTCAACATTAACTGCTGCAGGTCTTTTACTTTCAACTTTCACCTTTTTACAACGACGGAATGTTGTGATGTCTAAATCTAAGTGGTCACCATTCTTATACACACTTATAAGCGGTAAAAGTCGCAACGCGCTTCTATCACAACGAACTATAACGCAGTCAATAAATCCGTCATTTGGCATAGCATTTGGTGCTGCTTTGTAACCACCGCCATACCAACGTGAATTGCCTATGTAGCAAAAAAGAAATTTATCTTCAAAAACTTCTGTGTCATCAATAGTAATTTTAAACTCGTTTTTAGTTTTGCCCTTTGCAAGACAACCAAGTGCCGCAAGAGTATATGCCAACTCGCCATTTACACCCGGAAGTTTTTTATATGCATATTGTTTTGTGCAAATTTCAGAGTCAAGCCCCATAGCGCACTCATTAATTGCAACTGTACCATCAGTTTCAATAAGGTCAAGCTTAACAGGTACACCATTTACGTGGTCACTTAAATTTGTGTTCTTGCCGAAAAGGCGACAAAAATCGTTACCTGAGCCCAATGGAATATTAGCAACCTGACAGTTAGGGTATTTATAGCAACCATTTACAACCTCAAAAAGAGTTCCGTCACCACCGCAAGAATAAAAGCGGATTTCTTCGCCTGTTTTTGCTTTTTCTTCAACAAAACGCATACCGTCACGACTTGCAGTTGTCACATAAATTTCAGCGTCAAGATTATTCTCTTTTATATAATGCTCAATCGTAGGAATATACGATTTTGCGATTACGCCTTTTCCCGAAACGGGATTTACAACAAAAATATGCTTCATAATTCACACCCAAAGCAATTATTTATAATACATATAAAGTTGGCATTTAATCATACCATTGTATAACTTTCTACGCTTATCAGCTTTTCTACCAAAACATTTTTCAAAATCTTCGTCAGGACTTATTACATAATATGCCCAGCCACGCTCAGGCTTAAAAATTTTGCCCATTGTTCTATAAATATCTTCAGCGGATTTAATATCCATCATTCGTCCAGCATAAGGTGGATTGCAAATTACTGTACTTTTTTCAGTTTTTGGTACAAAGTCCTTTAAATCCTTTTTAGATAAATCTATTTTCATACCAACACCGGCACGACGAGCATTTTCACG
>JAZLET010000135.1:0-18888 GCA_045615405.1 Candidatus Fimenecus sp.
GGCAGACCGACTCCTGTTACACATCTTGAAAGACTTTCAGATGCTCTTGGTGGTAAAGTTCAGCTTTATGCAAAGCGTGAGGATTTAAACCATTCAGGTGCTCACAAGCTTAATCACTGTATGGGTGAAGCGCTTCTTGCAAAATATATGGGCAAGAAAAAAATTATTGCTGAAACTGGCGCTGGTCAACACGGTGTAGCCCTCGCTACTGCGGCTGCATATTTTGGTCTTGAATGTGATATTTATATGGGCTCAGTTGACATTAAAAAACAAGCTCCAAATGTGGCAAGAATGAAAATTCTTGTTGCAAATGTTGTAGAAGTTACTCACGGTCTTCAAACTCTTAAAGAAGCAGTTGACGCAGCATTTGACGCATATAGCAAGGAATATGAAAACTCAATTTACTGTATCGGCTCAGTTTTAGGCCCTCACCCATTCCCAATGATGGTGCGCGATTTCCAAAGCGTTGTTGGTATTGAGGCAAGAGAACAATTTATTGAAATGACAGGTCACCTTCCAAACGCTATTGTTGCTTGTGTTGGTGGCGGTAGTAATGCAGCAGGTCTTTTTGCAGGATTTCTTAATGACCCAGTTGATATTTATGGTATTGAGCCACTTGGTCGCGGTCCTAAACTTGGTGACCACGCTGCAAGTCTTAAATATGGTACTGAAGGCATTATGCACGGATTTAATAGTATTATGCTTAAGGATGAAAATGGTGAGCCTGCACCTGTTTATTCAGTTGCAAGTGGTCTTGACTACCCATCATCTGGCCCTGAACACGCTTTCTTGCAAGAAATTGGTAGGGTTAAATATGATGTAATTGACGACGAAGAAACAATTGATGCATTCTTTAAGCTTTCTCGTATGGAAGGTATTATTCCTGCTATTGAAAGTTCACACGCGGTTGCATACGGTATGAAGCTCGCTCAACAAATGGAGCATGGTTCAATTCTTATTAACCTTTCAGGTCGTGGCGATAAAGATATGGACTATATCATTGAAAATTACGGAATTAGATAAATTGCAAACAGCGAGGTTTATACCTCGCTGTTTTTCTTTTTAAAACACTTGATTTGCAAATCAAAACATACTATAATATTTGAGCATTATAACTTTATTGCGAGATGTAGCGCAGGTGGTAGCGCGCCACGTTCGGGACGTGGATGCCGCAAGTTCGAATCTTGTCATCTCGGCCACAAAGTTTTCCGACTGCTAATTGTAGTCGGGACTTTATTTTTAATCAGGTGAATTTATGAGCAAACGAAACATCAATATGGTCAATGGACCAATTTTAAAAAATGTTATATCTTATACAATACCCATTATTTTTACAGGTATTTTTCAGTTGCTTTTTAATGCGGCTGACCTAATTGTTGTTGGTCAGTTTTGTGGTAGTATTTCGGTTGCTGCAGTTGGCGCTACAACATCAATTACAAATCTTATTGTTAATCTTTTTGTTGGACTTTCAGTAGGCACAGGCGTTGCCGTTGCACACTCCCTCGGCGCTAATGATGTGCAAAAGACTCATCGCGTAATACACACTGCAATACCAACTGCGCTTATTGGTGGTGCAATTCTTACAGTTATAGGCGTTGCATTCTCCGAAACATTTCTTAATTGGATGAGTACACCAAGTGATATTCTTCCTCTTTCAGCACTTTATATGAAAATTTATTTTGGTGGAATTATCTTTATGATGATTTACAACTTTTGCGCCTCAATCCTTCGTGCTACGGGAGATACAAAATCACCGCTTATTTTTCTAACTATTGCCGGATTTATAAATATTATTCTTAATATGATTTTTGTCATCTTCTTTGATTTGAATGTTGCAGGCGTTGCGTTGGCAACGACTATTTCTCAAGGGATTTCGGCAATTCTTGTAGTCGTTGCACTTGTTAAACGCAAGGATGCTTGTCAATTACATTTCACTCAGTTAAGATTTTATAAAGCTGAGTTTTTACAAATCTTAAAAATTGGTTTACCTGCCGGTATTCAAGGGTCACTTTTTTCAATTTCAAATGTTATAATTCAGTCGTCAGTAAACTCTTTCGGCTCGGCAGTTGTATCTGGCAACGCGGCTGCACTTAATATTGAAGGGTTTATTTATATTGTTCTTAACGCTTTTCATCAAACAACACTTAATTTTACAGGGCAAAATGTTGGTGCAAACAATTACCGTCGTGCAAAGAAGGTTTTTATAATTTGTATGATTTGTGTATTCATAATCGGTATTGTTTTATCAACTACAATGTACTTGCTTGGTCCACATCTTTTGTCAATTTATATTACTGACTCACAAGAAGCAATTAAATGTGGGCTTGTAAGAATGAGTTGCTTGTTTATTCCGTATTTCCTTTTAGGACTTATGGATGTTTCAGGTGGAGGACTTCGTGGTATGGGCGTATCAGTTGCCCCTATGATTATTTCAGTTGTTGGCGTATGCGGATTAAGAATTGGTTGGATTTACACTATTTTTCAATTACCACAGTTTCACACGCCAGAGTGGTTGTATCATTCTTACACGATTTCATGGGGAATTACATTTATTGCACAAACTATTGCATATTTCATTATTTATAACAAGAAAAAGAAACAAGTGAAATATAAATAAAAAACAGGGCGAGTGTGAAAACCTCGTCCTGTTTTATTAAATTATTAAGTTTTAGTTGTTGAGTTTACCTTAAGACAAGGAACCGTCCCCTGTCTTTTGTGTTCAATATGTTTTAGATTAATTGTTTGATTTGTAAATTTCAATTGCTTTATCTAAAATTGGGTTAAGACAATTTTCTATATAATCGTGACTTTTAAATCCACCAAAAGAACCATGCATTGTTTGGATAAATATAATGGGTTTTGTTTTTATTATGCCTTGATATAAATTTGCTCTAGAGCCTTGTATGTCTAATATTTTTTTGCAGTTGAATTGTTGGTACAATTCGGTTCGCATAGTTTCTTTAAACACACCGTAATCCGAAGATTGAATAACTACAATATCTGGTTCAAGTATTTTAAGTTCTTTTATTAATAAATTTATGCAATTACAAGACATTGCATTTGTGTGGCACAAACCCTTCTCTTTATCAGGTTCGTTTTCTGGAACAAAAGCACATTTATAAAGGTTGCATAAAGTGTACCTTTTAAGTGCTTCATTAACCCATGACGCACCTTTTTTAGTAATCTTAGGTTGTGGTTTATCTTTGTTCAAAAAATCCGCAAGCAAATAAGCCAAAATATACTTAACACCATTGTAATGAGGATTAATAGCATCATCAGTAAGTGCCGGAGGTATTACATCGGTGACAATTTTCTCTTTAGGGAACCCTTCAATACCAACCATAACAATTTTCGGTACGTTGGTTTCAACGCCGTATAGTTCACCTACTCTAGCACGGTCAAAAGTGAATTTATCTATAATTTTATTGCAATTTTTATATTTTATATCTTTTTTACATTCGTCGTAATGAGAGCAAACGTTGTTTGGTCCAAATATTTCTTGGATTTTGTTTTTGTAAATTTCAAACATAGTAACTACCTCCATTAGTTTTATTTTCTATAAACTTTTTGAGTACTTTGTTCATCCATAAAGAAATATCATTCAAACCTGAATACGAACATTAGGCTCTAAATACAGATAAAAGCTCTTTTTGTTTTGATTATTCCAAGGTTTTGAGATATAGCATTCTCAAAAAGACAGGGGCGGTTGTCCGATTTCCCTACTTCATTAAATTTAAAAAAATGGGTGTTCCTTTGAACACCCAACATATTAATGATATCAAATACAAGTATAAAAGTCAATAGATTTTCAATATATTTAGTAGCATAATGCACAAAATCTCTATAATAAACAGTTAATAAGTATAAACTTTATACAAAATTACATATTGATTTTATGGTTTTCTCGTGTTATATTATAGACGAGGAAAGGAAAAGGTGATTCCAATGTACAGGTAAAAACCAAATCCAAAGTAAGCCAAAAGGTTAAACGTAAAAAGGACTAAGGTGGTTCCAATGTACAAGTAAAAACCTGATTCAATCTTAAAGAAAAGGTTAAAAGTTTAAAAGCAAACTACCCGAGTAAAAAGATTGAAATCCTAACGACTTTTTGAAAAATGAATATTCCTTCACACAAAAGTCCGTCTCACTTACGAGATTTAATATAGATTTAAAAAGTGTTAAGGTGGTAAGGGATGTAAGAGTTATCAAAAGGTCGCAATTCAAGAAAGTGAGGTACACAAAATGAAGTTAGATATCAAGAGTGAACAGAAATAACCCTCCAAGCCAATTAAAAGATGTGTAAAGAAACATCGGCTTTGAGGGTTATTTCTTTTTTATAATCAAATTTATTATAATGTGTCCATTTCGTCCCATAGGGGCGTTTTTTTATGTCTAAAATCTTGAAATGCTCTTTTAATAGTATTATAATTTAAAAAATCAATAAACTATAAGGAGAACAACAATGAGGTGGATTAAACTTCACGAGCCTGTTAAGGTACCAATTCTTAAAAATGTAATATTCGCCTTAAAACTTGTATGGGAAGCGGATAAGCGTCTTTTAATTGGCTATTTTGTTACTGAAATCTCTAACAAGGTTTTATCAATGTATGTTCAAAATATTTTGTTCTTAAAAGTCCTTTTAAGCATTATAGATGGTGATGCGGATTTTAAAACATATTTTACATATTTATTGCTTTTCTTTGGTGTATATTTTGCGGTTAATGTAGTTTCAGCCTACGCTACACGCACACGACTGATTTCTACAAAAATTGTATACAAACGGCTTAACAACAAGATATTTGAAAAAGCAACTCAATTAGATGTGAGTTGTTATGAAAATCCTGAATTTTACGACAAATATCAACGAGCAACATTAGTGCTTTCTTCAAGCTATTATGATTTGCTATGCTGGGATGTTGCAGCAGTTGTGGGCGGAATTATTGCACTTGTGTGCGTTATTGCTACAGTTACAGCAATCAACCCTATGTATCTTTTATTCTTATTACCTGTGACTTTAGTATTTGCAATTGAAATACTTAAAAGCAAGGCGGTTTACAAACGCGACCTTAAAATGACAACTAACAATAGAATTAAAGCATATATTCAACGGACAATGTTTTTAAAAGAATACTCAAAAGATATGCGAACATCAAATATTTTTGCGGTGCTTATTAAAAGATTTAAGTTGGCAGTTGATGCAAATGTTGTCATTCTAAAAGAATACGGTGTTAAGCTATTCCTTTACAGTATGCTCAGCTCACTTTTTAGTGATTTTATTCCAATTATCGGCACCTATGCGTTTGCAGGGTATCAGTTTGTATTCACAAAATCACTTTCAATTTCAGGCTTCTCAGTTGTACTTGCATCAATTAACTCCGTCCGTGATTCTATTCTCAGTATTGCTGAAGGCTTTGACGAAATGACTCAAATGGCACTTTTCTTCCAAAATCTTCGCGATTTCTTTGAATACAAGCCAAAAATTACTGACGGTGGAAAAGATGCTGAAGAATTCCAAAGCCTTGAATTTAAAAATGTATCTTTTGGCTATCCTGGCACAAATAAAACTATTCTTAAAAACGTTTCCTTTAAAATTACAAAGGGTGAAACTATTGCCATTGTTGGAGTTAATGGTGCGGGTAAATCTACTCTTATTAAGTTGCTTTTAAGATTTTATGATGCTGACGAAGGTGAAATCCTTTACAACGGAATAAATGTTAAAGAATACAATGTTCAGTCACTCAGGAATGCTTTTGCAACTGTTTTTCAAGATTACAAAAACTTTGCAATTTCGGTTAATGAGAATATTATTTGCCACGAATGTAACGACGAAGAAAAGGCACTTGCCGAAAAAGCACTTAAACAAAGTGGTGTTTGGGAAAAAATTGCATCACTACCAAAAGGTGCTGACACGGTACTTACTCGCGAATTCCAAATTGATGGTGCAGGTCTTTCAGGCGGTGAAAGTCAAAAGGTTTCAGCAGCACGACTTTTTGCAAGAGATTTTCAAGTTGCTATTCTTGACGAGCCAAGTTCCGCACTTGACCCTATTGCCGAATACAAAATGTATGAAAATCTTATAAGCGTGACAAAAAATAAAACTGTTATTTACATTTCTCACCGTCTTTCAAGTGCAGTGCTTTCTGATAGAATTATTGTACTTGGTAATGGTACAATTCTTGAGTCCGGCACTCATCAAGCGCTTATGGCACAAGATGGCGAATACAGTAAAATGTTCACTTTACAAGCATCAAGCTACAAAGGCGAAAGCGAGGTGAGTGACAATGTTTAAACGAAAAGAAAAAGATAAAACAGTTCACTCAATGACCTCAAATATTTTCTTCTTTGTACGACTTCTTTTTAGCGTATCTCCTCTTCTTGTTATTGGTGAATTCTTTTGGGGACTTTTAATGATTTTACCTAACAACCTTATAAAAGTTATTGGTGTAAAATACATTATTGATGTAGTAACTGAAGGCAAAGACCTTAACCGCATTTTCAGTGCAGTTGCAATTATCGCTATTATTTTAGTTGTATCAACACTAATTTCTTGGTTATTCCGTGAATTCTTTTGGAATGCTGAACGTGAAAAGGTTTATTATGGACTTAACAAGAAACTTTACGACAAAGCAAGGGCGCTTGACCTTGAGTCCTACGACAACCCTGAATTTTATAACAATTTTATACTCACTATAGAATCGTCATCAGGAAGTATTCAAAATCTTTTAGGGCTTGTTAGAATGTATGTTGGCCATATGATTTCACTTATTGCGGTCGCATCAGTATTATTCACTATTGACCCTTGGTGTCTTGTAATTATTCTTGTAGTGATTTGTGTATTTTTGCCTATCAGCAAACGCGTTGGCGAGCTTATGATGGAGCGTCGTATTGACAACGCTAAATTCCACCGTCGTTCAGACTATTTTCAACGAGTTTTCTATTTACAGGATTATGCAAAAGAGGTACGAATGAACAACATTGCACCACTTCTTATTGACCGCTACAACGACGCAGCTGATGATGTTATTAATAATCAACGAAAATACTGGAATAAAATTTCAGCACTTAACTGCACACAAACTGTCGGTGTGCAAGGTCTTGGATTTTTATTCATACTCCCCTTGTATCTTGGTTATTGTGTGCTTGTTAAAGAAACTCTCACCCCAGGTGATTTTGTTGCAACATTTAATGGTGCTCACGCAGTTGCTATGTCATTTCAATTCTTAACTGTATGGGCGTTAGCTCGTTTCTCAGAGCAAGGCAAAATGATTGACAAATACCGCGAATTCTTAAAAGCGGATTTTAAGATTAAAAATGGTGGCAAGAAAGCTAAAAAAAGCGAACCGAAAGAAATCACCATTAAAAATCTTTCATTCACATACCCCAACAACGACAAGCCAACTCTCGTAGATATAAATCTTACAATAAAGCCTTATGAAAAAATCGCCCTTGTCGGCTATAATGGTGCCGGTAAGACTACTCTTACAAACTTGTTATTACGACTTTATGATGCAACCACAGGTGAAATCCTTATTGACGGTGAAAACATTAAGGACGTTACCGCTGAGTCGCACCGCGATAGATTTGCTGCCGTATTTCAAGATTTCCAAATCTTTTCTTGTAGCTTAGGCGAAAATGTTGCGCTTGATGTTAATCCTGACGAAAAAAGAGTGTGGGACGCTCTTCATCATAGTGGATTTAATAAAGACCTTAAAAACGGCATTGACTCTGAGTTGTTACGAGAATTTGATGACGAAGGCGTTATGCTTTCAGGTGGTGAGGCTCAAAAAACTGCTATTGCTCGTGCTTTCTATAAAGATTGCCCTTATGTAATTCTTGATGAGCCAAGCGCAAACCTTGACCCAGTTGCTGAATATAATCTTAATCAGGCAATGATTGAGGCAGCAAAGCAAAAGACAGTTATATTTATTTCCCATAGACTTTCAACCACTGTTAATGCGGACAAAATTTATGTTATGGAAAATGGTCGCATTATTGAAAGCGGTAGCCACCAAGAGCTTATGGAATTAAACGGCACTTACGCGTATATGTTTAATTTACAAGCGGAAAAGTATAAAGAATAAGTGCAAAGTGAAAAACAAAAACCTCGGTATTACTACCGAGGTTTTTTCTTTGTTTATTATTGATTAGTTTATTCTTCTATTCCTTCATACTCACTACTGAATTTTTCAAGCAATCCATAAAAGATATAAAAAACTAATGCATTTATAAATCTCATAACAAAAGCATATAGTTGTGTATCATATACAGGCGATGAAAAATCGTTTGTTTCAGTAAAAATACACACTATTCCATAAATACAAGTGAAAAGTATTGCAAGTCCAAAAAATATTTTATGTGGCACTTTGTAGCCGTGAAAAGTGCCTAAAAGCAATGCAAAGGAAAACATAAACATACCATAATTTACAGGAGAAAAATCCAACCCTTGTGCAAATAGCATCACAAAACCTGCAATAAACGCGACAATCGTCAATGCTTTTTCGCATTTAAATTTATAATCAAATATTTTAAGCGCACGACACATAAAGATTACTGAAATTAAAACCCAATATGCACCAAAAGCAAAAGATATAAGAATTGATGGGAGTTTTTGTAAAAGCGTATCTCCATAAGCATCTATAATCAAAAATGTGGGAATACGCGAAAAACATTCGTACGCCTTAAAAGCAGCAATTGCAAACGCTAATATGCAGGTTACAACAACACCTACTGGCAGGTCATAACAATATGTTAGTATAGCTGGTTTTGGTTCTTCTTTTGCCTTTTCTTCGCCGTTAAGAATTTCATCAACTGTTACGCCTAACTCTTTTGCAAGTACACTTAAGATTTGAATATCAGGCATTCCGTCGCCTGTTTCCCACTTAGAAACTGCTTTATTTGTTATTTGCAATTTCTCAGCAAGGTCTTGTTGTGTCATTCCCAATGCTTTTCTTTTTTCGGAAATGAATTGCCCAACTTTCATATTATTCATATATATCCCCCTTTTCTACTTTTACTATATCATTTTTCATTGAAAATCTCAACCCACGCTAATTAGAAAGAAGTCCACGGAAAGTGGACTTCTCGTTTTTTATATTATTTTTCAATAAATTTCAATATTTCTTCTTTTGTTCCGGTAATTTTACCTTGTGCATAGGTGTCACGTCCGCCACCTTTACCATTAAAGGTTTTATTAAGTTCTTGTACTAAATCACGGACATTATTCTCTTTGCTTGAAACAACATAAATATAATTGTTATCATCCGCACTTGAAAAGAGATAACAATACTCAAACTCTTCAATTAAAGAGTTTGAACAGTTGCGAAGTTCGTCATAAGATGCACCGTCAACAAATACACAGGCAGTATTACCTATAATATGCTTTTCCATTTTAAGGGTTGCAAGTTCACTTGAAAGTTTTTTGTTTTCAGCACGTGTGTTACCTAAGTCTTTTTGTATTCTTTCAACTGCTTCAGGAGTTTTAAAGCGTTTTGCTGAAAGCATATTCATAATTTGCTTGTTTGTATTGTGAAGATTTATATAATCGTTAAGTGCCAAAGCACCACAAAGCATTTCAATTCTTGTGCCTTTTTTGTATGGAATATAACTTAAAATCTTGATAAGTCCAACCTCACCGGTATATGCCACATGCGGAGCACAACAAGCACAAAGGTCTGTGTCTTCAATTTCAATAAGGCGTACACCATCAGTAATATCTAACTTGCTACGATAATCGTAATTAGGCAACTCTTCAGCAGTTGGGTAAATTGCCTTAATTGGCTTATTCGCATAAATTGCCCCATTCGCTTTAATTTCAACTTCACGAATTTGCTCATCAGTTAAAGTGCCATCAACATCAAAGGTAACAAGAGAATCATTCATATGAAAACCCACATTGTTGTAGCTGAAAAGACTATGAATCACACCTGAAACAATATGCTCACCTGTATGATTTTGCATACGAGAAAAGCGAGTTTGCCAATCAATTTCACAATCAATAGTCGCACCAATTTTGAGTGGTTTTTGGAGTTTATGATATATAACTTCATCTTTGATTTGCACATCATAAACTTTTAATCCACCAATTTCACCCCTGTCAGCATCTTGACCGCCACCTTCAGGGAAAAATGCGGTTTTATCAAGCACTACAAAGAATGCATCATCTTTTTCTTCACAAGAAACAACAGTTGCTGAAAAGTTCTTTATATATGAATCATTTTCATAAAGTTTTATTGTGGGCATAGTAACACCTCATTTATATGATAAACATATTTTAACAAAAAAATATGGCGGGAGCAAGCCCCCACCATACATTACAATATAAATTTGTAAAATTAAGCTTTATTTGCTGAACCGAAGAGTTCAATCTTTTCACGTACTGTAGCTTTAATTGCTTCTACACCATCAGCTAAAAGCTTTCTTGGGTCAAAGCCCTTGCCTTGAAGGTCTTTACCTGCTTCAATGTATTTTCTTGTAGCTTCTTGGAATGCAAGCTGACATTCTGTGTTAACGTTGATTTTTGAAACGCCAAGAGAAATAGCCTTCTTAATCATATCTGCTGGGATACCTGTACCGCCATGAAGAACGAGAGGCATTGTACCTGTTTTTTCTTGAACTGCTGCAAGTGTTTCAAATGAAAGACCTGCCCAGTTTTCAGGATATTTACCATGAATGTTACCGATACCAGCTGCAAGCATTGTAACACCAAGGTCAGCAATCATTTTGCATTCTTCAGGGTCTGCACATTCACCTGCACCAACAACACCATCTTCTTCGCCACCGATTGAACCAACTTCTGCTTCAATTGAAAGACCTTTTTCTTCACAAATTGCAACTAATTCTTTTGTCTTTGCAATGTTTTCGTCAATTGGGTAATGTGAACCGTCAAACATAATTGAGCTAAAACCTGCTTCAATACAAGCCTTTGCGCCTTCGTATGAACCATGGTCAAGGTGAAGAGCAACTGGAACTGTAATGTTAAGTCCTTCAAGCATTCCTTCAACCATACCTACAATTGTTTTGTAGCCACACATATATTTACCTGCACCCTCAGATACACCAAGAATTACAGGAGAATTCATCTCTTGTGCTGTGAGAAGAATTGCTTTAGTCCACTCAAGGTTATTGATATTGAACTGACCAACTGCATATTGACCAGCTTTTGCTTTTGTAAGCATTTCTTTTGCATTTACTAATGGCATAATTTAATACACTCCTATAAATTTTTATCGCAAATATTATATATCACATACACCTAAATGTCAACAAATTAACAAAATAAACACCGCTGAATAGTATAAAAAGAGGTGGTATTATGAAAAAGTATTTTGGGAGTACAATTTGCAGTGGTGGTTACACAAGTATATATAATACAATCTATAAAAACGACCCATCTTCTAAAGTTTTTATTGCTTGGGGAGGTAACGATTATGAAAGAGCCGTTTTCTTTAATAAACTTATAAACAATTTTAAGGGCTACAACCTTTCAGTATTTAATCCGTTTTTTGATGAGTCCCCTGACGGAATCTACATAGAAAATCTTAATACTTACATAATAAGTGATAGCGGTTACTCACGGATTAACCCAATTCTTTCAGGAATATGGGAAAAACACTTTTTTGTTGTTAAAGATAAAACCTACCCTCTTAACTTGCAACGAGAAATTTTAGTTTTAAAGGTTAAAGAAAACAATTGCTACAAAAATGCTTGTGAAATATTAAAAAAAGCGTCTTATGTGAAAGAGAAAATTCACAATGAGTTTTCTCATTATCTTAACGATGAAAAAATTATAAATTATGTGCGAAGATTTTCTGGTAAGCACCTAAAAAACGGTAACACCAAAAGCAATGGTGTAACACGATTATTATCTTCCCCCACCCCACTTGGAATCCACACTCATTACGACACAATTTTTGAAAGTTGCGAAAATGTTATAAGCATTTGTGATGATTACGGATTTGTAGGGTCTATAATTTTAGGAATAATAAAGGATTATGCGGTTTCGGAAAAAATCCCACACATAATGAGTCCCACATATTTTGCAAGCGATATTTTACAAACAATTATATTCCCCAACCACAGCTTAGCATTAACAGTAAGTGATGAAAATCACATATTGCCCTTTGAGCCGCAAGAAAAAGTTACAGTTTCACGCTTTTTAACAAGCGACAGTATTTTGTCGTCTAAAAAAACTGACACACTACTCTCAATTGAAAATCGGCTTTTAGAAGATTGTGTCTTAAATATTTATGAAGGCAGAGATTTTAGGTTTAAATACAACGCTTTATGTAACGATTACACGAATATAGATGAAGCGTGTGAAAACGCCGACAAATTATGTGAACGGTTAATAACATAAAAAAGCCACCCTATTGGGTGGCTTAATTTTAATTAGTCATTTGTGTAAGGCATAAGAGCGATTTGACGTGCTCTCTTGATTGCTGTTGTAAGCTCTCTTTGGTGGTATGCACAAGTGCCTGTTACACGACGAGGGAGAATCTTTGCTCTTTCTGATGTGTAACGACGGAGCTTTGCTGTATCTTTATAGTCAATCTTTTCTACTTTTTCTACACAAAATGCGCAAACTTTTTTACGACCTTTTCTATTTGGTCTTGCATTCTTATCGTATGCCATTATAGTATTCCTCCTATTTCAGAATAAATCAGAATGGGAGTCCTTCATCATCACTTGAGTCAAAAGGGAATCCCTGGTTGTCATCAGGTAAAACTGAAAAACTGCCTGCGTCAGCACTTTGGTAAGAAACAGCTGGTGCTGATTCTTGTCTTGCTGCGCCGTATGTGTTGCCACCTTCATTCTTGCCACCGCAGAATGAAACGTTTTCAGCAATAACGTCATATGCTGTACGTTTGTTTCCGTTTTTATCTTCATAACTACGAACTTGAAGTGAGCCTTGAACAGCAATCATTTGACCCTTCTTAAAGAATCTTGTAATGAAATCAGCTGTTCCACGCCATGCTACAACACTAATGAAGTCAGTTTGTCTTTCTTCACCGCTTCTGTAGTTACGGTCAACTGCAACTGTAAACGAAGTAACGGAATGGCCATTTGGTGTTGTGCGAAGTTCTGGGTCAGCAGTAAGTCTGCCCATAATAATTACGCTATTTAACATAAGCTTTTCCTCCGATTACTTCTTAACAACTAATGTTCTAAGAACACCGTCAGTGATTTTTGCAACACGCTCAAGCTCTGCAGGGAACTTTGCTTCTGCCTCATAATTGTAGAGAACATAGTAACCTTCAGCTTCGTCATTGATAAGGTATGCAAGTCTTCTCTTGCCCCACTCATCAACGCTTTCAAGAGTGCCGTTTGATTCCATAAGAGCCTTAAATTTTTCCATAAGCTCTTTTGCAGCTTCCTCGCCCTTTGCAAGTGAGAAAACCATAATAGTCTCATACTTTGACATTCTTTTACACCTCCTTATGGACTTTGCCCCTTGACCTTTATCAAGAGGAAGGATATGGACTTGACAAATTTGTCCATAGCAAATATGAATTTTATCAAAAAAAGGCTTGATTGTCAAGCCTTTTCTTTAATTATTTTGTTTCGTTAAGTGTTACCTCTTTACGTTTCTTCCAAATAGAAAGTTTTTCTTGTTGCTCACCCTCGTCACACTTTTCAACCACTACCATAAACAAGGTAACAAGCATTAAATATGGAAGCGGACAAAGAATACCTGGATTTACAAGAGACATCATTTCAAGGCTTATGTACGACAAGAAAATTGTCATATTAAAAAGTGTTGCTTTTTTCCAAATAAGTATATTTCTACGAACAAACTGGTATGCAAAAGTCACGATTCCCACAACGCCAAAACTTGCAGCAATTTGAATTGGTTCACAATGATACCAGCAAAGTGCAAATTCTTTTGAGGCGTGCACATCACGATTACCCATATAGCCAAGTCCTGTACCAAAAATTGGTTGACTAAGGAAATCTTTTATTCCACGAGCGTAATGGCGAACTCTAACCTCATTACTTTCGCCCACAAGGAAATCGTTAATTGAATTAAACAGTCTATCTATGGTGTAGCCTAAAAAGCCTGTAACCTGTGGAAAGAATGCAAGAAGTCCAAATGCAATGCAAAAAGTTATAATAACATATGCAAGACGGCGTCTACGGTCATAAAGCATATACATAACCATACACATTACAATTTCAACGGAACCAAAAACCATTCCGCCACGAGAACCAGTAAGCAAAAGCGCAAAATAGAATATGAATCCAAATACTGTTGCATAAGATTTTTTATTCGCCATTAAAAATGCAAACGGCATTGTAATCATTAAAATTGTTGAGCAATTGTTTCGCCATTGCATAAAAATAAGTCCTTGACGGTCAATAACTTCATTAATGCTTACAAGGTAATGTGCAATTACCATAAACGATGCAAAGCAACCAGTAATCACCATTATTTTGGTAAGCATATCAAGAAGGGAATAATCTTTCTTTACACTTATGTGCGCATAAAAATAAGCGTAAATAAGCACCATGCCAAAGCCTAAACCTAACATATGATAAATTGAAGTTGGCGCAAAATATTCTTTAGCCGAAATAAATCCGACCCCGCCTAAAAGAATTGATGCAGATACAAACACCATCGGCTTAAACTGAGAGCCTTTTGTTGTAAGAGGCTTCCAATATGCAATAACATGGAATAAAACCATTGGAATAAGCGGCAAAGCAAGCCACTTGTATTGCATAAAATCGTTAAATGAATCGTAGCACCTAATAGCAATAAGATATGTAAACATAAATGGTATAAGACCTGCCATTAAATCATCACTTAAAACGATTGTAATTCCCACAATATATGCAAAGAAAATTGTACCTGTTATTTGGACTTTTGCTTCTGGCATATAAGATGCCGCAATTGAAATTATACCCGCAAGGCAAAATAATATAGCAATCCATTTATCACTTAAAAGAAATTCTCTTACCTCTTGTATTTTAACTTGTGCCTTTGAGGACTTAAAAACAGTTTCCATACGTAAATACTCCCACAATTTATCATTATAATTATATATAAAAAATTTTATTTTTCAATAGTAATTACAATACTTTAATAATTATTACAAAAATCTTACAAAATTTGTATTTTACTTTTTTTTTAAGTGTGTTAAAATTAAGTCAGGTGATGACTTATGATTTTATCAATAAATGATGTTACTAAGTCTTTTGGCGAAAAGCAAGTGCTTAAGGGTATATCCTTTTCCGCCGAAAGTGGCAAAGCAATTGGTGTTTTAGGACGAAATGGTGCTGGTAAAACTACACTTATTCGCATTATTATGGACGTTTTTGGTGCCGATAGCGGAAGCGTTTCCCTTGATGGCAACCCAATTCGTGAGCAAAACATTAAAATTGGATATTTACCTGAAGAAAGAGGACTTTATCCTAAAAAGAAAATTTTAGAGCAATTAATCTATTTTGCGGCACTTCAAGGTATTGACAAAAAGACTGCTATAAATAATGCTGATGCACTTTTTAAGAAGCTTGAAATTGAAGAATACAAAAGCCGTCGTCTTGATACACTTTCAAAGGGCAATCAACAAAAAGTACAACTTATTGCTACACTTATTGCAAATCCTGACATCATTATTCTTGACGAGCCATTTTCAGGACTTGACCCTGTAAATGCATCACTACTTAAGGATTTGGTTAAGGATTTAATTTCAAATGGTAAGCTTGTGCTTTTTTCAAGTCATCAAATGAATTATATTGAAGAATTTTGTAACGAAATACTTATTCTTAATGGTGGAAAAATTGTGCTTGGTGGTACAATTAAAGATATTAAACGCAGTTATGCAAGAAATATTATTGAAATCACCACTGATAACAGTGAAGAAATCGCAAACCATTTAAATAATTTAAAGCTTGATTTTATTAAACGAGTTGCCATTGAAGAAGAAAAAGTCACAGTTACTCTTACTGATGAAACTTTTAAAAATAAACTTATGGAAACACTTTCACAAATCGGCAATTCAATTAACGGATTCACTGTTAAGGAGCCAACTCTTAACGAAATATTTGTATCGTATACGGAGGGGCAAGTATGAAACAGTTTTTAACAGTATTTAAATTTGAGTTTATCAATTTCATTAAAAACAAGGTATTTATAGGTCTTACCGTTGCTTTGGCAATTATAATCGCACTTGTAGCATTTTCACCACGAATATTAAATGATAAAGATTTATCTATTAATCTTGGTGGTGACAAGGTAAAATCATTGCTTATTATCAACAAGGTAGACGACACACTTACAGTAGCGCTAAAAGAAGCACTCACCGATTACGAAATTACCATTGATAACGAGAAAACATTTAAAGATGCAAAAGCGCTTGTTACTGATGGGGATTACAAAATCGCAGTTATTATTGAATCACCTTTAAAATACAAATACATTGTTAATAATTTGGGTCTTTATGACACTACATCTTATTTAGTTAACGACATTATGCTTTCATCTTACAAGACAAATTATCTTGTAAATGCAGGGTTAACTCAAGAAGAAATCAATGAATTTACAAGCACTTTTGTTACAGGCGAATCGGTTGTTGTAGGTCAAGACCAGTCACAAAGCTTTTTCCATGCGTATGTACTTATGATGGTGCTTTATATGGCAGTCCTTGTTTATGGTCAGCTTGTAGCACAAAGCGTTGCAACTGAAAAAAGCTCACGCGCTATGGAACTACTTATAACCTCAGCAAACCCTAAAAGCCTAATTTTCGGCAAGGTTATAGGTACAGGCGTTGCAGGACTTGCACAAATCGCGTCATTACTTATATGGCTACTTATTTGTATGGCGCTAAACAAGGAATATCTTATGGATAATGAAGCGTTATCTTTATTCTTAAACTTCTCACCATCAATTGTGGCTTATACCATTATCTTCTTTGTGCTTGGATTTGGACTTTACGCTTTCTTAAATGGTGCTATGGGGTCAATGGCGTCTAAGCTTGAAGATGTTGGCACACTTACAATGCCGGTGATGTTTACATTTATCATAAGCTTTGTTGTTACAATATCATTTATGAGTGCCGATAATATTGATAATCCGCTAATAAATGTATTATCATATATACCATTTACCGCACCGATGGCCATGTTTGCACGAATTTGTATGGGTACTGCCAGTCACATTGAAGCACTTATTTCAATTGTTATTCTTATAATATCTATTTATGGTGTTGGTCGTCTTGCGGTCGCAATTTATAGAATTGGTATCTTAATGTATGGCAAACCACCAAAATTTAATGAAATTGTAAGGGCGTTAAAGAAAAACAAATAATTATAAGTTTACAAAATATTAAAAACTTGTATATTACTATTCAATATTTATATGATATTCTTTAATCAAGGTTAAGGGAGTTTCCCACACCTTAACCCCATCCCCTTTCATTTTCATTCTCCTTTTTAAAAGAAAAGAGCTTTCGTATTGAAAGCTCTTTTTCTTTTATGTTTAGCGTGTCATATATTGTAAAAAAAGCAAGAATATGCTATTATTGATGTAGACCTTATAAAGGAGCGTGTACTGTAATGTCTAACTTTAATTCAAAAGAATATAAAGAAAAGTTACAAGCGTCAACATCCTGTGAAACTTGTGAGAAAGTTCCATCACCAAAGTTAAAAAAAGATAGCCGATATATATTTATAAGTTATTCTCATCGGGATTACAAACAGGTTTATTGCGACCTTGCGGATTTATATGAGAGTGATATTCCATTTTGGTATGATGAGGGTTTGCCAGCAGGTAAAAATTGGGATGATGTAGTACGCAAAAAAATGACAGACCCTCGTTGTGCTGGTATCATTTTTTATCTTAGTGAAAATCTTTTTTTAAGTCGCTCCATTGAAACAGAGATTCGTATTGCTTTAGGTGAAGAAGATGATTCATCTATACCAAATTTAAAGAGCAACTATTTTTGTGTTAACTTAACAAATTTGCAACCATCTAAAATCTTAAGGAAAGCATATCCAAATAAAGAATTCCCAAATGCAGATGATGAGATGGAGGCACAATCAAATTGGGTTGACTTATTGAGAAAAGCATTTCCTGATAAAGTTACATACCTTCCAATTAATAACCCTAAGCATAAAGATAAGCTTATTCAACAAATTGGTGTTAATTTTAGTATTTCACCTAATTATAATCCATATGATTTTGGTGGCGCAGTTTTTCGTTCAGGAAAAGGTGTAATAGAATTTGAAAACGACGCCGTTTATGATGGCGAATTTTTAGACGGATTGTTTGATGGACACGGAGTTTTATACAGCTCTAAAGAGCATTACTATGCTGATATTAACTTTAATGCAAACGAAATTTTTACTAAACCATTCACTTTTAAGCCTGACGAAGAAACAAAACACATTGAATTGGGATGGATTTATAGAGGCGAATGGAAAAATGGCAAGTGTCACGGTAAGGGTGAAATGGTGTATTCTAGCGATAATATTTATGAAGGTGAGTGGAAAGATGGCAAATATCATGGCTACGGCAAAATGACGTCCCCTAACGGCGTTTATGAAGGCGAGTGGGTAAACGATAAGATGCATGTTCAAGGCAAAATGAAGTCCCCTTACGGCGATGTTTATGAAGGAGAGTGGGTAAATGACAATATGCATGGTCAAGGTAAAATGACTTTTCATAATGGTGACACTTATGAAGGTGAATGGAAAGATGGCAATATACACGGACAAGGTAAAATAACACTTTCTAATGGCACCATTTATGAGGGCGAATGGAATAATAGCGAGATGCATGGTCAAGGTAAAATGATGTTCTCTGATGGCGACACTTATGAAGGAGAGTGGGTAAATGACAATATGCATGGTCAAGGTAAAATGACTTTTCATAATGGTGACACTTATGAAGGT
>JAZLET010000136.1:0-8327 GCA_045615405.1 Candidatus Fimenecus sp.
TTCAGGAAATTTTAAGTGTTTGTAGCCCATTGTTTTTCACTCCGTTAAAATGGTAAAATTGAGTTGATTGTAAAGATTACGTTTAAAGCAAACGCTCTAAAATCAGTTTCTTTCATATTTACAACTCTTATATTCATATCATAAAGGTCACGATTAAGATACTTTTTCATGTCAAGGTGATGCTCATCTGAAATACGCTTTTCAAGAGGTGCTCTAAACAACAAATCAAAGAATTGACGGTTGTTGTAAGCAATTGTAATATCAAAGCAATATTTCATTTCACTGATATTCATACCACCCCAGCTACCCCAAGTAACTTCATTGTAATGAATGTCTGCTGCAGGGTAACATGAAGGAATATCATAGTATTCAAATTTTTCAAGATATTCTTTGAATACTTTATCTACCTTATGTGCAAGACCTCTATTTTCAATAAATATCTTGTAAAGATTTCTATAAAGCTTTGGTGAAAGCTTTGGCATTGATTTTCTACCATAATGCTTATACCAATAGCAACGGATTGTTTCGGAAGCCCAAGATTTAACTTCTACATCGCAACCGCAATTTTGCTCAAGATATATTCTTTTACGAGATTCATTATCTTTACGCTTTGCAACATATCCGCTATTATGTGCCTGAATTTCAACCTTAAGGTCATAATCTTCAAGGTCATTATTATTTTCAGGAATATTAAAAACGTTGTGCTTAACATTAAATGCTTTTGCAATTTTCTCGGCAGCTGCAGCGTCAGGCACTTCTTTTTCAGCTGACAAGTAGCTAAAAGTTTCAAACTTATCATACAAACCATTTGCCGCAGCAAAAGTAGTATTACTATCAATACCACCAGTAAGTGAAATCCATGGCTTTTCCCATTTTCTTGTAATGAGAATCATATTATTTTTAAGAATATCAGCCGCTGATTTAATTACTTCATCATACGACATATCATCAGCAAAAGGTTTATTAAACCAAAAACGATAATGTGAAAGTTCGCCATCAAACTTATACATTATGCTTGGTACAATTCGTTTAACGTCTTTAAAAGGTGTCATATCACCTGGAAGATATGGGCCCATTACTCTACCATACCATTTATAATTTACAAGTTCTTTAACAAAATCATCCATTGTAAGATTACAAAGGTCACCTATAAGCTGTGGGTGTGATGAAACATAAAATGTATCGTTTACATTTGCATAACAAGCTGATTGCATTCCTGATGCGTCAACATGAAATTCAATGCTTTTACCATCAGCAACACCTGTTACGTAAATGCCTGTGATTTCGTTAAGTCGGGTAATATACTCGTTTGTTCCGTAACTTTCCGCAATACGTTTTAACACGTTAATTTCTTCGTGTTCCATTGAAAACGGATTATAGGCATGTCCAAAAGCGAAGAAAACTTTTCCACTTTCATCCTCATAAATATGCATACCAGTAAGACTATGAGCCATATACCAGTATTCACCGTGTTTTTCCTTTTTCCAGTTTCCATAAAATGGGAAAGAGTCCATATTTGTAATGTCTTTATCGGAAATCAAGAAGCCACGAATAAACAAATATTTTTGTAAATCCTTATTGTTATCAAGTTTTTGCTTAAACATTATGTTTCACCACTCAACTAAAAAATTATAATCTCCAGTAATTGTAACCTGCTGCTTCGTATTCTTTGCGGTCAAGAAGACCCTTAATATCAGCAAGTACTTTTGTATTATTATCCCCTGCTTTGAACATTTTATCAAAGTCAGCTTGTGTAAGAGTCTTGAACTCTTCATGAGCAACTGCAAGGATTACTGCATCACAATCTTTGATTGTTGACATATCAACAAATTCCATACCGTAAAGCCATTTTGCTTCATCAGCGTCTGCTGCAGGGTCAGCAACTGTTGCAGTAATGCCATATTCTTTAAGTTCGTTATAGATGTCAATAATCTTTGTATTTCTTGTATCTGGGCAGTTTTCCTTAAATGTAAAACCAAGGATTGCAACCTTTGCACTCTTAATTGCAACGTCAGCTTTAATAAGGTTTTTAACAACACTTTCAGCAACATATTTACCCATATCGTCATTAATACGACGACCTGAAAGAATAATTTGGCTATGGTAACCTAATTGCTCTGCTTTATATGTAAGATAGTATGGGTCAACACCGATACAGTGGCCACCAACAAGACCAGGATAGAATTTAAGGAAGTTCCATTTTGTTCCTGCTGCTTTAAGAACTGATTGTGTATCAATACCCATTTTATTGAAGATAATTGAAAGCTCGTTCATAAATGCGATATTAATATCGCGTTGGCTGTTTTCAATAACCTTTGCTGCTTCGGCAACCTTAATGCTTTCTGCACGGTGAACACCTGCCTCAACAACAAGTTCATAAACCTGTGCAATTTCTTGGAGTGATTCTTCATCCATACCTGAAACGATTTTAACGATTGTTTCAAGACGGTGTACCTTATCACCTGGGTTAATACGCTCTGGTGAGTAACCTACTTTAAAGTCTACACCGCATTTAAGACCTGATTCTTTTTCAAGAATTGGAATACAAATATCTTCAGTAACACCTGGGTAAACTGTTGATTCATAAACAACGATTGAGCCCTTTGTAAGATTACGACCAACGATTGTTGATGCACCTTCAACAGGTGTTAAGTCAGGTGTATGGTCATCATTTACAGGTGTTGGCACTGCAACAATGTGGAACTTTGCTTCACGAAGTTTGCTTTCGTCAGCAGTAAAATCAACTGTACAAGCTTTAATTGCTTCATCGCCAACCTCATTTGTTGGGTCAATACCGTTTTTATAGAGTTCAATTTTCTTAGCGTTAAGGTCAAAACCTACAACCTTTACTTTCTTGGAAAAAGCAACTGCAATAGGCATACCAACATAGCCGAGACCTACAAGAGAAATTTTTTCTTCACCTTTAACAATTTTTTCATACAATGACATAATTTTTACTCCTTTATCTTAAGATACATACACATATCTTCATTTACTTTATTTACATCAAACTTATTTTTACAATATTCGTGGCTTTTTGCACCCATTTGCGAAATAAGTTCGGGATGTTCTATAAATTCAATCATTTTTTCGGCTACCGCTTGTCCACTATGAGTTGGAACAAGAAAGCCTGTTTCACCATCTATTACAGTTTCGCGACACCCTGGGGCATGAGTTGTAATAACCGCTCTACCCATTGACATTGCCTCAAGCACTGTTCTTGGTGTTCCCTCACGATATGATGGTAATACATATACTGAACATTGTTTATAGTAATCAGCAACTGTATCAGTTTCGCCGAAATGTTCAATTATACCTTTACTTATATATGTATTAAGGTCTTCTTGTGAAAGGTGAATCTTGAATTCCCTCACAAGCGCCAAGCAACATACATCTAACATCAGGATATTTTTCTTTTACAATTTCACAAGCATTTAAGTATTCACGGATACCTTTTGAATACATAACTCGTGAAAGCATAAAGAATGTTGTTTGCTCAGGGTAAGGTGCAACTGCAAATTTTTCCATATTAACACCTGAGCCATTTACAATTTTGCATTTATCCGCTTTTACAAGATGCTCATTAACAAACTGTTCTTTGTCATCAGTATTTTGGAAGATTACTGTGTCAGCACACATAAAGCCGATTTTATAAAGAATTGACATTATAAGCTTTATGATTTTTGCCTTTTTTGTTTTTGCGGTGAAGGCGTAACCTGCCCCCGTTACCATTGCAACCTTATGAGGCACTCCTGCAAGCTTACCCGCCATTGAGCCGTAAATTACAGGCTTTGAGGTGTAACCTAAAATTGCATCAGGTTTTTCGGCTTTAAAAAGTTTACGGAGTGCATTCATATATGCAAAATCCTTTAATGGATTTACACCATTTTTATTCATTGGTATTTCTACAAATCTTGCACCCAATTCTTCAACTTTTTCAATATTGTCACGATTTGGACCTGTAATAATTACCTCATAACCGTTTGCAATAATCTTTTTCACCAAATCACCGCGAAAATTATATGCAGTTCTGTTTTTTGGGGAAATTAGTATGAATTTCAAGCGTTTTCTTCCCCCTTTATAAAATCTTTTAAATTGTTATACACTACATTGTAAAGTCTTTCAGCGTTTTTTGGTGAAACAAATGAATTATGAGGTGTAATAATTACATTATTTAAACTCCAAAGTTCACTTTCTTCACCTAATGGTTCAGTTTCAAATACATCAAGCACTGCACCGCCAAGTTTGCCGTTTTTAAGTGTATTTATTAAATCCTCTTCATTCACTACTGCACCCCTTGCAATATTCACAAGGATTGCATCATTTTTAAATTGTGAAAGAAGTTCTTTATTAAACATATTTCTTGTTTCAGTAGTCAGCGGAAGTGTAAGAATTACAACATCAGCATTTACTACTGCTTTAGAAATATCGTTAATTGCATAATATGTGTCATACAAATCGCTTGTAGGTTTTACAATGTCAACTGCTACAATTTCACTTGCAAACGGTTTAAAGAGCTTTGCACATTCGGTACCGACGCTACCACAACCTACAATACAAATTGTACTACCAGAAAGTTCTTTAATGTTTCTATCTTTAATCCATTTATGATTTTGTTGATTGCTATAAAATACGTTTGTATGTTTATATAAGGTCAGCACACCAGTAAGCGCCCATTCAGCCATTGGGGTACTATACACGCCCCTTGCGTTACAAAGTTTAATGCCTTTTTCATTCATTCTTGAAAGAGGTACACGGTCAAGCCCTGCACTTGTAAGTTGAACGAATTTTAGATTTGGAAATTTGTTTAAATCATTATGTAAGAAAAGACTATTGCAAATTATTGCATCTGCTGTAAACATTTCTTCACTTAATGGTTCATTTTCCATTTGCTGAAACATAACTTCATAGCCAAGCTTTTCTATATTCAATTTTTGCTCTGCGGTACAGTTAAATGCACCTGTCATTAAAAGTTTCATAGCTTGTCCTTTACTTATTCTTTATAATCTCAACAATTTTTTGAACACACTCTTTTGTTTTTTGTTGATTTGCTTTGTATGTAGTTTCAGTCCAAGTGCTTTGTATTTGTTTTTCAAAATCACGAATATCACGAACACCTGTATTGAATTTTTCTTTTACCACTTCAAAATCAGTTTCCTTTGTAACATCACAAAATGCACGAGAAAGAATTACGCGCTCAGAACCTAAGCGATAATGCTCACCCAATATGCACTCAGCAGGTAATGTGCCAGTACCAACTCTTGCTACTCCGCCAAAGCCGTAACTGATGTTTTTCTTTGAAATCTTTTCACAAAGTTTTTGCACTGTACCATCAGCTACCAACTCAAACATAAAAGTCATTCCGTAGCCTAAATGCAAATCATTAAGTCCAATATGAATTTCATCAATACCGTCTATTTCAAGAATTTCATCAATATTTTCAGCGGATTCAGGAGTTTCAACAAGTAAATTTGTTTTTACTCTACCCCCTACTGCACTTATGAATCGGCGTACTTGCTGTGCATTTTGAAAAAACGGAAGCATAATAACATCAGCACCTGCTTCAATTATGCTATTTATCTCATCTTCAGTTGATGGGTAATCATCAGTTGCATCATGCACAGGATTGCAACGCACATGAAGTGTTGTAGTTGTAAGCACCTTACGAAGTGCTTTAACATCATCTATGGTATGCATATTTTGTACGGTATCCATTCCGCCTTGACGGTCGGACTTACCGATATATTCCATATCTACAAATATACGGTCAACGCCTGCAGACTGTGCTGCTTTTGCAACATCAACACGATTTGTAACAAACATTAATTGAAGAGCCATAAACTACCTCTTATTTTTTACTGTTTCAGTTTCTTTTTCTTCGGTTTCTTTTGCAACTACTGTTGCACCGGTGTTTTCATTATCTTCATTTTTGAGCACCTTTAAGAAAGTTGAAATGAGAATTTTAATATCAAGCCACAAAGACATATTATCAACATACCAAACATTAAGTTCAATTCGTTTATTCCATTCAACATCTTTTCTACCGTTTATTTGAGCCCAACCAGTAATTCCTGGACGCACCTCAAACATACGAAGTTGAAATTCACTGTATTCGGAATAGTCCCATGGATGATATGTAAGTGGTGGACGTGGACCTACAAAGCTCATTTCTCCTTTAAGAATGTTGACAAACTGTGGTAACTCATCAATACTTGTTGCACGAATGATTTTACCGATTTTTGTAACACGAGCATCGCCTTTACCTGAATAAACGCCACTACCTTGACTTTCAGCACCTACCACCATTGAGCGGAATTTATAAATCTCAAAAACCTTGCCATTAAGACCTATACGCTTTTGCTTGAATATTACGGGTCCCGGTGAAGTGAGTTTGATAATTACCGCTACTACAAGAAATACCGGTGAGAGTACTATTAACGCCATTAAGGCTATTGTAAAATCAAGAAATCTTTTAACGCTTTTGTACATTTTTTCATGCTCCTAAAAAGTAAAAGTAAACGCAACAATCCATAATAATCGCATTATAATTATATTTAGAGTATTATACCTCTATACTATATAAAAGTCAATGAAAAATAGTGGCATTTTTTCAATTTTTGACTGCACCTTTTTCCTTTTTGACGACTTTGTTTTTAGTGTTGAAAAAATGCACAAAAATGCACAAAAAATCACTGAGAATTTTTACTTGTAGGATATATGTTTATATTGACTTTTTTGGGAAAAACATTATATAATAGTTTGTAATTTTAATATTCGGCAAATGTGTCTTTTTTGCTGAATATTTGAACTTACTTTCGTATTTTTTATATTGGAGAGATATATATGGAAAGAAAAGTCGGTACACTTTCAAGAGGTATTCGTTGCCCTGTTATTAGACAAGGTGATGACCTTGTTGACATTGCAGTTACAAGCGTACTTGAGGCAGCTGAAAGTGAAGGATTCGCTATGCATGACAAAGACGTTGTTTCTCTTACTGAATCAATCGTTGCACGTGCACAAGGCAACTATGCATCGGTTGATGATATTGCAGCTGATGTAAAGGCAAAGCTTGGTGGTGAAACAATTGGTGTTATTTTCCCAATTCTTTCAAGAAACCGTTTTGCAATTTGTCTTCGCGGTATTGCTAAGGGTGCAAAAAAGGTTGTTCTTATGCTCAGCTATCCAAGTGATGAAGTTGGTAACTCACTTGTAACGCTTGACCAAGTTGACGAAGCAGGAATCAACCCTTATTCAGATGTGCTTGATGAAGCAAAATACAGAGAACTCTTTGGTGAAAATAAGCACGAATTCACAGGCGTTGACTATGTTGCTTATTACTCTGAAATCATTAGAGAAGCAGGTGCTGAACCTGAAATCATTTTTGCAAACCAAGCAAAAACAATTCTTAACTACACTGACTGTGTTCTTACTTGCGATATTCACACAAGAGCTAGAACAAAGAGAATTTTAAAGGCTGCAGGTGCTAAAGTAGTTTGCGGTCTTGACGATATTCTTACTGCTCCTGTTAATGGTAGCGGATGTAACGAAAAATATGGTCTTCTTGGCTCAAATAAATCAACAGAAGATACAGTTAAGCTTTTCCCAAGAGATTGTCAAGGTCTTGTTGAAGACATTCAGGCTGAATTCTTAAAGAGAACTGGCAAGCACATTGAAGTTATGGTTTACGGTGATGGTGCTTTTAAAGACCCACAAGGTAAAATTTGGGAGCTTGCTGACCCAGTTGTATCCCCTGCTCACACTGCAGGACTTATTGGTACTCCAAACGAATTAAAACTTAAATATCTTGCTGATAACGACTTTAAAGGTCTTTCGGGTGCTGAACTTAAAGAAGCAATTTCAAATAGCATTAAAGCAAAGCAAGATAATCTTGTTGGTAATATGGCATCTCAAGGTACTACACCAAGACAACTTACTGACCTTATCGGCTCACTTTGTGACCTTACAAGTGGTTCCGGTGACAAGGGTACTCCAATTATTCTTGTTCAGGGCTATTTTGACAACTATACAGACTAATGGAGGAATTCAAAATGGATAGCAATGTTAGACCAGAATCAATGGAAAGAATTACCACCAAAGCATTAGCTGATGCTTTTATTGACGAACAAGTTAAAGCAGTTCGTGAACAAGTTGGTGACAAAAAAGTTCTTCTCGCACTCTCCGGCGGTGTTGACTCATCAGTTGTTGCTGCTCTTCTTATTAAAGCAATTGGCAAACAATTAGTGTGTGTTCACGTTAACCATGGTCTTATGAGAAAAAAGGAAAGTGAAAACGTTGTTGAAATTTTCGGTAAAGAGCTTGATGCAAAC
>JAZLET010000137.1:0-11490 GCA_045615405.1 Candidatus Fimenecus sp.
GCTTGTGACCAGCTTCATACTGACATTTGCTACCAAAATGTAAATGCAAAAATTATTGCTACACACTCAGGTACATCTTTCGGTCAAGCAGGTTCAACACACCACGCTATTACTGACCTTGCAATTACAAGAGCAATGCCAAATCTTACAGTTATCGTTCCTGCTGACGGTTTTGAAACAGCAAATGCAGTTAACGCTGCTTATGATAACTTTGGTCCTTACTATATTCGTATTAATCGTGGCTTTGACCGTGTTCTTTATGAGAATATGGATTACGGCTTTGAAGTTGGTAAGGCAGTAGAAGTTCACGAGGGTACAGATATTACAGTTATCGCTTGTGGCTCTTGCGTATTTCAAGCTCGTGAAGCTGCTAAATTCCTTAAGAATGCTGACGGACTTTCAGTTCGCGTTCTTAATATGCACACAATCAGCCCAATTGACGTTGAAGCAATTCAAAAGGCAATTTCTGAAACAAGAAGAATTATCACAGTTGAAGACCATCTCGTAACTGGTGGCCTTGGCTCAGCAGTTGCTGAAGTTATGGCTCAATATGGTAAGGGTTGTGCATTCAAGATGCTCGGTCATAAGAGCTTCGCTATGATTGGTCTTCACGAAGACATTATGTCAGACGCTGGTATTGATGCTAACGGCATTATTGCTGCAGTTCGTGAAACAATGAATGCAGACTTTGAAGAAGACGACAACTGGGACGACGAAGTTTAATCACTTCATTGTCTAGAAAGAGAGTTGATAATATGCACGAACAAAAAGAACTTTATGCATCAAAAATATTTTTCAATGCTGCATTACCGCTTTTGAAGGTTATTGCTACTGATGTTCCATCTCTTAAAGCAAAGTTTGACAAGCTTACTACTGTTTTACAGGTTAGTGCCCTTGACGCTGAGGCTGAGGGTGGCAAGTATGCAACACATTTCATCATCACTGAGGGTGAGTGGGAAACAAAACTCAATTCAGCTCACGAAGCTCCTGATGTTGAACTTGAATTCAAGAGCATTGAAGCAATGAATGGCTTCTTCAAGGGTAAAATTGGTCCTAAAACTCTTCCAAAAATGAAAGGTGTCGTTAAGAATTTCTCTGCATTCACAGCAATGCTTATGACACTTCTTAAACTTTCAGACCTTACAGGCGCTACACAGCCACCAAAGGATGAAGAAACAAAAACTCTTATGGTTAAATGCTTCTTTTATCTCCTTTCAAGCGGTATTAGCCAACTTAATAAAATGGGACACACAGAAATTAAGGATTGGACTTCAAAGAGCCCTGACCGTGTTTATGCTTTCGCAGTTGACGGTCACCCTGAAGTTGCTGCTTTCATTCGTATTAAAGCAGGTAAATCAAGAGCAGGTCGTGGCGAGTATAAGAGAGCAATGCCTTTCTTCACACTTCGTTTCAACAACTTAGACTCAGCACTTGGTATTCTTCTTAGCATTGATGATATGCTTGAGGCAACAAAAGCAGGTCGTCTTATTATGGACGGCGGTCCTGAATTTGGCGCACAACTTGGCGGATTTATGCTTGAAGTTGGCGACTTAGCAAAATAAGATAATACATACAAAAAACCACGGTGCTACACCGTGGTTTTTATTTTGTTATATATTTTATTAATTCATTTTTGTCGTTTACGACTTTTCCATCAATTACTGCGGTAAGGCATTTTTCTAAGGTTTCGCCGAGTTTTTTGCCTTTGTAACCGAGGGCAATTAAATCGTTACCGTTAATGGCGAGATGTTTAATTGAAAAACACTCTTTTTCGTTTATGATTTCATCAATTATATCACGAGCTTTTTTGTAAAAATCTTCACCACGAAAATACTTAGGATTTTGTGCCGAGTTATCGCAATATTTAATTTCAATTAAATCGTAAATCAAATCCGTACCGATTTGCGACATAATCTTTTTAAGGCGTTTGCGGTCAGGTGTTGTTATATTATTTACCATTATAGGTGAGTCGTGCATTTTCACAAGAGTTACAACTTTGTTTTTAGTATCGTTGTCAAAACGAAGACGCGTCATAATCTTTTCAGTCATTTCGGCACTTTTTTTAGGGTGAGAATAATAGTGTTGCTCACCCTTTTCATCAAAATGTGCAACGCTTGGTTTACCAATATCATGAAAGAAAAGTGCAAGACGAATTATAGGACTCGTATGACTTTTTGTTATCGCTTTAAGCGTGTGTGTGTAAACATCATAACAGTGGTGTCTATTTTTTTGCTCAAAGCCAATGCAGTCACGAATTTCAGGAATAAACACAGTAACAACATCCGAAAATTCCTGCAAAACAGTATAAGCGTTTTTACCACAAATCAGTTTAGTGAATTCTTCACGAATACGCTCCGCTGAAATATTTTTAAGCAAATCCTTGCAGTTGTGAATTGCTTTTTTGGTTTCTTCTTCTATTTCAAAGTCCAAAACCGAGGCAAATCGCATAGCACGAAGAATACGAAGAGCATCTTCACGAAAGCGTGTTTCGGCATTACCTATACAACGAATAGTGCGATTTTTAATGTCGTCAATTCCGCCAACAAGGTCGCAAAAGCCTGTGTCAAAATCATAGGCTATACCATTCATTGTGAAATCACGACGCACAACATCATCTGCCAATGATTTTGAAAAAACAACATTGTCAGGGTGGCGGTTATCCGAGTAAGTGCCTTCACTTCTATATGTGGTTATTTCAAGGGGCTCACTATCAATAAGCACAGTAACTGTGCCGTGCTTTATGCCCGTTTCAATAACACGAAAATCCGCAAAAACTTGCTTTACTTCGCTAGGGGTAGCATTTGTTGTTATGTCAACATCACCAATAGGCAAATCCATAATATAATCGCGGACACTACCACCAATTAAATACGCCTCATAACCTTTTGCTTTAAGGGTGTTAATAGCGACTTTTGATGCAAGTTTAAATTTATTTGTTTTCGTCATTTAATGCTTTTTCTAAAGCCAATGCTAATTGGTCTGGACAAGATGTAGGTTTAAATCCGCAGGTCATACCTTTAAGAAGTGGAATAACCTCTTGGGCAGGTCTGCCTTCAACAAGAGCGCCAATTCCTTTAAGATTTCCGTTGCATCCACCAAAGAATGAAACATTTTTAACGATTCCATTTTCTAATTCAAAATCAATTTGTCGTGAGCAAGTGCCACGAGTTTTATAAGAATGTGTCATCTATTTTACCTCATAAATTTTATTTGAAAGATTAACTAATTCTTCCATTGTAAGAGCCTCTGCACGAGCGGTAGGCGAAAGCCCCGCATTTTCTATTGCAAGTGAAAGTTTTTCTTTTTCTATACCCATTCCACTTGAAACCGAATTAAGAATGGTCTTTCTTCTTTGGGCAAAAGCGGATTTTATCATTTTAAAGAAAAGCGATTCATCCTTTACATCATAATTGCCTTTTTTGGTTAAATCAAGACCAATTACACAACTATCAACCTTAGGACTTGGAAAAAATGAGCCACGAGAAACGTCAAAAAGTTTTTTTGCCTCAGCATAATAGTTAACGGCAACGGTAACTGCACCGCTTTCTCTTGAGCCGACTCTTGCACAAAGACGGTCACCTGCCTCTTTTTGCACCATAACAATAATTTTGTTAAATGGCAATTTCTCTTCTAAAAGTCGCATAATAACAGGGCTTGTAATATAGTAGGGAAGATTTGCGCAAACAAAGATTTCCATACCCTCAAAGTGTTCTTGAATTACTTGTTGCAAGTCAATTTTAAGAATATCACCGTTAATGAGTGTAAGATTATCATACCCTGAAAGTGTATCTTCTAAAACTGGGAAAAGTCGTGTATCAAGTTCAACACATACAACCTTTTCACAACGCTCAAGCAATTCCTTTGTGAGCACACCAACGCCAGCACCGATTTCAAGCACACCAATAGGTTTGCTTGTGCTTTCTCTAACAGCGTCCGCCATTCGTGGACAAACAGTAGGATTTACAAGAAAGTTTTGACCTAATCCCTTTGAAAATGTAACTGAATGCTCACCCATAACCTTTTTAATAACTGAAAGGTCGGTAAGCGTATAATTTTTCTTATTTGACATATTTACTCTTTACCTTACCAAGTATTTTCATACCCTCTTGAATTTTTTCTTTTGATGGGGTTGAGAAGTTCATTCTAAAACAGTTTGTGTTCTCGTCGTTAAGCATAAATGCCGTACCAGGCACAACTGCAACTTTGTTTGCAATACACTCTTTTACAAAATCAAGCATATTAACTGTTTCAGGTAGTTCACACCACACGAAAAGTCCGCCCTCAGGACGCACAAATTTAACAAAATCGCCTAATTCACTATCAATCAAATCGCACATAAGATTAAGCTTTTCACGGTATATGTTGCGGATTTTTTGAATGTGAGCGTCAATATCGTTTTGTTCCATCCATTTGTGAACAAGCATTTGAGAGAATACAGGTGTGTGGACATCTGCCGCCTGTTTGCCAACAGTCATTTTTGCAATAATTTGTGATGGCGCGACAATGTAACCAACACGAATGCCAGGGGCTAAAAGCTTTGAAAAAGAACCTGCATAAATTACGATTCCGTCTTCGTCAAGGCTCTTAATTGATGGAATTTCTTCACCTGAAACTCGCAAATCTCCATAAGGATTATCTTCTAAAATTAAAAGTCCGTATTTTTTAGCAAGGTCATAAACTGCCTTGCGCTTTTTTAGACTCATTGTAGCGCCTGATGGATTTTGAAAGTTAGGAATTGTATAAATAAACCTTGGATTTTCAGCGGTTTTAATCGTGTCTTCTAACTTTTCAATATTCATTCCGTCTGCTTCAACAGGCACTCCCGCTAACTTGCAACCGTAAGAGCGGAAACAATTAAGTGAGCCAATAAATGACGGACACTCACAAATGATAGTATCACCAAAATCACAAAGAGCTTTTGTAGCTAAATCCATAACCTGTTGCGCACCTGATGTGATAATTAGCGAGTCAAAATCTTTACCGATATTGTATTTTTCTTTTACGAAAGTTGTTAAAGTGTTAATAAGTGGCTTGTAGCCCTCTGTAACTCCGTATTGCAACGCGGTAATAGGGGAGTTTTCAAAAATTTCTGCCGAAATACGCTTAACCTCGTCAATAGGGAAAGCACTTTCATCAGGATTCCCTGCCGCAAAGGGAATAACATCCGGGTCTTGTGTTGCTTTTAGAATTTCACGAATTGCGGAAGGCTGCAATCCAGACATTCTTTTAGAAAAATAGTAGTCCATTTGTTTCACCTTTGAAAAATGTTAAAATAATTTTATCACAACCTGCAAATCATTTCAAGAGTGGTGAAAATTATATGTTTAGATATTGCACAGCGCGTTGATTTATGGTAAAATTATTATAGAAGATGTGAAGAGAGGAGGAAATCGGAATGTTTACCAACATTATTGCGGAAATTACTAAGATTAAAAATATTGAGCAAAGCAAAATTGCCGAAGCCTATGAAGCAAAAAAAGCAAGAAATAGTGATAATCCTATTTACCGTGAAGTAGAAGCCGAAAGAATACATACAAACTTTATTAGAATTATTCCTGCGTCCTTAGCGCTTTTAATTGTTGAAGTTTGCGGTATGCTTTGGTCGTTAAGTACAGAAGTGAAGTTTGACTTTAAAAACGGATTCCTGATTTCCTGCTGTGTTTTTGTTGTTGTATCGTTGTGTTTTATTATTGCTATTGAGATTCTTTTAAAGCTAAAGAAGACCTCAAATCAACAAATGAAAATCATTTACACCGCTTATTGGGTACTATATACTATTGAAGCGTTGTCCTTCTCAGTTATGGAGGCGCTTGATAGACAAACCACAAACAACTATTTAATCTTTATACTTTTGATTTCAATTTTGCCGGTAATTACACCTTTTACAAAAAATCTTATGCTTATTGTAGCACTTTATGTTGAGTGTTGTGCCTTGCTTTTTGCTATGGCAAAGCCACTTGACTTAATGATTTGCTTCTTTGCAACAATACTTGGAATGGGTTATTCCGTTTTCCACTTTAACCATTATCTTTCAGTAAGTATTGCAAATAAAAAGTTGGAATTTTCAGCAAACGGTGACCTGCTCACAAACTTTATGAATAGACGCGGTCTTGAGAATGCGGCACCATCGCTGAGTAATTTTTGTCACAATAATGGCTATGACCTTTGCCTTATTATGATGGATATTGATAATTTCAAAATGTATAATGATAAATATGGTCATTTGGAAGGCGACGTTTGTCTTAAAACAGTTGCTACCTGTATAAAAGAGAATTTTTCAAGACCTACTGACTTGTGTGTCCGTTATGGTGGCGAAGAGTTTTTGGTGCTTACCGCTCAAAAAGATATTGACAGATTTATTGCTCATATTGAAAGAACCTTAGAGCTAATCAATGATATTGAGCTTGAAAGAACTTTTGAGTCGGTTTCAGTTAGTGCAGGTCTTTATGTTGCAACCGAAGAAGATAAAGATGCAACGATTGAAGAGCTTATTGCAAGGGCTGACAAACAGCTTTACAATGCAAAGCATAGCGGTAAAAACTGTGTAAGTTACAATAACATAATTTATAGAGGTTAAAAACTATAAAAAAATAAGCCACTTCAAACGAAGTGGCTTTTATTATTTGCTTATTGTTGTGGCATTCCGCCTTGCATGAGAGTGTTCATAAGTCCGCCCTTTTTCTTTTTAGGTGGCTTGTAAGCAGGTGGATTTTTCAAAAGCTCTTTGGCTTTTTTACCAGCAGAAGTAGCAAGGTAAGCATTTACTGCAACAAGAGTTTCATAGAAATCATCATCAGTAATATATTCACGACATTTTTGGAGCAATTCTTTATCGTTGTCAATTTCACCTAAAATTGTAACAACAACAAGGTCTTGAACATCATTAGAACCGTTTTCATAAATTTCATTTAAAATTTTAAAAAGCTTCTTTAACAACTGAGTATCATATGAACGGATTGTTTGCATAATATATGCATTTGCATGATTTACAAAGAAATCTTCGCCAAGGAATTCGTCGTATTTTTGAATATTTTCTTTGTAAGCATCCTTAAGCTCGGGGTAAAGAGCAACAATTCTACTTGCAAGAGTGTTTGCGTCATAAGATGCACCATTTTTAGCGGCCGATTTTGAAATTGTATGTGGTGCTTTCTTTACGGCTTGTTTTGCTTTTTTGCCATGAGATGTTGCAACAGTGTCAATGATTTCGTTGCAAAGAGACTTAATGTCACGCTCTTCATAGCTTTCAAGGTCAAGAAGGTTAGACTCAGTTTTTACGAATTCATCATCTGCAACCTTTTCCATAACATCAAGAAGATTGTCATGGCTTAAAAGACGAAGAGTAAGGTCGCCTTTTTTAAATTCTACAAAAGCGGTCTCATCTTCTTCAGTAACGGCTGTTAAAAGCTCAAAACCATTAGCGTTAAATTTTTCAGTACAACCCTTAACTATAAGTGTGAGGGCTTCTTTTCTTTCAAGCATATTAAATACCTCAAATCAAAAAATAATATATCTTATATAATATAACACATTTATTTCCATTTGTCATTAAAAATTTATGAATATTATAATTGATTAGTTAAATATATTATGGTAAAATAATATGGATAATGATTAAAATGTATAATTATGACTTTTTGTAAGGTGATATTAATGAAAAATGCACTTATAGTTTTTGGCGGAGTTTCATCTGAGCATAGCGTTTCTTGTGTTTCGGCAACTTCAGTTATTAGAAATATTCCAAAAGACAAATACAATGTGATAATGCTCGGTATTTCACAACAGGGTGAAATGTTTGTGTATGAGGGTGATTTTGAAAACCTCAAAAATGACGGTTGGCTTAGTGATAATTCCAAACTTAAAAAAGCAGTAATCTCAACTGACCGTGCCGACCACGGAATAATAGTTTTTAACGAAAATGGTTATGAAAAAATAAGAATTGATGTTTGCTTCCCTGTAATGCACGGCAAAAATGGTGAGGACGGCACAATGCAAGGTCTTCTTACAATTGCAGGAATTCCTTATGTTGGTTGTAACACAATGGCATCAGCAGTTTGTATGGACAAAGCAATGACAAATGCAATTTGTGACATTAATGGAATTGCACAAGCAAAGTGGAAGTATATTACAAAATATGATTTCCAAAATCGTGGTAGAGAATTTGCAAGAGAATGTGAAGAATATTTAGGACTTCCTGTATTCATTAAACCTGCAAATGCAGGGTCATCAGTTGGCGTTGTAAAAGCAAAAACTCGTGAAGATATTCAACGCGGACTCGCTTATGCACTTCAATTTGATTCTCGCGTAGTTGTAGAAGAGGCGATTGAGGGCGCTGAGGTTGAATGTGCCGTAATGGGTAATGATGAGCCATTTGCTGGTGCAGTTGGTGAAATTGAGCCAAGTAATGAGTTTTATGATTTTGAGGCAAAATATGAGGCTGATAGTGGACTTCACATTCCTGCAAGAATAGGTGAAGAAAAAATTAAAGAGGTACAAGCACAAGCAATTAAAGCGTATAAGGCTTGGGGATGCTCAGGTCTTGCAAGAGTGGATTTCTTTGTAAGATATTCAGATGGTGCGGTGCTTTTAAATGAGCCAAATACACTTCCTGGTTTTACAAATATTAGTATGTACCCAATGCTTATGGATAAAGCAGGTGTTCCATACGGTGATCTAATTGATAAGCTTTGCACTCTTGCTATTGAGAAGTGGGAAAAGGAATTTGAACAGTGAAAAAAGAAGCAGTAATTAGAATTGTAAGTATGCAACGAACTGAAAATGGTGACCATTCAGGTGAAATGACAGTTACAGGCACACTTACTTGTGAAAAAAATCGTGCAATCATTGAATACATAGAAAACAATGAAGAAACAGGCCCCGAAGAAACAACCATTACAGTTTATGAGAATAATACTGTAAGTATTGTGCGAAAAGGTCAGTTTAGTAGTGAAATGATGGTTGAAAAAAATGTCCGTCATCACACTTTTTATAGAACACCTTACGGTGAGTTGACAATGGGCATTTATGGAAATCAAGTAGACTGGTCAAGAGATGATAATGGCGGTATTCTTAAAATGAAATACTCACTTGATTTCAATAATGGATTCGTATCACAAAACACTATGAATATATATATTGAGGAGAAATAAGGATGTCAAAACTTGTTAAACAGGCAACAAATCAACTTCATACACTTATTGTTGATGCATTAGGTAAGGCGGTGGCAAATGGTGAAATTCCTGCCGAGCCAATTCCTGCATTTAATATTGAAATTCCTGCAAATCGTGACAACGGTGACTATTCTGCGAATATTGCATTCGTTTGTGCAAAGGTTTTCCGTTGTGCGCCAAGAAAAATTGCGGATTTAGTTGCAAATAATATTGAATTACAAGGCACATATTTTGACTCTTGCACAGTTGCAGGTGCAGGATTTGTAAACTTCACACTTTCAAAGGACTTTTATGCCGATATTCTTTGTGATGTTAAAGCATTAGGCAAGGATTACGGTCGTAGTAATTTCGGTGAAGGCAAAAGAATTAATGTTGAATTCGTATCAGCAAACCCAACAGGACCAATGCATATGGGTAATGCTCGTGGCGGTGCATTAGGTGATTGTCTTGCAGCGGTTTTAGATATGGCAGGTTATGAGGTTGAGCGTGAATTTTATATTAATGACGCAGGTAACCAAATTGAAAAATTCGGTCTTTCACTTGATATTCGTTATCAGCAAATTTTTAAGGGTGAAGACGCAGTAGAATTGCCTGAAGATAGCTATCACGGTGAAGATATTAAAGAAAGAGCACAGCAGTTTGCTGATGTTTACGGTGATGAATATATAGATAAGAGCGAAGAAGAAAGAAGAAAAGCACTTGTAGAATTTGCTCTTCCAAAAAATATTGCCAATATGAAAGCCAATATGGAAAAATACCGTATTGATTATGATAATTGGTTTAAAGAAAGCACTCTTCACGATAGCGGTGCCGTTAAAGAGGTTATTGACTACCTTACAAAAAAAGGTCTTACTTACGAAAAAGACGGTGCAGTTTGGTACAACAACATTAAAGTACAAACTGAAATGCTTACTCGTCAAGGCAAAACTCAAGAAGATATTGATAAGCTTGACCTTAAAGATGATGTGCTTATCCGTCAAAATGGTAATCCAACATATTTTGCAGCTGATATTGCTTACCACAAGAATAAGCTTGTTACTCGTGGATTCCATAAGGCAATTAACATTTGGGGTGCTGACCACCACGGCCACGTTGCTCGTATGAAGGGCGTTTTAGAGGCACTTGACCTTGACGCTGACCGTTTAGACGTAATCCTTATGCAACTTGTTCGCCTTACTCGTGATGGCGAGGTTGTAAGAATGTCAAAAAGAACAGGTAAAGCAATTACACTTGTTGATTTGCTTGAAGATATTCCAGTTGACGCAGTTCGTTTCTTATTCAATATGCGTGAACCTGGTTCACAAATGGATTTTGACCTTGATTTAGCGGTTGAACAGTCATCACAAAACCCAGTTTATTACTGTCAGTATGCAAATGCTCGTATTCACAGTATTCTTCGTAAGATTCAAGCTGATGGCATAACAGTCCGCGATTGCACAAAGGACGTGCTTAAGCTTTTAACTGCACCTGAAGAAATTGAACTTATTCGTCATTTAGCTTCACTTACTGACGAAATTGTAAACTCAGCAAAGAACTATGACCCTGCAAAAATCACTCGTTATTGCATAGATTTGGCAACATTGTTCCATAAGTTTTATAACGCTTGTCGTGTAACAAACGAGGACGAATCACTTATGCAAGCTCGTCTTTACCTTTGCACTTGTGTTATGAGTGTAATCACAAACATTCTTACAACATTTAGAATTTCAACACCAGAATCTATGTAAGTGCAAAATGCAAAACGCAAAACGCAAAATGAATTTTCAAATACAAAACAATGTAGGGGACGCTGACAACAGCGTCCCGTTTTTTGTTGACAAGATAAAAGGAAAATGATATATTTGAGTTAAGAAAAAGTTGTTTGAAGGAGGACTTAGATGTTTAATTTCTTTAATAGCCTGTCATTACTTCCTTATTCTATAATGATTTTAGTTTGTGCCATTTTTTTCGTATATGGTATTGTTGATATGAAAAAGAAAAAACCAGGACATCCTTTTATAAATGCATTGTATGGTATTCTAGTACTTGGCTTATATACTGTACCATATAAAGCGATAAAAGAATATTCGCCCAATTCGTTACTTATAAATATGTCGCAATATTTAATGTGGTTATTATTGGCGGTTGTTCTAATACTTTTCATGTATTTTGCATATTTGGCTTATAAAAAAGGTTTCATTGATGAAAAGGGTAAACGATTGTTGCGAAACACTTTGTTGCCATGTGCGATTGTTTTTGCAATGTGTATAGTGGTTATTGTGTTTGCTTACTATTTTATGTAGTAAGGGGAGTATATCTCTCCCTCCGTCAAAATCAAAGATTT
>JAZLET010000138.1:0-9093 GCA_045615405.1 Candidatus Fimenecus sp.
CCCGCCTTTTTCTCAGTTGAGTTTTTCTTTTCATCACAAATAAAGAAGAGTGTTTCACCCTCTTTAACGCCTGAGAGTTCAGTAATTTCAGTCTTTTGTGCATCACTTAAGAATTTAGCGATAGGACCTGCAAAAACGCCATCTTTAAGTGTGATATAACCAAGACCACCAAGTCCAACTTCATTAGACGTTGCATATTTTAATGAATCTTCAAAGAATTTCTTTGATTTACCAGTACAGTCAGCAACAATACCACGAACAGGCTTACCCTTAAATGCAGGGAAGTCTACACCTGCAAAAAAGTCAGTTAAGTCACAAATTACAAGTGGGTTACGAAGGTCAGGCTTGTCTGAACCATAAGTCATCATAGCATCAGCATAAGTGATTCTACGGAATGGTCTTGGAGTAACCTTTTTATTTGAGAAAGTTGTAAATGTGTCGTAAATTACATCTTCACAAACCTCTAAAACTTCGTCTTGAGTTGCGAATGCCATTTCAAAGTCAAGCTGATAGAACTCACCAGGTGAACGGTCAGCACGAGCATCTTCATCACGGAAGCAAGGTGCAACCTGAAAATAACGGTCAAAACCTGAAACCATAAGAAGCTGTTTAAACTGTTGTGGTGCTTGTGGAAGAGCATAGAATTTACCAGGATGCTTTCTTGAAGGAACTAAGAAGTCACGAGCACCCTCAGGTGAAGATGCAGTAAGAATTGGTGTTTGCATATCAAGGAAATTCTTTTCTTCCATCTTGTTGCGAAGATGACGAATAATCTTTGAACGAATAACAAGATTTTCGTGGTTCTTTGGATTGCGAAGGTCAAGGTAACGATATTTAAGACGAACCTCGTCCTTGCTTTGTCTTGATGCACGAACATCAAAAGGAAGCATATTTTTACTCTTACCTAAAACCTGTAAACTTGTTGCAACAAGCTCAACATAACCCGTTGCAATTTTTTCATTTACTGTGTCAGGGTCACGCTTTTCAACAGTACCGCTAACTGAAATAACAGTTTCACGGTTGACATTTTTAACTAAGTTTTCATCGTGAACAACAACCTGTGTAACACCCGTATAGTCACGAATGTCAACGAAAATAACGCCACCGTGGTCACGAACAACATCAACCCAACCTGCAAGTTGAACTGTTTGACCTATGTGTTTGTCACAAATGTCGTTACAAAATAGTGTTCTATACATTTTGTCTACCTCCAATTTATCCCGAAACAAAATAAAAAGCCCCGGGAATACGAAAAATATTCCCGGGACGAGTAATTTATAAAATACCCGCGGTGCCACCCGCATTGACTTGCAAACTGCAAATCCTCTTTTAATATTAAATTAGTATCGCCTTGAAGTGTTCCCAAACTTACTACTCATCTTAAACGCGCTTTCAGTCGGTGACGCGTTCTCCCTGTTAGACTTTCCACAAAAGCCGAGTCTTCGTAGATATTATAGCAAAAAATCCGTTTTTGTCAACAAGTTTTTATATATTAATTGTATGTGAAATTTTGTTAATTATTCAGTAAATTGTCAATTTCCTTTTGAGATAAATTAAGCGAGTAAGCATAAAGCAATTTACAGTAGGTTAATTCTTCAGTGTCACCGTAGCAAAAATATGGTTTTTGACCATTCGCAATATGGTTTTCAATATACGACACACTGGCATAAATGCTACTTTCTCCACTCTTTTTTGATGGAGAATAATAAAACGGAACATTGTTACCTGCGCATTTATCAATAAAATATAAAATTGAGCTTTCTTCACCTTCTACACAAGAGGTGCCTGAATGGTAAGTGCCGTGCAAAACCGCCTTAACATTCTGCAAATTATACATATTATAATTAAGTCCCATATAAGGATTAACCTTTAAAATGCAATCCTTTAATTTTTGGTCACCCATTTTCATAATAGGCATTTCACAAGAAATTGCTTCTTCCGCTAAAAACTGAACATTTTTTATATTAGTAATATCGTATGCGCCCTTACTGTAAAAGTTATCGTCATAAATTGCACATTGAACTAAATTTTCGCCCTTATGAAGATACATTTTGTTGTCTTCCGGATTTTTATAGGTCGCCCATACTCCTGCAGGAAGATTATTATAAATACATTCTATAGATGCTATAAAATTTTCACAGCCATTTGAACAGGTGTTCTTTGTACCATCTTCATTCATAATTGGCTTGTTGCTTGACACAAAAATCACAGGGATTTTAACGCCTTTTAGCAAAAGCGAAAACATGGCAGTTGAATATGCCAAAGTGTCAGTACCGTGAGCAACAATAATGCCGTCATATTCTAATTGACCCTTTAAGATTTCTTGAAAATATGCAATTAACTCATTCCATTTATGAACAGTCATATTCTCACTTAAAATATTGAATTCTTTACCATTTTCAAGACTTACATCAGTTTTGCAAAAAGAATTGGATTTATTATAAAAATCAATTAGCGCCATTGTGGCTTTTGAATTTGTATTCATTTCACCATTTTTAATGGTAGTGCAAATTGTACCACCTGTGAAAACAACTAAAATCTTTTTCATAATTATACCTTAACTTTTACTACTACTTTTCTACAATTAAGCGCCTTACCGTTTGTTGCCACACCAGGACAATGCAAATCGTTAGGATAAAGCACCATAAAACTATTTTCTATTAATGTAATTGGCTCGGTTTTACATTCATAAAACCATACATCATTTTGTGGAAGTGCTTCAGTTTCATTCTTTTCACAATCAAAAGGAGCAACGCCAATTAACTCTTCACCTTTTACCATAAATTGAATATCTATGTATTTCTTATGAGCTTCGGCAATTGTTTTATTGGGGTCTGTGTCGTAACTTTGCACCATATAAAAAATATTATCTCCATCAAGTTCATATTTACCCAATGGGATTTTATTAAAATCGGTTTTTGCTAAAAAGTTTAATGCAGTATAAACCCTGCCAAGTCCTTTGTAATTTTCAATGTTATTTAATGTATCAAAAATCATAATATCACCCAAAATCAATATACCAAATTAAAAATCAAAAGTCAATTTAAGATTTTTTATATTTTTTCAAAAAAGTTGCACAAACTTTTTGCGGTTTTAGATAAATATTAACTCTTTTTTACTTCAAAGTGCTAAAATGTTTTTGCCTTTGTTTGTTTAACTTGCACAAAAAACTACACACCAACTAGTTGATTTTGCCACCATCGTCAACATATCATATTTTTCACTACTTGTGCATATTGCACAAATAGACGTGTGTTTCATTGTGCAAAAATACTTGACTTTTTAGTTTTTTAATGTTATTATATAGCCACAATAGAATAAAGGAGGCGGAACGAATATGTTTAATGCCAATCCAGAGCAAATTAGACTTGCTCAAGAATTAGTTGCTGAGCGCATCTCATTCAAGTCTTTGCTCAAAGTTGTTCAGTTACTTAGCTACACAGCATAAAGCTGAACAAAATTTCCTTTAGTCTGTTAACAATTTCTGTGCGGTGGGTTTTCCAATCCCCAACAAATTTTCCCTTTCCTTTTTCATAAAGTATAACACCAATCCCTATTTTTCCCACCCACAGAAATTTATATATATACTGACTTGAAAATCAAGTCACAACACTGTTCATAATAATTTTTTCTCATATATAAAAAGATGACTGTCAACAATATGTGGCGGTTATTTTTTTGCTTTTTTGCAAAAGAAAAAGGTGCTTACAACAAATTTGTTAAAGCACCTTTTCTTTTTTACAATGTTTTTATACTTTCTTCATATCAACAAGGTCTATGACTCCAACAGGGCAAACCTTATGACATTCACCGCAACCAATACATTTTTCATAATCAACATGCGCTACAAAATTTTCAACCTTAACCGCATCATATTGGCAAGTCTTAACACACTTCATACAACCAATACAACCTGCAGTACACTCTTTTCTTGTGTTTGCGCCTTTGTCGTGATTCTTACAAAGCACCGCTGCAGTAATACGGTGTAAAGGCATCATTTCAATAAGCCCTTTAGGACAAGTGTTTACGCACATTTTACAAGCACGACACTCAACAGGGTTAATTCTTGCAACACCGTCACAAATATGGATTGCATTATAAGGACAAGCGGCAACACAGTCACCAAATCCTAAACAACCATAAATACATTCTTTTGGTCCGCTATAAAGCTGAGATGCCATTACACAACTGTCAACGCCTTGATAATCATATTTAAGCTTTGCATTTCCGTTGTGTCCCATACAAAGTACAACTGCCGCCTCAGGCATAACCTCACCTGCTGCCACGCCTAAAAGCTCCGCAATCTCTTTTGATGCGGCATTACCACCTGGTGAGCAAAGAGCAGTATTTTCAGTTTCACCTTTAGCAAGAGCATTTGCATAACCATCACAACCTGAGTAGCCACAAGCGCCACAGTTAGCGCCCGGAAGACACTCGCGAATAGCCTCAGCCTTTTCATCCTTCGGCACGGCAAATACAATTGATGCAACTGCAAGTCCAAGTCCAAGAACAAGACCAATTACAGCTACAATAATTACAGCAGTTAAAATTTCCATCTTGTTCCCTCCTTAGTTAAAGATATTTTCAACAAGTCCTGTGAAGCCTAAGAAAGACATTGACACAAGAGATGCTGAAACAAGTGTTATTGGAAGCCCTTGTAAGCTTTTTGGAATGTCAGCACCCTCAAGACGCTCACGAACACCTGCGAACATAATCATAGCCACCATAAAGCCAAGACCTGCACCGAGTGAAGATACAACTGACTCCCAAAAACCAAAGCCTTTTTCAACGTTAAGAAGAACAACACCGAGCACGGCACAGTTTGTTGTGATAAGTGGAAGATAAATACCTAACGAGTTGTAAAGTGCAACCATATACTTTTTGAGAATAACCTCAACAAGCTGAACAAGAGCCGCAATTACAAGAATAAAAACAATAGTTTGTAAATATTCCATATCATTCTTTACAAGCAAAGAATTAATTGGATATGTAACTGCAGTCGCGAGTACCATAACGAAAATAACCGCTGCACTCATACCCACTGCAGTATTAACCTTTTTGGAAACTCCAAGGAATGGGCAAATACCCAAGAATTTTGCAAGAATAAAGTTGTCAGTTAAAATTCCTGTAAGAAGAATTGCTAAAAATACTTTAATCATTTTGTTTCCTCCTTACATGCATCTTTTGAGCCAACAAGTGAGCAGGTTGAAGCCATTGGACATGCTGAGCAACCTTTAAGCTCGGCTTTTGGTTTACCATTTCGCTCGGCAACCTTGTTTGCAAGTGCAATCAACATACCGAATACGAAGAATCCACCTGGTGCAAGAATAAATATTGTCATTGGTGGAATTGCCTCTGGAAGCACTGTAAATCCTGCACTAGCACCTGCACCAAGAAGCTCACGAATACCACCCATAAGAAGAAGAGCAGCAGTAAAACCAACGCCCATACCTACACCATCAACCGCTGAATAAATAACTGAATTTTTACTTGCGAATGCTTCAGCACGGCCAAGAATAATACAGTTAACAACAATAAGTGGTAAGTAAACACCAAGCATTTCATCAATTTGTGGCAAGAACGCTTTTACAAGCATTTGCACCAATGTAACAAACCCTGCAATAATAACAATATATGCAGGAATTCTAACCTTTGAAGGAATAACCTTTCGCATTGCTGAAATAACAATGTTTGAGCAAACAAGAACAACTGTTGCCGCAAGTCCCATACCTATTGCACTTTCAACGGATGTTGAAACAGCCAAGGTTGGGCAAGTACCAAGTACAAGTCTTAAAACAGGATTTTCTTTAATAAAACCTTTAGACAATTCCTTTGCAAGAGATTTTTTCTCAGCCATTCTTACCCACCTCCTCATAAAGCTCTAATGCAATATTAACAGCACTTGCAACTGCCTTTGATGTAATTGTTGCACCTGTAAGCGCTTGAATTTCAGTTTCGGTTGAGTTGTATTTATTTACACCAACCACACCGCTTTTGCCAACAAATTGTGATTTGAAATCATCGGTATCAGCATTCATACCCAGACCCGCAGTTTCTGAAATTGCAAGAAAATCGATTCCTGAAACCGTGCCATCAGCCTTAACGCCAACCATTGTTACAACATCACCGCCATAGCCCTTTGCCGATGTGGTAAACACATAGCCTATAACATTTTTGTTGTTATCATAGCCCTCGTAATATGTATAATCTACACCATTAAGTGCTACTGTTTTTTCATCGGAAAAGCTTTTGGCTACTGAAAGCACCTGGGCCTTTGTTTGATTTGCGGTTTCAATTTGTAATTGTTCAATTTTAGGAGCGGTAACTGAATTTGTTACTGCAAGTAAGAGCGTTACCACTGTACAAATAAGAAAGAGTGAAATAGTAGGAATGAGAATTTCTTTAATATCAAGCTTCTTCATTATGCATCTACCTCCTTCTTATTCTTTTTCTCTTTTACCTCACCAAATGGTCTTGCTGTTGTAAGATGCTCAATGTGAGGCACAAGAATATTCATAATAATAATTGAGAAGGATACACCCTCAGGTAACGAGCCAAAAATACGAATTAATGCCGTAAGCACGCCACAACCGATAGCATAAATGATTTTACCCTTAAATGATACCGGAGAGGTTGTATAGTCAGTTGCCATAAATACTGCACCGAGCACTAATCCGCCCGCCATAAGCTGATATGCCACAAACTCAAAGCTACCCTTACCTGCTATAAGCATTGCTACTGCAACCGTACCCATATAAACAAGCGGAATAACCGGTGAAATCACCTTGCGAATTACAAGATATACAAAGCCGATAAGTAATGCAAGTATGCAAACCTCACCAAGGCAACCGCCCTTAACGCCTAAAAACATTTCAATAAGTGATGGAAGACTTGCATTATCTAATGCAGAACCGATATTTTCAGCCGAATAAACGCTTGTCATTTGAGCAAGTGGAGTTGCAGTTGTTACTGCATCAACCTCTTTTTGTGCAAGTGGAGCAACAAAGTTACCAATTTGTGTTGGGTAAGATGCCATAAGAACAATTCTACCAATAAGTGCAGGATTCACAAAGTTGTTGCCAATACCACCAAAGAATTGCTTTGCAATTACAATTGCAACAAAAGCACCGATAACAACCATCCAAACCGGCATTGTTGAAGGAAGGTTAAATGCTAAAAGAATACCTGTTACAACTGCGCTTAAATCACCAATTGTATTATGTCTTTTCATAACCTTTCTTGCAAGATATTCAAACACTACACAAGAGATTACTGAAACAGCCGTAAGAATAAGCGAGCGGACACCAAAAAGTATTACCGCTGCCACAAGAGCAGGAAGCATTGCGATTATAACATCAAGCATAATACCAGTTGTAGTGTCTTTTGCACGAAAGTGTGGCGATGCACTAACAACAAGTCTTTTGTTTATTTCGCTCATTTTTTTGCCTCCTTCTCACGAATTGTAGCCTTTGCAAGTCGCATATGCTGTACCAAAGGCTTACCTGCAGGACAACTGTATGCACAAGAGCCACACTCCATACATACCATTGCACCTGAATGCTTTAATTTTTCAATATCACGAATTTTTGTGAATTTTTCAATATTTGTAGGCACAAGATTAAGTGGACAAGCCGCCGCACAACGACCGCAACGAATACAGTCAGTTTCCTTTTTAATGCTTAAGTCGCCCTTCTTAAATGCAAGCAAAGCGTTATTACCCTTAAGCACAGGATAATTAATGTTTGTAATTGCCGCACCCATCATAGGACCGCCACAAACAATTTTTTCAGGCTCTTCAGTAAATCCGCCACAGTAGTCAACAATGTAATCCATCATTGTACCAATTGGCACACGAACATTTTTAGGTGTTTTAATTGCGGAGCCATCAATTGTCATACTTCGACTTACAAGTGGCTTACCTGTTGCAACATATCTACCAACAAAAGCAATACTTGCAACATTCATTACCACGCAGCCAACATCCGATGGCAATTTTCCAGGCGGCATTTTTCTACCCGTTGCTGATTGAATAATCATTTTTTCAGCACCCTGTGGGTAACGAGATTTAAGCGCCATAACCTTAACCTTTTCGCCCTCAGTTGCACTGTCAGCAATTTCTTTAAGAATTTGAAGCGCTATTGGCTTGTTATCTTCAACTGCGATAATAACATTATCAATGTGAAGATATTTACTAACCGCGTTAACACCACGCATAATATTAACACTGTTTTCTACACATTCACGATAGTCAACAGTAATATATGGCTCACATTCAGCAGCGTTGATAATAAGAGTATCAATTTTTGCCTCTTGCGGAAGATTAAGCTTAACGTGTGCAGGGAAGCCTGCGCCACCAAGACCAACAAGTCCTGATTTGCGGACTGCAGCAACAAGGCTTTGCGCATCAGTTACCACTGGTGGTGTAAACTCATCAGGAGTCATAAGACCATCACTTTCAATTACAACCGCCTTTGAAACAACCCCCGTTGAAAGTTTGATATCTTTAATTTCAGTAACTGTACCTGAAACCGATGCATATATAGGTGCACTTATGTAAGCATCACTATCACCGATAAGCTGACCCAGCTTAACATAATCGCCTACCTTAACTGTTGGAGTACAAGGTGCACCAATACCCTGTGTCATAGCGATTTGTACAAAAGGTGGTGTTGGAATTCGTATAACGCGCATTCCTGCAGTATTTTTATGGTGGGCAATATTTACACCGCCACGACCTTTTTTTACTGCCTTGAGAAGTCCTTCAACCTTAATTTTTAATGGCTTCACTTTCCCATCTCCTTAAAAGAAAATAACTTAGAAAAATAAGGCATTGCCAAACGCAATATTGTGCCTGTTAAAAATCCTGTAATTACTGATGCAATAAGCATTACCGGTGCATAGCCTATAATCGCACTGCTTTGCACCAAGAAAAATGATACTGCTAACTGACCTATATTATGGCAAATTGCCGACAAAATTCCAATTCCTACATAGCCGAAATCTTTTGTTTTTCGAAGCATTATAAGCATACATATTGCCGACAACACTCCACCTGCAAGGCTCATAAAAAATGCGGTCACACCAAGTCGGATC
>JAZLET010000139.1:0-8015 GCA_045615405.1 Candidatus Fimenecus sp.
ACAAGAAGATGGAACCCTAAAATGGCTGAATACATCTTCACTGAAAGAAATGGTATTTATATCATTGACCTTCAGAAAACAGTAAAAAAACTTGAAGAAGCTTACAAGGTAATCAAGGAAGTTTCTGAAAACGGTGGCGAAGTTCTCTTCGTAGGCACAAAGAAGCAAGCTCAAGATTCAGTTAAGGAAGAAGCAATTCGTTGCGGTATGCCTTATGTTAATGCTCGTTGGCTTGGTGGTATGCTTACAAACTTCTCAACAATCAAGCAAAGAATCAAGAGACTTGCTCAGCTTAAAGCTATGCAAGAAGATGGCACATTTGACCTTCTTCCAAAGAAAGAAGTTGCTAAGTACGAGCTTGAAATTGAAAAGCTTGAAAAGTACATTGGTGGTATTACAGAAATGAAAAAGCAGCCAGCTGCTATGTTCATTGTTGACCCAAGAAAAGAAAAGATTGCAGTTGCTGAAGCTAAGAAACTTGGTATTCCTGTTATTGCTATCGTTGACACAAACTGTGACCCTGATGATGTTGACTATGTTATCCCTGGTAATGATGATGCTATTCGTGCAGTAAAACTTATTGCAGGTGCAATGGCTGACGCTATCATTGAAGGTAGACAAGGTGAACAAATGGAAGTTGTAGCTGAAGAAGCTGCAGAAACAGTTACTGAAGAAGTTGCTGAATAATTGAGTTAATATATAGCCCGTGGCATAATAGTTACGGGCTAATTTCAAATTTTATTGATATTGGAGGAAAAGAAAATGGCATTTACCGCAAAAGACGTTCAAGCTCTTCGTGAGAAAACAGGCGTTGGTATGATGGATTGTAAAAAGGCTCTTGTTGAGACTGATGGTGATATTGACAAGGCTATTGATATTCTTAGAGAAAAAGGTCTTGCTTCTGCTGCTAAGAAAGCAAGCCGTGTTGCTGCTGAAGGTGTAGTTGCTGCTTACAGTGACGCTACAGCAGGTGCTCTTGTAGAAATTAACTGTGAAACAGACTTCGTTGCTAAAGGTGAACCATTCGTTAATCTTGCTGCTAAAGTTGTTAAAACAGTTGTTGCTGCAAAGCCAGCTGATGTTGATGCTCTTCTTGCAACAAAAGCAATTGATTCTGACAAAACTGTTGAAGAAGAAGTTCAAGAAGTATTCCTTGCACTTCGTGAAAACATGAAAGTTCGTAGATTTGCTCTTGTTGAAGGCCATACATCAACATATATCCACGCAGGTGGAACTGTTGGTGTTATCGTAGCATTTGATACAGATGACGAAACAGCAGCTAAGGCTGAATTTGATGCAATGGGCAAAAACGTAGCTATGCAAATTGCAGCTATGAATCCAGAATATTTATGCAAAGCTTCAATTTCTGATGATGAACTCGCTAAGATGAAGTCAATCACAATTGATAGTGCATTAAATAAACCTGATTCACTTCCAGTTCCAATTCTTAATAGCATTATTGAAGAAGCAATTTCTTCAAAGAAATGGAACGATGAAGACACTACAACTTACCAAGGTCTTGACCAAAAGCAAAGAAAGAATTTTGTTAACTTTATTTCTAAAGAAGCTTATGCTGCAATGGCTGAAATCGCAGTTGCTCGTAAAGCTGAAATTTCAGAAAACAAAATCTTTGTTGGACTTGTTCAAGGTCGTCTTGCAAAACAAATTAAAGAAGTTTGTCTTCTTGAGCAGACATTCGTTCGTTCAGACCTTTTTGATGGCGATGTTAATGGCTATGTAAACTCAGTTGCTAAGACACTTGGTGCAGACATTAAAGTTTCAAGCTTTGTTCGTTTTGAAAAGGGCGAAGGCATTGAAAAGAAAGTTGATAATTTTGCTGCTGAAATCGCAAGCATGATGTAATCTTTTATTAAAGTATTAAAGCGCACAGTTAATAGCTGTGTGCTTTTTTTATTTTTATTTACTTGATATATTGTGAAAAATAAGTTATAATTTGTCAAAAAAAAGGAGTGTTTTTATGATGTTTATGTATTTCGCTTTGCTTCAAAACCCTGAAGACGAGCATTTGTTTGAAGAATTTTACAACAAATTTTACAATACTATTTTTTATATTGCTAAAGACCATCTGCACACTAAAGAATCAGCTGAAGATTGTGCTCATGAAGTACTTATTTATTTTGCAAAGGAATTTCATAACATTCAAAAAGATTTTAACGATAAAAAGTTATGGAACTACGTAAGAATAGTTACTAAAAACATGGCAATAGACTTGTATAGAAAAGAGAAAAAACATATTGTTAATGTAGTTAGTATAGATGTTGAAGAATTCTATAACATTTCTATAAAAGAGTTTGATATTGTAGATGAAATTACCTTAAAAGACGCTTTTGACCATTTACCTGATGATTATAGATATATTTGTTATCTTAAATATTATTTTAATGTGTCAGGTGAAGAAATAGCAAAAATGCTTAAAATATCACACTCACTTGTAAGAAAAAGATGTATGATAGGTTTGAAGCTTATGAGAGAATATATCAATGGAGAAAATAATGAATAATTTTGTAAAAGCATGTGAAATGTCCATTAATGACTGGGTAGCAACATTTCCTGATGAAATCCCTGAGGCAGAATATACCAAAAACCACGAAAAGTGGAAGAAAAAATTATTTAATAAAATGCGTGATAATCGTTATCATACCTTTACAACTACAACTGTAAAGGTATTATTAGTTGCTGCAATATTATCAACATTATTACTGACTGCTTTTATAATTCCATCTTCACGTGAATATATTATTGATAATTTTGAAATTTTCAGTAGATATAAAATCACAGAGAATAATAAAAATTCAGTAAATGGTGAAATTACCGTAGGTTACATACCTGAAGGATTTGAGTTGGTAAATGAACAAGTTGTTTCAAAAACTATTGTTTATGATTATGTGTCCTCAAATGGTCTATTTTTTAAAATTATAAAACAATCATCATCAATGGAAATTGACTTTAATACAGAATACTTTTTTTCACAAAAAATAATAATTGATGGTGTAGAATATACTTTTTGTGAAGGTAATTCGGACGTTAATAGTATAATTTGGAATGAAAATGATTATGTGTATTTAATTGACGGACAACTTACAAAGGAAGAGATAATAAAAATTGCAGAAACAGTAAAATAAATTACTCGTAACAAACCTCCCTTTAAATACGATATATATAATTTAAAGGGAGGTGAAAATATGGTAAAAACTATGAAAAAAACAGTAAGTATACTTTTAATTCTTACAATGTTGTTTTCTTCATTCGCAATTATATCTTCTGCTGCAGTGGTTGAAGATGATTATGATGTTATGCCTTGTTTTTCAATAATCAGTACAGTATCTACATCGTTCACGATAAGCGGATTAAATTCTACATCAACGGTAGTACTTACCTCACAATATGCAACATCACTTTCTATTAAAATTGAATTGCAAAAAGAGAAGTCAACTGGTTATGAAACACTTGAAACATGGACTAAATCTGGTACAGGTACCACTCTTGTGCTTGAAGAAACACGCCTTATCAATGTTTTTAGCAATTATAGAATTAAAGTAACTTGTACAGCTGGCAGCGAAACACACGTAAAATACGATTACCCATAATATTGCAGTATAATCGTATTAAATAAAATTTAATATTAAGACCAATAAAGCGTACAGTTTATGCTGTACGCTTTATTTTTTTACTTGTAAAATAAAATCATATAATGTAAAATAATATTGTTAAAATTATTCCCATATATTTTATGGGGTGATTTTGTGAAAAAATCTTTAATTGCTTTATTTCTCGCATCAGTTATGTGCATTACATCAATTCTTATAAGCAAAATAGAACTAGTTTCTTTAAACACTATATCAAACAATATGTTACCTGTAATTATTATTGATGCAGGTCACGGGGGAGAAGATGGTGGTGCTATTGGAATTGATGGTACTTATGAAAAAAATATAAATTTACAAATTGCACTAAAAATTAATGATATGTTTTCAGTATTCGGTTACGAAACTTGTTTAATTAGAGATACTGATACGGCCATACACACAACTGGCAACAGTATACGTGAACGTAAAATTTCAGACATTCGTAATCGTACTGCTAAGATGGATTTATATGAAAATTGTGTTTATTTAAGTATTCATCAAAACAAGTATAGTGATGGCTCAATTTGGGGCGCACAAACCTTTTATTCGCCGAATTTCAATGAAAGTCATGAAATTGCACAGTTTATTCAAAATGCAATTTCATGCCAATTACAGCCCCAAAATAAGCGTAAAATTAAAAAATCAAATGATGATATTTATATTTTAAAAAATGCAACAAAACCTGCCGTAATGGTTGAATGTGGATTTATGTCTAATCAAAATGAGTTAAATCAATTAAAAGATAACATATATCAAAACAGTATGGCGTTATCAATAACAATAGGAATAATAAATTATAATATTTCGGAGGTCAAAAATGGCTCAAAAGTCTAAATCGGTATATATTTGTAGCGAATGTGGTTATGAAACACCGCGTTGGCTCGGACAATGTCCAAACTGTAACGAATGGAACACTCTAAACGAAGAAATAAAAGCAGTTGTAAAAGAAACTGCCAAGAAAACTCTTGTTGGCTCTAATCGTGGTAAAGCATATCCTCTTGCACAAATTACCGCCGATACCGGCCATAGATACAACACAGGACTTAAAGAATTAAATCGTGTACTTGGCGGCGGTCTTGTTAAGGGTTCAGTTGTCCTTTTAAGTGGCGACCCTGGCATTGGTAAATCAACAATTCTTTTGCAAATATGTGAGTATTTAGGGGCAGACTTAAGAATATTATATGTGTCTGGCGAAGAATCAGCTCATCAAATTAAACTTCGTGCATCACGCCTTGCAGTATCAACTGAAAATCTTTCAGTATTATGTGAAACTGATGCTCAATACATAAGTGAATATATTCAATCAGAAAAGCCTGATGTTGTAATAATTGACTCAATTCAAACAATGGAGATTAGTGAGTTAAATTCTTCCCCAGGTAGTGTAACACAAGTTCGTGAATCAACAAATCTTTTCACAAGAACAGCAAAAGCGTCAAATATTCCTATTTTCCTTGTAGGTCATGTAAATAAAGATGGCAATATTGCAGGTCCAAAAGTATTAGAACACATTGTTGACTGTGTTCTTTATTTTGAAGGTGATAGAAATACATCTTATAGAATTTTAAGAGCTGTAAAAAATCGTTTCGGCTCAACAAACGAAATCGGTGTATTTGAAATGCTGGACAATGGTCTTTGCGAGGTTGAAAATCCTTCATTAATGCTCATTTCCGGTAAACCTACAAATGTATCAGGTACGTGTGTAGCTTGTCTTATGGAAGGGTCAAGACCTATTCTTGCTGAAGTTCAAAGTCTTGTTACTCCAAGCGGATTTGGTAATCCTCGTAGAATGGCTACTGGTATTGACTATGGAAGAATGTCAATGCTTATAGCGGTACTTGAAAAACGCTGCGGTTATTTCTTGGGAAATATGGATTGCTATGCAAATGTAATCGGTGGACTTCGCATTGATGAAACGGCTGCGGATTTGTCAATAGCACTTGCGATTGTTTCTAGTTTAAAGGATGTCATTGTCCCTGAAAAAACACTCGCATTTGGTGAAATTGGTTTAGCAGGGGAGATTCGTTCAGTAAATTGTTGTGAGCAACGAATAAAAGAAGCTGCAAAACTCGGTTTTGAAAAATGCGTTATTCCATATCACAATTATAGCAAATTACCTAAATATCTCTTTAAAGAAATTGAAATTGTACCCGCAAAAAATATTAGACAAGCATTTGAGGCGATTATGAATTGAGCGAAAGATTTTTAACGAATCCAAATTTTCCCGAAAAATTAGTTGCAACAGTATTTGCAGATATTGACGATTTTGCCCTTAAAAAGCTTTTTCGTATTTTATCTATAAAAGTCATAAATCCAACTGGAAATCCGCTTTTAGACGCTCCTGTGAGCAAACATGCCGATATTTTAGCGAATTATGTTGGGAAATCTACATTTTTATTAGATGAAAATCAAGAAGAACTTTGTAACTATATAGAAAATAATGGTGGGAAATCAGTTATAATAAAAGATATTAAATCACCATATTCAAACGATTGTTTGTTAAATTTTGCTGATATTGGTGATTACATTATATGTAACCATTTTATTTTAAACGACGAAATTAAAAAGCATTTACCTAATAAACCTATAATCAATGTAAAACAAGGCTATGCAAAGTGTTCAATTTGTATTTGTGACCATAACACAATTATTACTGATGATAAATCGGTCTACAAAGCCGTTTTACAGTATGATGACATAAAAGCACTTTTAATATCTAAGGGGAGTGTACGCATCAATAAATACGATTATGGCTTTATTGGTGGGTGCTCTGGCCTTATTAATAATAAGTGCTTGTTGTTTAACGGCAATTTATCAGCACATAAAGACTCTGATAAAATTAAAAAATTCTTATATGATAACGGTGTAGGCTATATTGATATTGAGTGTAAGCCTTTAACCGATATAGGCGGTATTATACCGATTATGGAAAAAGACGGTGATTAAAATGAAAAAAGGATATTTAATTGCATATTTAGGTGCAGCAACTACAATGGGTATTGTACTTATAAAAGCTGGAAAGATGACTAAAAAGTATGGGCAACCACTTAAAGCAAAGAAAAAAGCTTCTCCCGAAAAGCTTGCAAAAACAGCTGAAAAAGGTATTGATTTTGTTACAAAAAAGGTTATTAAATAATGTTAAATTATAATTTAATGAAATATATTGAAAATCATATTCTACCTGAATATTCTAAAAATGACAGTGGTCATGGAATTGAGCATATTAACTATGTTATTAATCGTTGCTTCAGGTTTGCAAAACAATTTAACGATATTAACTTAAATATAGTTTATACAATAGCTGCTTTCCACGATATTGCTCATCATATTGACAAGAAAAATCACGAAATATTATCTGCGAAAATCTTTTATGAAAATAATGATATGAAGCAGTTTTTTACTGAAGAAGAAAGAATTGTCATTAAAGAGGGGATAGAAGACCATAGAGCATCTTCTAATAGTATTCCTCGTAGTGATTATGGAAAAATAATTTCTTCTGCCGACCGTTCAACTGATGTTAATGAATTTTTAAAAAGAACTCATTCTTATACTTTAAAACATCAACCTGATTGTACAATTGATGAAATGGTTGAAAGAGCTTATAACCATACAAAAGACAAATACGGCAATAATGGTTATGCAAAACATTATGTGGTTGACGAAGAATATAATTGTTTTAAAAATGAAGTAAACTGTTTGCTTAAAGATAAAAATAAATTTAAAGAAAAATATTTAAAAGTAAATAATATTAATTGAATCCATAAATATTTGAATTTTCATATATTTATGGATTTTTTATACATAAATATATGAGGGGATTATTACAAACTGTATATTTGTTGAAAACCAAAATTTTTGTTGACAATGTTGAAAACTTGATTTATAATTATACAAAATAAATAGTGTCCTATAATTTATAAAATACAATAAAGGGGAGTGCTAGTCCCCTTTATCGTTTACCTAATCTTATTATGTTTTAGAATTGGTTATGTACTCAAGTAGTTCAATTATTTCTTTGAGTTCGTAACCTTTTTCTTTTAGCCATTTGACTAAACGAGTTACTTCATTTCCTGTCATTTCGTTCACCCCTTTCAACTCCTTTCTACTATATAAAGCCGCAGGGCTATATATACAAATTTCACATTCCCTCCGAGGGCAAAAACAATAAAATATCGCACAAAGAAAAACACAAGGTTTCGTAGAACAAATTTGCTTGACCTTGTGTTTTTTGAATGTGTGATATAAAATTGTTTTCACTCGGGGGTTTGTATAAATTTAGTGTCGTAGACCTAAAACGAGCATCACGACCTTTCGAGCTTTGCGAGATTGGGAGTGTGCTCGTTTCTTTTTTTTGTATTCGTAAAGTGTAGG
>JAZLET010000140.1:0-6240 GCA_045615405.1 Candidatus Fimenecus sp.
CGAGTACATCACTCATCATATCACTACCACAAGCAGTAAAAACATCACGGTCCATAAATTCTTCACCGCAAATAACCTCTGCGTCTAAGATTTCTTTAATTTCATAAACTTTCATTATAATTCCTCCCGACATTTCGCCAGATGTATACATTTAATTATACACCTATGATATTTTTTTGACAATGTACCACTTTACCGAATTATATTCATTTTATTTGGTAAAAAGCACATAAAAAACGGATGCAGTTACATACACCCGTTTATTTTTATTCACCAATAATTGTTTTAACATTCTTTTCCATAAGGTCAAAGAATTTATTTACAATTTCTTTATCCTTATCATTACCGCGAACACACATTGAAAGAGTAATAACATTCTTGTATGTTGTTGCAGTAAGAAGAACGAATGGTTTATACTTAACCGCACCTGACATAAATGCATCAGTTGGCTCGTGACCATCAAGTGCTAACTGTTGGCCATTAAGAATACCAATATTACTCATTGCCATATATGGATTTGAGTAACCAATCTTAATGATTTCTTCACTTGCAGCGTGTGGCATAATGCTATAACCGAAGTTAAGAAGTGGAAGTCCGTAAAGACCCATAAACTTATCTTTCTTAAAGCGATTTGAGCTGCGCACTACATATTTAATAGTTTCAAAAATATCACGACCACGCTCAGGAATTGCACATTGCATCCATGAAGTATGGTTTGTAAAGCCTTTGTCATGGACGCTATCCATATGACGACGAAGGTCAATAGCGCTTGAAATCATAACTTTATCACTTGCAGGGAAATCTGCCAATTCATAAATACTATAGAAGTATGCAGCAAGAAGCAATTCGTTTACAGTTGCACCAAGCTCTTTACCTACTGGCTTAAGCTTTGCAAGGGTGTCTTCACTAAACTTTCTTCTTGCGATAAATGATTTATCACTGATATTATCAGGTGTAAGAGGGAATTTATGGTCATCTCTTGCATTAATATTTTTGAAAAGACGTTGTGCAACACCTGATTCAGTTTTTGAAAATCCTGAGTAAACATCATTGTATGCACGAGAGCCTGTTCTAAATTCAACAGGGCTTACACCCTCTTGCACATACTTTGTATAATTCTCGCAAAATGCTTGTAAGAAATATTTTAAGTCGCCACCATCCATACACATATGGTTTTCAACTATACAAAGTGTACTCTTGCCGTCTTTAATGAAAAGTGCAATTTCCATTTGATTATCAGCATCAGGGGCAATATATTGTGTAAGGAATTCCTCAACCGCTTCTTCTACATTATCAGGATATGCAACTGTGAGAATATCATCAATCACATAAGGTTTAACTTCCCAATGAGTTGAAAGCTTTGTATCAATAAACTTTGAGCGGAGTACTGGCACTTTTTCAAATGCACAAATAATAACGGTTTTAAGGGCTTCAATATCAGGAACAAAATCATAATTCAACTCTACGTGTACCATACGGTCGTTAAAGTCACGGAAAAGATAATGCATTTTATCCCATAATTCAGCATTGAGTCTACGTTCCATTATTCATCATCCTCCTTCTTATACACAAAGTATTTTGCATTACTTGCAACTAATGACAATGCATAAATTACATCAGCAAGTAAACCAGAAAGAATTATAAATCCGCCAAGTGAACCTGTAAGACCATAAGCATTAAGAATTACAAACAACATTGTTGAAATAATTGGCATATAAATCATTGTAGTAATTGTACGGAATTTTTGTTTTGTTGCAAATGCGAAACAAATATCAGCCACAAGAGCAAGAATAATACCTGCAATAACAATTGGCCACATTTTTGTTTCAAGAGGATTTTTAGTAAGCATAAGAGCGCAAAGGAAAGTGAACACCATGACAAGCATTACACACAAAACAATAAGCGCTCTTGCAATTGGGTGAAATACTCTTCTCATTTTACAAATACGCTTAATTCCAATACTTAAGCATAAAATGATAATTGCAAAAATTGCACCCAAAATAATAAGCCAAGCGTTGCGATATGCTGAAACAGTGTGAGTACCAAGAACACCGTCGTCATAACCATAATAAGTAAATGTTGCATTTTCGCCCACAACAAAGAAAAGAATCAATGATATAAAGAATGCTAAAACACTACTAATAGCAAAAATTAATTTCATTCTTTTAGCTTGTTTTTGTTTTTTATACTCTTTTGCCCAAGCATAATAGTTACCGTCCAAATTAGGATATTCGTCAGCCATTAAGTCAGCAAGTACCCTTTCATCCTTAAGACCTGAATGAGTAACCTCGTTAGCACGGTCAGTCATTTCATCAAGAATATGCTTTTTGTAAAGATATGTGATGTGATTATCAGGTAACCCAGCACAAGAAGTTTCAATGTATTCAATAAAATCTCTCATAATTTACCTCCATATAAAATCAATTAATTTTAACAAACTCATAAAAAAATTGCAATACATTATCATAAAATTCACAAGTTATTAAAAAAAATAACCGCCAAACCTCCGCTTGACGGTTAAAATCTTATTTGTCTTCTTTGTCCTTCTTTGGTTTTGAAGCAACTTTATTAAGAATTGTTGTGATTGCAATAAGAATACCCATAACAAAAATAATGCCGAGCATTCCTTTACCCATATACACAAGGTTTTCAACGAAATTCATAGGGTTAACATCAAGTGCCATAAATGAAATAAATAGATTTTGTAACATATTTGCACCCTCCTATTACATAAAGAAGCTAAGGATAAGACCACCTGCGATAACAGATGCAATCTGACCTGAAACGTTTACACCGATTGAATGCATAAGCAAGAAGTTTTGTGGGTCTTCTTTAAGTCCCATCTTATGAACAATACGACCTGACATTGGGAAAGCAGAAATACCTGCTGCACCAATCATTGGGTTAATCTTTTTGCCCTTTGGTAAGAATACATTAAGAAGCTTTGCAAACATAACGCCACCAACTGTGTCAAATATGAATGCTACAAGACCAAGACCGAGAATGAGAAGTGTATCAGGTGCCAAGAATGATGCGTAGTGCATTTTTGTAGCAATTGTAATACCTAAGAAAATTGTAATAAGGTTTGCAAGAACTTTTTGTGCTGTTTCTGAAAGAGAGTCAAGAACGCCACACTCACGAATAAGGTTACCAAACATAAGGAAACCAACAAGTGAAACTGATGCCGGAGCAACAAGACCTGCAATAACTGTAATTACGATTGGGAAAAGAATTCTTGTAATCTTTTTAACCTCAGTTTGAGTGTAAGGCATACGGATTAAGCGCTCTTTTTTAGTTGTGCAGAGTTTAATAAATGGTGGTTGAATGATTGGAACAAGCGCCATGTATGAATATGCCGCAACCATAATTGCACCAAGATATTGTGATTCAAGCTTATTAGCAACAACGATTGATGTAGGACCATCAGCCGCACCGATAATAGCGATTGATGCTGCGTCGTTAAGTGGGAAGAACATTGATGCTAAGCAAAGTGTGAAGAAAATACCAAACTGTGCTGCTGCACCAAAAATCATAAGCTTAGGGTTTGAAAGAAGTGGACCGAAGTCAATCATTGCACCAATACCTATAAACAAGATAAGTGGGAACAATTCGTTTGCAATACCTGCATCAAAAAGTACAGATAATGCACCTTCTTCAACTGTTACCTTCTCACCAGCTGCAAGTAAATCTTGATATTGTGCAAAAGAAACTGCTTTTCTTGCACCATCTTCAAGAATATGAATATATTGAGTAATTGCACCTGAAATAGGTAAGTTTACGAGGATTGCGCCAAAGCCCATTGGCAAAAGAAGGGTTGGCTCCATTTCTTTTTTAATTGCAAGGTAAATAAGTACTCCGCCGATAGCCCACATAACAAGCATTTTCCAGTCAAAATTGAGTACCATTTCACCAAATAGCGAATTCGCAAAATCTGTTAAGAATTCTACCATTTTCAATTTCTCCTTCATTTTAAAATTGCCGAAAGAACAAATCCGTTCTACAAAAGCCCCAACCTGCTCCATTCTAATAGTATTTTAACACATTCAAATTAAATTTCAATAGAAATATTTTTTAATTAAACGGTAAAATATTGAAAAAGTTTTGTGCAAGTGTTATAATCCCTCTATCATTTATTTGGATGTGACAAAAATGTTTGGACTTGGTACAATTATTAACACGATTTTAGTAGCACTTGGTAGTGGATTAGGTCTTTTAATCGGCAAAAGAATTACTGAGCGTTACCACAACACCCTAATGGCAGCATGCGGTGTTTCCACAATCTTCATAGGTATTACAGGCACACTTCAAGGAATGCTCACGGTTACCGATGGTAAGGTCGGCTCACAAGGGACAATGCTTTTAATATTTTCAATGGTAATTGGTGGACTGATTGGCGAATTGCTTAACATTGAAAAACGCATGGATGGTCTTGGTGAAAAACTAAAAAAACTTTTTAAAGCAGAAAACGATAATAAATTCGTTGACGGATTTGTGAATACCTCACTTATTATTTGTGTTGGTGCTATGGCGATAGTCGGCTCTATTCAAGATGGTCTTACAGGCGACTACTCAATGCTTACTGCAAAAGCAATTCTTGACTTTGTAATTGTTGCAATTATGGCATCTACTTATGGTGTTGGCACAATGTGTTCAGCTCTTGCAATTCTTGTATATCAGGGCTCAATCACCATAATTTCACATTTCGCTGGTAACTTTATTAGTGAAGAATTAACCGGATATCTTTCATACATTGGCTCAGCACTTATTTTTTGTGTTGGTATTAATATCACCTTCGGTAAAAAAATTAAAGTTGGAAACCTTCTCCCTGCACTTTTCATTCCTGCAATTTATGTGTTTGGCAAGTGGATTTTGACTCTCATATAAAAATGACCGACTTGAGAAATCAGGTCGGTTTTTTCGTATATTATTATTTGTATGTGCAAAAATAGTATTGGTGATAAACATGAACAAAGAAGAAAAGTTTCCACATTATAAAGAGATGGAAGAAAATGTTACCTATATACCTGATAGCCCTGAATCCCCATACGAAATGGTAAACAAATACGGAACTTATGAGATTCAACCCACCGCCGAAACTGAAAATTCCTTTCCCACCATAGCACAAGGCTTGCCAACGCACCGAAAAAAGCCGTCAACCAAGCAAGGTTTTCAACGAAAAAAGGATTCAATTTAAAATTATTAAAACTTTTTCAAAAAAAATGCTTGACACTGCCACTTTCCTTTGCTATAATGACTCTTGCGTTCAAGAGAACGACCGATATGCGAGAGTGGCGGAATCGGCAGACGCGCACGTTTGAGGGGCGTGTGGTAATCCCGTACGGGTTCAAGTCCCGTCTCTCGCACCAGGAGGATTCCGCAAGGAATCCTCTTTTCATTAACTAAATAAATGCGGATATGGCGGAATTGGCAGACGCGTTAGATTCAGGTTCTAATGAATGCAAGTTCATGCAGGTTCGACCCCTGTTATCCGCACCAAACTGAAACACCGGATATTTCAACGGATTTACCGTTTTTTGAAATATCCGGTGTTTTTTGCGTATAACGGGTTTTGCAGGGTTTAAGGGGATTTAAACGGTACAATTTGTGACGTTTTTTGTGACGTTTTTTATGTTTGATTGAATTTATATTATTTCACTTTACAGTTATTGCTATTAAGTGATTTTTGATTTTTAGATTTATCAGCTGTTATCAATTGAAAATTTTGCCTTGTTGCCATATGGGATTCAATGGTTTATAATAAAATTGAAAAAATTTAAAAATTTTCTGTTACATTTTGAAAATTCGTTGACTACTTAATGAAGGCACAAAACGAAAGGAGGGAAAGCAATGAACAAAAGACAGGCGGACACTTTGCTGCAGCAGTGTTATTCCGACTACCGAATAAAGCTTTTCAACTATTGCCTTTCCCGACTGGACGGTTCACGGGAGGCTGCAGACGACTGTGTGCAAGAAACCTTCATTGTTTTCTATAACAAGCTTCTCGACGGAGAAGAATTTGAAAATCCGAGAGCATTTCTCTATCGGACGGCGGATAACTTTGTCAAACGGCAAAAGCAAAAAAATGCAGTTGAAATGAAACGAAGTGTTCCGCTTGACGATGCGGCTGATATCGGAGTCACTGATGAATATTTATCACGGCTTGACCTGATTGACTATAAGGAATGCGCAAAAATTCTTCTGAATCTTTTGACCGATGAAGAAAAACAAATTTATGATTTG
>JAZLET010000141.1:0-9675 GCA_045615405.1 Candidatus Fimenecus sp.
ATTTTATGCAATCTTTTTTATAGGCGCAAGACTTGAAAAATGGGGACTTACACTTATTACATCAATTCTTTTCGCATTTGCAACACCACATATTTTAGGCGTGTTTATTCCTAGCATTTATGAGTGGTTTAGATAATTAAACACAATAAAAAACCCGACCAATTTGGTCGGGTTAATTTTTTGTTATTTTAGTTAGCATCTATGCCTGTAAATCTTATAAGTTCCAAATTTGGTGCGTTTTCAGCGTCAATGGCTTTTGCATAGTCATCACAAAGGTTGCCCCATTGTACTGATGATTTTTCAATAAGCACATTTTTAGCGTTTCTTATAAAGAAACCGCTATTTTTATATTTTTCAACACCATACTGAAGACAAGGTCTTAAATCGTAAAGACCGCAGTCCCATTTTGAAGTTTTTGTCATTGTAACACTTACATTTTCAAAGGTTACATCTTCAATCATATTTTCTTCTGTGCCGTGAATAAGCACACCATTTTCGCCTTTACAAGTGATGTTACGGAAACGAATATTCTTAATCTTACCTGATTTTGTATTCTCGTCACGATTAAAGGTAGTGATTACAATAGGCTCGGCTGTACCCCACCAGTCAGGGCAAAAACGACGAGTTTCAATAATGCAGTTTGAATATGTAACATTTTCAACATTACCACCATCGCGAATTTGAATTGAAAGTCCACGATTACTACGAGAGATAATGCAGTTATCAACTATAACATTACGAAAATCACCAACACCCTCAGTGCCAATTTTAATTGCAGCTGATGTTGAAACAAGAGTACAGTTTGCGATAATAATATTTTCGCAAGGTCCATATTCAGCGTTGCCCTTTGATGTTTTAAGACAAATACAGTCGTCAGCACATTCTACATGGCAACCAAGAATTCTAACATTTGTACAATGGTCAGGGTCAATACCATCGGAGTTTGCAACATCTAAATCATTAAGAATACGGATTTGAGAAATAAGCACATCGTCGCAACCTGCTGGGTGAAGTGTCCAAAAAGGTGCGTCTACGATTGTAACATCCTTAAATGTGATGTTGTTGCTTTTTTCAATGTAAATTACTGTTGGGCGTGGATAAAAATTACCTGTTACGTAATACTTATCTTTGCGCTCAACAAAAGCGTGACCGTTGGCATCAATTGTACCTTCACCTGAAATTGTGCATCCGTCAGCTTCATAACCATAAATAAAAACGAAAGATGGTTTACCTGTAACAGGATTACCAATAAGCGCAGTTTTAGGGTCATTAATCATATTGCAAGGACGAATGTAGCCCTCAATATTGTCAGTCGCTTTTAGGCGAGAGCCTTTTTGAAGATGCAACTCAACATTTTTCTTCATTCTAATAGAATTAGAATAGTATGTTTTGCCACTTGTGAGCACAACTGTACCGCCACCATTTTCTTCCGCCTTATCAATAGCAGACTGAATAGCAACACAGTCATTATTTACACCATTACCAAGTGCGCCAAAATCTTCAGGGTAGAAATATAACATATATTTTCTCCTAATTATAATAATTCATATTCTTCTATTACAACAGTTATAACATCATTGTCAACAGTTGCAAAGCCGTTACCGTTTTTTGCTGAAAAAACAGTTTTGCCACTCATAAGCCCAGTAATCGTACCTTTTTCAAGTGAGAAAAGAGATTTAACATGGCCTTTTCTTATACCGTAATTTCCGCCACTTTTACCCTTTGAATCATCACAAATGGTAAAGTGTACGGAATCACATTCAATAGGCGCAAGAGCCCCTTTTGGGGTAGCAATAATTAGTTGCATATCAACACCCCTTATTCCTTAGATTTTGCAAAAACATCGTCAATTGTTCCGCACATCAAGAAATGTTGTTCAGGAATATTGTCACACTCGCCACCAAGAATACATTCCATACCGTGAAGTGTTTTTTCAACAGGTACAAAAACACCTTTATAGCTTGTAAAGCTTTCAGCAACATGGAAAGGTTGGCTCATAAATCGCTGTACACGACGAGCGCGTTTAACAGTAATTTTATCTTCTTCCGAAAGCTCATCCATACCAAGAATCGCGATAATATCTTGCAAGTCAGTATATTTTTGAAGTATTCTTTGTGTTTCTTTTGCAATACGGAAATGCTTATCGCCAACAAAATCAGGCGAAAGAATTCTTGATGATGATTCCAATGGGTCAACAGCAGGGTAAATGCCAAGCTCAACAATTTTTCTTGAAAGAACAGTTGTTGCGTCTAAGTGAGAGAATGTTGTTGCAGGAGCAGGGTCTGTAAGGTCATCAGCAGGTACATAAACCGCTTGAACTGATGTAATAGAGCCGTTACAAGTAGACACAATTCTTTCTTGCAATTTACCCATTTCCGAAGCAAGTGTTGGCTGATAACCAACAGCAGATGGCATTCTACCAAGAAGTGCCGAAACCTCACTACCTGCTTGAGTGAAACGGAAAATATTATCAATGAATAAAAGAACATCCTTGTGAGTATTTTCGCGGAAATATTCAGCCATTGTAAGACCAACAAGCGGAACACGAAGCCTAGCACCTGCAGTTTCGTTCATTTGACCGAAAACAAGAGCAGTTTTATCAATAACGCCTGATTGTTTCATTTCATTCCAAAGGTCGTTACCCTCACGAGAGCGTTCACCAACACCTGCGAATACCGAGTAACCGTTATGCTCAAAAGCAACGTTACGGATTAACTCCATAATAAGCACGGTTTTACCAACACCTGCACCGCCGAAAAGACCGATTTTACCACCACGAACATAAGGTGTCATAAGGTCAATAACCTTAATACCGGTTTCAAGAATTTCTTTTGAAGCAACAATGTCAGCAAATGGTGGAGCAGGGTGATGAATAGGCCACTTAAAATCGGTTTTGATTTTTTCGCCATTATCTATAGGCTCACCGATAACATTGACCATTCTGCCAAGTGTTTCTTCACCAACACAAACTGAAATTGGCTCACCTGTGTCAGTTGCACTCATACCGCGTGACAAACCATCAGTAGGGTGCATAGAAATACATCTTACTTCACCGTTGCCAAGGTGTTGCGATACTTCAAGTACACATTTTTTATCGTTATATTTAATTGTAACAGCATGAAAAATATCGGGAACGTCATTTGCATCAAATAAAATGTCAACAACGGGACCTGTTATTCTAAGCACCATTCCCACTGAACCTCTTGACATAATAACCCTCCTTACTCCGTAAATTCTGCTGCAGTTTCAAGCACGTCGGCTGTAACTGCACTTTGTCGTTGTCTATTAATTTCGCTTTCTAGCTGCATACAGTATTCAGTTGCAGTGTCATAAGCCGAACGCATTGTCATAAGCGTTGAAGCATTTGCACCAAGAGCGACTTCAAGTAATAATTTATAAAAGATTGATTGAAATACTGTTGGAGCAACATTTTCAATCACTGTTTGTTTATCAGGCATAAGTATGGTTTGACTTTCGCCTTTTGTTGTATTATCATCACAAAATAATTCTTGCACACAAGGCGTTTGCTTCATCATATTCGCATATTTTTGATAAATAATTTTAACTGATGAAATCTTTTGTGATTTTCGTAGCGCGATTACATAATTTAAAAGTATATTTGCCTCACTGTAATCGGGAATATCATTAAATATAAAAGAATTTTCATATTCTATATGCTTGTTGTTAAAGTAATTAATTGCCTGTTTACCGCAAACAATAAGCATATAATCTTTGTTTGATTTTGTTATTTCTTCATCGGCAAATTTTAATAAATCTGAGTTAAATCCACCACACAAGCCCTTGTTTGATGCAATTACAATGTAGCAAACGGGGGCGGTTTCATTAATTGGTGGCAACGCACCTAACAATTCTTTTTTATACGCATCATAAAGCTTTTCACATTGACTACCATATTCGTTGTAGTTGTTATAAATCGCATTAAGCTGTGAAATCTTTATAGATGAAATTGTCTTCATTGCCTTTGATATTTTTTGCGTTGACTGAATGCCACGCAGTTTCTTTTTTAATACTTGAATTGCGGGCATAATTAAGACCTCTTTGCATATTCACTTAAAGCGGATTTAACATCAGTTAACACCTTATCAGACATTTTTCTACCTGATTTAAGCTCGTTTGTAAGACCTGCATATTTTTCTTCAAAAAACTCGTAAAGACCACGCTCAAAGCTTTCCATTTCATAAAGTTCAAAGTTGTTTGAATAGCCTTCAGAAACGGCAAAGAGCAACAAGGCCTGTTGCCAGTCTTCAATAGGACGATAACGATTTTGTTTAAGGGCTTCCATAAGACGCTTACCATAGTCAAGAGTTGCCTTTGTAACCTCGTCAACATCAGTACCAAATTGAGTGAAATCTTCAAGTTCGCGGTATTGCGCAAGTTTTGTACGAAGGTTTGAAGAAACCTGCTTCATAAGTTTAGTTTGTGCAGCACTACCAACACGAGAAACTGAAAGTCCCACATTAATAGCAGGGCGTTGACCCTCATGATAAAGCTCGGCATCTAAGAAAATTTGACCGTCAGTAATTGAAATTACATTGGTTGGAATATAAGACGAAATGTCACCTGCAAGAGTTTCAATAATTGGCATAGCGGTAATTGAGCCGCCACCAAGCTCATTTGAAAGGTGTGCGGAACGCTCAAGCAATCTTGAGTGAAGATAGAAAATGTCACCTGGGTATGCTTCACGACCTGATGGTCTATGAAGAAGAAGTGACAACTCACGATATGCAACCGCATGCTTTGACAAGTCGTCATAAATAATTAAAACATCTTTACCTGCATACATAAAGTATTCGGCCATAGCGGTACCTGCAAAGGGTGCAATATACTGTGATGCCGCTGACCCTGATGCAGTAGCCGCAACAATAGTTGTATATTTCATAGCATCGTGCTTTTCAAGAGTTTCTTGAATTTCAGAAACAAGAGTTTCTTTTTGACCGATTGCTACATAAATGCAAATTGTATCTTTACCCTTTTGATTAAGAATTGTATCAATAACAATAGCGGATTTACCTGTTTGACGGTCACCAATAATAAGCTCACGCTGACCTTTACCGATTGGCACAAGGGCGTCAATGGCTTTAATACCTGTATGAAGAGGTGAGTTAACTGGTGCACGGTCAAGAATTGCAGGGGCTTTACATTCAATTGGGCGTCTTTCGGTAAACTCAATTGTACCAATACCGTCAATAGGATTACCAACGGAATCAACAATTCTACCAAGCAAACCATCACCAACAGGCACAGATGCAATTCTACCAACACGACGAACAGGGCTACCACTATCAATGTGCTCGTATTCACCAAAGATAACACAACCAATACGGTCTTGTTGAATATCAAGCACCATACCGCGCTCACCACAGTCAAATTCAACAACCTCGCCATACATAATGTCGGCAAGACCATCCATCCAACAAATACCGTCAGAAATTGTCATAACACGACCCAACTGATATTTGTAAATTTTAGGAGCAAATTGAGATGCTAATTCTTTAAACTCTTCTAAAAGTTCAGCGCCCGCATCAGTATCTTGAATAGGCACTCTCTTTAATTGTCTTTCAAAATGGTAAAGCTCTTCTTTAATTGTAGCATCATAAACTGTGTCACCAATACGAAGACGAAGTCCACCGATAAGTGACTCATCTTCACGCACCCAAAGAGATGTCTTACCATTTACTGTATTAAGCAATTTTGTGGTTGCTTCATCAACCTTTTTAACAAGTTCATCGCTTAATTTATAAGCTGATGTAAGAGTTACATAAAGCACATCATGTCTTTTAAGATATGCCATATCACCAGGGGTAAGCTCAATTTGAGAAAGAATTTCATCAATAAGAGCTGCCTCTTCATTACGGATTGCAGTAAAATATGGCTCAGTTTTACAAAGCTTTGCCACATTTACAGTTAAAGCACCCATAAGACTTTTTCTTGATTTTTCAATAGTTTCTCGGTGTACCTCGTGACACTCTCTTGCACCAAAGGTTTGGATTTGTCTAATTTTGTGCGCTGCGTCGTTTTTTGCCTCAATAACCTGAGGATTTTTGTTTAAATCAATTTCAGGCGCACCAAAAGAAACCTCTTCAAAAACTGGTAAAGGGGTTTTCTCAATTTCTTCTGCTTCATTAAGTTCGTTTTCAATTCTTTCGCGACGAGTACGGAAAATTGACAAAATCATTTTTTTGCCAAAAACCACAACAATGGCAATAAGAATCAAAAAGTTGATTATTACATATTGAAGTTCCATTTTATTTTGTCCTTGGTTGAGTAATTAATCTTTCTGCAAATATTTCTGCAATTTGCTTTGTTGAGTTTTCAGCGGTTGCAAGAATTCTTGAATACTCTTTAGCACATTCTTCGCGATATGTTTCGTATGTGCTAAGTCTTGTTGTTCGTGCAGCTTCCACCGATTTTTTACTGTCCGCTTGAATTTCTTCAATTAAGGCAGCGGTTTGTGCCTTTTGCTCTTTCTCAAAAGCCACTTGTTGTTCCTTAAGCTTTTCTTCGTGCTCTTGTAAAAGGCGTTGAGCCTCGCACTGTTTTTCTTTTGCTTTTTCTATTTTGTTACGGCGTTTTTCCATAACCTCTAAAACCGGTTTGAATAACCAGTTATGAAGAATAAGCATTAACAACAAAAAGCAAATTACAGTCCATATTACAACGGATATCTGTATGCTCATAAGTATTTATACTCCTGATTATATTTTTGAAACAAGCATGAAAGCAATAAGCAAACCGTAAATTGTAAGCGCTTCCATAAGAGCCATTGAGATAATAAGTGTTGAACGAATGTCTTTTGCAGCGTCAGGTTGACGAGCAATACTTTCCATTGCTGCTTTTGCAGTCATACCTTGTCCAATAGCAGGACCAATTGTGCTGAGTGCGATTGCAAGTGCTGCTGCAAATGCGATTAAAGTTGATGATGTCATAATAATTACTCCTTTATTTTAATTGGATTATTTGTTGTATTATTCTTCCTCGGTAGCTTCATCAAGATAAATTGACACAAGCATTGTGAAAACCATTGCTTGTAATGCACAAAATAGTAATGATAAAGCCATCATAACCACAGGCGCACCTATGGGGAAAATTTCATAAAGTTGATGTGTAACTGTTTCTTCACCGAAAATATTACCGTAAAGACGAAGTGCAAGTGATGCTGGTTTAATAAACTCGTCAAGCACAAGCAAAGGCAACATAACGAAAATAGGAGATACAAAGCGCTTAAAATAATGTTTAACACCGTGCTTAAGCCCTGAACCCTGTAAGAAAACAAACACAATTATACCAAGCGCAAGGGTAACTGAAAGTGATGCGGTAGGCGCCTTCACATAGTCAGTCATTCCAACGCCAGGAATAAGACCTGAATAGTTACCGAAAATTATGAAAATGAAAAGTGATGCCAAGAATGTAAAGTTTTTACGCGCTTTCTTTTTGCCTAAAAGGTCAGTAAAGAAATTGTCAAGGTATTCAACGCCTGTTTCAATAATATTTTGAAATTTACCAGGACGCTCTTTAAGAGTAAATTTTACAATTAGTGAGATAATCGCAACAAGACCTAAAATAATCCACATTGTAATAACTTCGCCTGTAACATCAAGAAAGCCAAAAAGTTTAATTACAACCTCTGATGCTTCACCCATTCTCGTCACCCTCTTTCTTATTATCTTTTGTGTTAATTGATTGATTTAACTGCAACAGTTTTTGTGTAAAATAAATCATTGGAACAGTTACACCAAGTACGGCGCCGATAATCATATACCAAGTGTCCCACGGAGCGTATTTTGACACAAAATAAACTGAGGCAAGATAAAAAATTTGAACGATTTGTCGCAAAATGGTTGAAAACGCAAACTTTTCAGGTTGCTTCAAAAGACGAGCTTTTGATATTAAAAAAACCACATACGCAACAACAATTCCAAGTGCAAAGGTAATTACTGCACCAATAATGTTTTCGTTCATAGTATCACCTACTTTTACAATTTTAAATTATAGCACTATTGTTTTTTGTTTTCAACAAAATGTTGCACAAAAATAGGGTGATAAAAAACAAAAAATCCCGTCATTTTTTAACGGGATTTGTAGGTAAACATTTTATAGAGAAAGTATGTTATAATAAAAAAAGAAAATTTTTGTAATAAAGTTCTTTTTTATGTTTCTAATAGTTGAAAGCAAAAAAGTGGAAAGGGGAGACGGTTTTGGATGATTTAGAAAAAATCTGTAATTTGCATTATAAATATGTGAAAAGTTACGCGTTGTCTTTATGCCTTAATGAAACTTTGGCAGAAGATATAACCCAAGAAACATTTTACAATGCAATTAAGAAGATAGATACATTTAAGAATGATTGCAAAATTGAAACATGGCTTTGCAGTATTGCAAAAAACATTTTCTTAAATCAAAAACGAAAAAAGCAGACGGAAAACATTTTAGATTATCCAAATTTAGTAGCAGATAGCAACATTGAAGAAGATGTTATTAAAGACGAGAATGTAAAAAGAATTTTAGCCGAAGCCGTTAAGTTAGAAACGCCCTATAAAGAAGTTTTTTATATGAAATCTTTGGGAGATATGTCATATTCAACTATTGCAAATGTTTTCGGTAAAACAGAAAACTGGGCGAGGGTTACATATTTCAGAGCAAAAAAACAAATTGAAGAAAGGATGAATGAAGATGAGTAAAGAGATTTGTTCTTTAATAAAAGATTTATTACCTCTCTACATAGATGATGTTTGTAGTGAGGACACGGTAAAATTTATAAGTAATCATTTGAAAAATTGCTCTGAATGTAATAAAGAATATGAGCGATTAGCAAATCAACCTGAAATTAGAGTTGTGAATGATAATTCAACAGAACTTATAAAGGGAGTTGGTAAAATGTTTAAAAAAGATAAGAAAAAAGCGATAATTAAAACCATATCAATCTTTTTGGCTGTGTTTATTTTATTAGGAGTTTTTGCATTCTTAAAACTGCCATTAATGTTATATGAAAATAAATTTAGCAGTGTTTCAAGTGCCTGTGAAGTTCTAGAAAGTGGAGATAACTCAAAGAGTAATTACAGTAACGAATATTTTGATTTGTATATAGATGCAAAGTTTGGCGAATATACAGAAAAAAAGACGGATTCAGGAGCATATATTCTAGATTTTGGCAATAACAAAAACATTGTTATTTATGATGAAAATCAAGGTGTGCCCGTTCCTACAATGGATGAACACAAGGCATATTTAAAAGATTTAAAATATCCGATTGTTTATTCTTTTGTTGAAAAGGGTATAGAGAATTATGGGTATAGCACAGATGTAGCAGTAACTTATAATTACAAAATGATAAAAGATTTTATTTCAGGTAAAGCACCAAAAGCAAAACTCTTTTCTTCGTTTGAAGACTATACAAAAGTATGTGCATACTATGCTTGTATGGAAGCAACCGTATTCCCGGCGGGTAGTAGTAATTCACATGATATTGTTTCCGAAAATGACAAGGCAGTTGGAATAGGTCACTACATTATTTCAGCGGACAATGGCACTGAAAGTTATCAAATGTATTTTCAATCTAAAGAAGATTTGAGTAAAATTTATGCGATTAGAGTAGTAGGTTTTACTGAGGAAGAAACAAAAGAAGTTTTCAAATATATATTGATGAAATAAACATTA
>JAZLET010000142.1:0-5360 GCA_045615405.1 Candidatus Fimenecus sp.
CAACATCTATCTTGTATGCTGCAGGTACTTTTGGAAGTCCTGGCATTGTCATAATGTCACCTGTAAGGCAAACTATAAAACCTGCGCCTGCTGAAAGTTTTACTTCGCGTACTGTCATTGTGAAGTTTTCAGGTTTACCAAGCTTTGTTGGGTCGTCCGAAAGTGAATATTGAGTTTTAGCAACACAAACTGGAAGTTTATCTTGACCAAGTTCTTCAATATCTTTAATTGCTTTTTCAGCGGCTGCTGTGAAGATTACTCCGTCAGCGCGATAAATCTCTTTCGCAATTGTGTTAAGTTTTTCTTTAATTGAAAGTTTTTCGTCATAAAGTGGTGCAAAATTTGCTTTTCCTTCGTCAATAACTGCACAAACTTTTTGTGCTAAATCCATACCGCCTTCGCCACCTTTTGCGAAAACTTCAGCAAGAGAAACAGGCACTTGCATTTCTTCACAAAATTCTTTAATGTAAGCAATTTCAGCGTCAGTATCAGTGTGGAATTTATTAATTGCAACAACTACTGGTACATTGAATTTTCTCATATTTTCAATGTGAGTTTTAAGGTTTACAATACCCTTTTTAAGTGCTTCAACATTTTCTTCTTGTAAGTCAGCACGAGCAACTCCGCCATTGTATTTAAGAGCACGAATTGTAGCAACAACTACAATACATTCAGGCTTAAGACCTGCATAACGGCACTTAATGTCAAGGAATTTTTCAGCACCAAGGTCAGCACCGAAACCTGCCTCAGTAATACAATAGTCAGCAAGTTTTAAAGCAAGTTTTGTAGCAGTAACTGAGTTACATCCGTGAGCAATATTTGCGAATGGACCACCGTGCATAATTGCAGGTGTATTTTCAAGAGTTTGAACAAGGTTTGGCTTAATTGCGTCCTTTAAAAGTGCTGCCATTGCGCCAACAGCGTTAAGGTCTTTTGCATAAACTGGTTGATTATTGAGAGTATATGCCACAAGAATGTTGCCGAGGCGTGTTTTAAGGTCGTCAATATCAGTTGCAAGACAAAGAATAGCCATAATTTCACTTGCAACAGTAATCATAAATCCATCTTCACGAGGTACACCGTTAACTTTACCGCCAAGACCTACAATTACATTACGAAGAGCGCGGTCATTCATATCAAGACAACGCTTAAAAAGAATTCTTCTTTGGTCAATGCCAAGGTCGTTACCTTGTTGCATATGGTTATCAATAATAGCACAAAGAAGGTTGTTTGCAGCGGTAATAGCGTGCATATCGCCTGTAAAGTGCAAGTTAATGTCTTCCATAGGAATAACCTGTGAATATCCGCCACCTGCTGCGCCACCTTTAACACCGAAAACCGGTCCCATTGATGGTTCACGAAGTGCAATACAAGCATTTTTGCCGATTTTGTTCATTGCTTGACCAAGACCAACTGTGATAGTTGTTTTCCCCTCACCTGCTGGTGTAGGATTAATTGCAGTTACAAGGATGAGTTTTCCGTTTTCTCTATCAGCATATTTTTTATTAAGAGAAAGTGGTAACTTCGCCTTGTACTTACCATACATTTCAAGGTCGTCGGTCTCAATGTTGAGTTTCTTTGCAATTTCAGTAATTGGCAAGCAAGGTGTTTGTTGTGCAATTTGAATGTCTGAAAGCATAATAATTTTCCTCCTGAGTTTTATATAATCAGTAATTTATTTAACTTAGTCATTGTTTCCTTTGTTGGTGTTGGAATGTGCTCAAAAGGAAACTTTATATTCATACTGTCATATTTTGTTTGACAAATTTTCTTAAACGGTAAAAGCTCAATCTTATCAACACAAGTATATTTTTCAACCATTTCATTGAGTATTTCAATGTTTTTCTCATTATCATTAATAGTTGGAATTATAACCTGCCTTATTGTTGTTGGAATTTGCATTTCGTTAAGATAACTTAAAAATTCGCACGGTTTTTGCAAACTACAACCAACATTTTGAATGTAGTCAGCATCATTTGTATATTTAATGTCAAGCAATACTCTATCAGTTTCAGTTAGCAATTTTTTAACAGTATCGTTAAGAATACTGCCAGATGTGTCCAAGCAGGTGTTTATACCATTTTTGTGACAAAGTTTAAATACTTCATAACAAAAATCCCCTTGTAAAAGTGGCTCACCACCACTTAAGGTAATTCCACCCTTTTCGCCAAAATACTCCTTGTATTTTATTGCTTTATGAACAATTTCTTGCGGTGTGAATTGCTTGTTTGTTCCCATTTCCCAAGTGTCAGGGTTATGACAACATTTGCAACGAAGATTACACCCCTGAAGAAATACTACGAAACGGAGTCCCGGACCATCAACCGTGCCGAGAGATTGTATTGAATGGACTTGTCCTACAACACTCATAACTACATTGCCTCGTGGAATGTACGGCTGATAACCTCACGCTGTTGCGCTTTTGAAAGTTTATTAAAGTTAACCGCATAACCTGATACACGAATTGTAAGGTTAGGATATTTTTCAGGATTTTCATAAGCATCCATAAGAGTTTCACGATTAAGCACATTTACATTGATGTGGTGCGCTTTCTTTGCAAAGTAACCATCAAGAATTGCTACAAGATTTGTTACTCGCTCATCCTCATCACGACCCAATGCCTCAGGTGTAATTGAGAATGTGTTTGAAATACCGTCACGACAATCATCATAACTGATTTTTGCGACTGAGTTAAGTGATGCAAGTGCACCATTTTCTTCGCGGTTATGCATTGGGTTTGCACCTGGAGCAAATGCTTCACCATTTTTTCTACCGTCAGGTGTAGCGCCTGTGTTTTTACCGTACATAACATTTGATGTAATTGTAAGCACTGAAAGTGTATGAAGTGCATTTCTATATGTTGGTGTTTCGCGAAGTGCAGTAATAACACGATGTGTCATATCTTTTGCAATAAGGTCAACACGGTCATCATCATTACCAAATTTAGGAAAATCGCCAACAGTTTCAAAGTTTTCTATAAATCCATCTTCATTTTTAATTGGCTTTACATTTGCAAATTTAATAGCACTTAATGAGTCTGCTACAACTGAAAGACCTGCAATACCAAACGCCATAAAACGCTCAACATCAGTATCGTGAAGTGCCATTTGAATTTTTTCGTAAGCGTATTTGTCGTGCATATAGTGAATAACATTCATTGTATTTACATACAAGTGGCTGAGCCACTTAATATACACTTGAAAACGCTCTAAAACATTATCAAAATCAAGAGTTTCTAAAACTGGCATTTGTGGGCCAATATGCATTTTGCTTGTAGTGTCATAACCACCATTTATTGCAATAAGCAAAAGCTTTGCAAGGTTGCAACGAGCACCAAAAAATTGCATTTGTTTGCCCACCTTCATTGCTGAAACGCAACAAGCAATAGCATAATCATCACCATAATCAGGACGCATTACATCATCATTTTCATATTGAATTGAGTCAGTATCTTTTGAAACCTTTGCGCAAAATCTCTTAAAGTTTTCAGGTAGACTTGTTGACCAAAGAACAGTAAGATTTGGTTCTGGAGATGAGCCGAGGGTATAAAGAGTATTAAGCATACGGAAACTGTTTTTTGTAACAAGAGTTCTTCCGTCCTCACCCATACCACCAACTGCTTCAGTAATCCACATTGGGTCTCCACCAAAAAGTTCGTTATATTCAGGTGTTCTTAAATGTCTTGCAAGACGAAGCTTAATTACAAAATCGTCTATAAGCTCTTGAGCACCTTTTTCTGTAAGTATACCTCTTGCAATATCACGCTCAATATAAATATCAAAGAAAGTGCTTACTCTACCCAAAGACATTGCCGCACCGTTTTGTTCTTTTATAGCACCAAGATATGCAAAATATGTCCATTGAATTGCTTCACGAGCATTTTTAGCAGGTTGACCAATATCATAGCCATAAGACGCAGCCATTTCTTTAAGGTAACCCAAAAATGCAATTTGCTGATAAAGTTCTTCAAAAAGACGAATTTGGTCAGTATTAAAATTACCGCTGGCTCTATCAGCTTTATCTTTTTTCTTTTCTTCAATAAGCTTATCAACACCGTAAAGAGCTACGCGACGATAGTCACCAATAATTCTACCGCGTCCATAAGCATCAGGAAGTCCTGTAATTACATGGCATTTACGAGCCGCACGCATTTCATCAGTATATGCACGGAAAACACCATCATTATGAGTTGTTCTAAATTTAAATTCTTCTTCAACTTTTTCACTAAGCTTATAACCATAAGCCTCACAAGCCTGACGCACCATTCTTATACCACCGAATGGATTAACACCGCGCTTTAATGGACGGTTAGTTTGAAGACCAACAATTAATTCGTTCGCCTTATCAACATAACCAGGCATAAATGTTGTAAGTGAAGATGCATTGGTAACATCTATATCAAGAACACCGCCATATTGTCTTTCAAGAGCAAAAAGTGAATTAACCTTTTGCATCATTGACTCTGTACGAGGTGTTGCTTTTGCAAGGAAACTATCGTCCCCTGTATATTCTTTATAGTTTAACTGAATGAAATCACGAACATTGATTTCATTTTGCCATACACCTTTTTTAAATCCGTTCCAGTTATTGTGTTCCATTAGTTTCCTCCTTGAAAATATACGAGCAAATAACCATTTATAAAATCGTGATAAAAATTAAAATCATTAGTTACAATAAAAAAGAGCAATTCAACTGAATACACAAGTTGAATTGCCCAGACGGTCGGCTTATAAAGTTTGCGTTTCCCTGTGGTAACCCACAAAATCCGTCAGTTACGCAAACAACTATATGTTGTGATTTAATTATACCATAACACAACATTTTGTCAAGTAAAATTACTTAAGGCTTGGAGTGTTATTTTTGTCAAATGTGACTAATTTTACCCTTGCGTGACGGCATGGGTCATAAAGAGGTTCATCACAATAAGTGCCACAATTTTTCTCAAAATGTGATGCTGGACGAGCATGATAAACAATTAACTGATTGCCATTTTCATCAACTACAAAGCTGTTATGACCTGGCCCTGCCTCACCTATTAAATCTTCGGTTTGCAAAACAGGAATTGGTGATTTTGTCCAGTTGTTTATGTTCATTAAATTTGCATTTTTGTCAGCATAAACCATACCCATACAATACTCAGCGCCTGTGCCTGAAGCCGAGAAAAACACATAAACCTTGTCGTCAGTTTTAAGTACTGCTGGGCCTTCATTTACGCGAAAGCGAATACATTCCCAATCATATTCAGGTTTTGTAAGAAGAATTGGTTTTGTAATGAGTTTGTTTGGCTCATTCTCGTTAATTTCCGCCATAAAGAGTGAGGAATCACCTAACTTTTCAGCCCATATAAGATAATGCTTACC
>JAZLET010000143.1:0-9657 GCA_045615405.1 Candidatus Fimenecus sp.
GTTTATTACTTTACCACCTGAACTTGTTGATGTTAACGTGCACCCATCAAAAATTGAAGTTCGTTTTTCTGATGAAAAAGCAATTTTTGATGCGGTTTATCACAGTGTTAAATCTGCTTTAAGTGAAAGCACATCACTTAAGCAAGTAAATCTACCTGAGAAGAAACTAACTTTCAACGACGTTTTTGCGAAACCACAACAAGATTTTAAGCAAACAACAGTGCAAGAAAATATTGCATATACTGAAAAGGTTTTAAAACCATTGTCATCATTTGATGCGGTTAGTGATGTGAAAACTGACTATGAGTCGGATTTTGATGATGACCCATTTAATATTGAATTCCCTGTCTCAAACCCTGAAATAAAGGCTGAAATACAACAAACACCAAAAATAGAAACACCAAAAGAAGAAAATTCAATTCGTTTTATTGGTGAGGCATATAAAACATACATATTTATTGAACTTAACGGTAAACTTTGTGTGATTGACAAACACGCTGCACATGAGCGTATTTTGTTCAATAAACTTAAGGCAAATAGGCAGGGTAGTGGTAGTCAAATGCTTTTAGCACCTGTTACCGTAACTCTTGGTAAAGAAGAATATGTTGCAGTTACTGAAAATCTTGAAATGATTTCACAAACTGGGTTTGATGTGCAAGATTTTGGTAACGGTACAGTAATTGTCCGTAGTTGCCCAATGGATTTAGATAACTGCGAAATTGAGCCTTTAATTGGTGAAATTGCTGAATATCTTACAAAAAATCGTCGTGATATCAGCAACGAGCATTATGACTGGATTTATCACAATGTGGCTTGTCGTAGTGCTATAAAAGCTGGTGACGATAATACCGAAACTGAACTTTTAGCACTTGCTAAACAAGTAGTGAACGATAATGATGTGCGTTTTTGTCCACACGGTAGACCAGTTATGATAGAAATCTCAAAATATGAATTAGAAAAACAGTTTGGTAGGGTATAAAATGAATAAAATTCCCGTAATTGCAGTTGTGGGTCCCACAGCGTCAGGTAAAACCTCTTTGTCAATAGAAATTGCAAAGCAGTTTAACGGACAGGTTGTGTCAGCCGACTCAATGCAAATTTATGAAAAAATGAATATTGCAACTGCAAAGCCAACAAAAGAGGAAATGCAGGGAATCCCACATCATTTAATCGGGTTTCAACCAATTTCTCAAAAGTTCAGTGTTGCAGAATATGTAACCCTTGCTAATGCGTGTATCAACAAAATCCACAGTGCAGGTGATTTACCTGTAATTGCAGGTGGTACAGGTCTTTATATAGACTCTCTTCTTCAAAATATACAGTTTTCAAAAGAGGATGACAATGGTGAAATCCGTGAAGAGTTAACCGCTCTTTTCCAAGAAAAAGGTGCCGAATATATGCTTAGTTGGTTAAGTGAAATTGACCCTGAAACAGCAAATCGTTTGCATCTTAAAGATAAAAGTAGAATCATTCGCGCTCTTGAAATTTATAAAGCAACAGGCAAAACAATGAGTGAGCATAAGGTGCTTTCTCGTGAAGAAGAATCACCTTATGATGTCCTTTATATCGGTATAAATTATCGTGATAGAAATGTGCTTTATGACCGCATTAATTTACGAGTTGATTTAATGATTCGTGACGGACTTTTGGAAGAGGCGAAAGAATTTTATAATATTCCTGCTGACAAAACTGCTTGTCAAGCAATTGGTTATAAAGAATTATCATCTTATTTTAAAGGCGAAGCAAGTCTTGAAGAATGTGTTGAAAAGCTTAAACTTGAAACAAGACATTATGCAAAACGTCAACTGACTTGGTTCCGTAAAAATGAAAATGTGAATTGGATTTATCCAGATGATTATGAGAATATTGAAGATATGTACAGCTACGTATTTTCAATGATAAATGAATTTTTAAGGAGGTATACAAATGAAAATTAACAAAAATCAGGCAAAGAATATCTTTTTAGCCGTTGTTGGTGTGTGTATAATCCTTTATTTCGTTTATCAGGTTATTCAAATGAATTCAAATCCTTACAAAACGGAACTTGCACTTGAGCGTGACATTAAGAATGTAGTTTCAACTAAAGCTTTTGTTGTTCGTGATGAAGAATACTTAACGGCTGACAACACATCAGGCACTGTAGTTTCAATTGCAGAGGATGGAAAACGTGTTGCAAGCGGAGATAATGTTGCTGTAGTTTTTCAAAGTACCGAAAGTGCAGCAGCATACGTCAGAATTAATGAGCTTGAAAAAGAGATTGAATATTACAACCAACTTAAGAATCGCGTTGGTATCGGTACAAATGCGCCATCATCTTATAGTGCTCTTATAAATAATGCGTGTATTAATTTCATTTCAACAGCTCGTGGTGAGATTGATAGTAATTATTATACTGCATTAAATGATTTCCGTGATGCAGTTACAACACGACAATTGGCTGTCGGCAAAGAACTTTCAGTTGATGCTAAATTGGCAGAATTAGAAGCGGAGCTTTTATCGCTTAAATCTAAAGCAACTGGTTATACAACCGTTGCATCTCCAAGTCCTGGGTACTATATTGGCTCAGTTGATGGTTATGAAAATGCAATCGGTTATGACGATGTAAAGAATATGGATTGCGCAACAATTAACACTTTGCTTTCATCAAAAAAACAAGATGTATCAAAGAATGTTATGGGTAAGCTTGTTGATGAGTTTAACTGGTATCTTCTTTGCATAGTGCCTTATAATGAATCAGGCGATATTGCAGTAAATAAAACAGTTTCAGTTAATGTGCCTAATACTGCAGTAGGTGTTATTAAATGTACCGTTGTTTATAAAGGTGATAAAGAAGATGATAACGTTGCAGTTGTACTTAAATGTAACATTATGAATCGTGATGTTGCAAATCTTCGTATAGAAAATATTGAGATTATTACTGATGAATACACTGGAATTCGCATTAACAATAAAGCAATTCGTGAGGTTAATGGTGAAAAAGGTGTATATGTACAACGCGGTAACATTATCTCATTTAAAAAGATTAACATATTACACTCAACCGAAGATTACTCAATTATTGAAAAGGTTGACGATACTTCATATGTGAGACAGTATGATACGATTATTACTGAAGGAGTAGATTTGTATGATGGAAAAGTCGTTTCTTGATAGTAAAAAAGCTGATATTCAGTATAATCTTGATGTTATAAATGAAAAAATTGCTGAAAGTGCTATTAAAAGTGGTAGAGCACCTGAAGATGTTCAACTTATGGCTGTTACAAAAACGGTTGACCCTATATTTATCAATTATGCAATTGATTACGGAGTAAAACTGATAGGTGAAAATCGTGTGCAGGAAATGCTTCGTAAAAAGCCTGAGTTGCACCTTGAAGGTGTGCAAAAGCACCTTATAGGACATCTTCAAACCAATAAAGCTGGACAAATCACTGGTGAGGTTGATATGATTCAATCAGTTGATTCATTGAAAATCGCAAAAGAAATAGCAAAGCAATCAGCAAAAAAGGGGATTGTTACACCGATTTTGTTAGAAATAAATGTTGGTGATGAAGAAAGTAAAACTGGATTTTCAAAAGAAGAATTTTATGAAAATCTTTATCAAATTGCTGAACTTAAAGATGTTTGCATAAATGGACTAATGACAATACCGCCAATTTGCGAAAATAATACAATACTTTGTAAATATTTTGAAAAAATACACAATATATATGTTGACATTAGTGAGAAAAAGTTAGATAATATAAGTATGAATATTCTCTCAATGGGAATGTCTGGTGATTATGAAACAGCAATTTTATGTGGGTCTAATCTTGTGAGAATCGGTTCTTCAATTTTTGGCCCAAGAATATATTAATTAGGAGGAAGATACAATGAGTTTTTTAGACAAGATTAAGGACATTTTAAATGTTGATGAGGATGGTTACTATCCAGATGATGACGTTGATACAGGTGCATTTTTAGGTGATTTTGAAGAGGAAGAGAAACCAGTTAGACAACCTCGTAGAGCACCTCGCAATAATGACCAAGATAAGGTTGTTAATATCCATACAACAGCACAGCTTCAGGTTGTACTTTCAAAACCTGAAAAATTTGATGAGGCACTCTCAATTGCCGATAATCTTAATGAAAAAAGAACAGTTGTTTTAAATCTTGAGTCAGTTAGCAAGGATGTTGCTCGTCGTTTAATTGACTTCTTGTCTGGTGTTGCTTATGCAAACAATGGTCAAATTAAGCGCGTTGCAAACAGCACATTTATCATTACACCATACAATGTTGATGTAATGGGTGACTTGTTAGATGAACTTGAGAATAATGGTATGTTCTTTTAATTAAGTGCATATTAATTAAATTATAATTAGCTCAAATTAGGGCAGAATGGGAAGGAATAAATTAATGCTTACACCTGATAAAATTAGAGAAAAATCATTTCAAACAACAGGCCGTGGCTCATACCGCGCTGAAGATGTTGATGCATTTTTAGATGAGGTTGTTGCGTCTTATGAGCAAATGTATAATGAAAACGGCGACCTTATTAAGAAAATCACACTTCTTGCTAAAAAAATAGAAGAATATCGTGCTGATGAAGATAGTCTTAAAATGGCGCTTCTTAACGCACAAAAGCTTGCTGATAAAATTGTAGTTGAAGCAAAAGAAAAGGCTGAACAAGAAAGTGCTGAAATGGTTGCTGAAACTGCAAGACTTAATGAACTTGCACAAAAAGCCCTTGCGGAAGCTGAAACAAAAGCAAATGAAGCAGCTGAAAAAATTATTGCAGATGCAAATGCTAAGGCAAAAGAAATGCTCGGCAATATTAATCGTACAGTTACACACCAAAGTCTTGTTTACGAAATGCTTCAAAAAGAAACATCTGAATTTAAGAGTAAATTAATTGCAATGTATAAAGAACATATTAACCTTATTAATTTGCTCCCTGAAATTGTTGATGAAAAGCTTAATGAAGATGAGTCAACAGAGCCAAAGACTGTTGAAGAAGCAGTTGTTAACGAAGAGCCTGTTGTAGTTGAAGAAGCACCTGTTGTAGTTGTAGAACCAACTGTTGCTGAAGAAGTTGTTGAAGAAACAGTTGCTGACGAAGAACCTGTAGTAGTTGAAGAAGCACCTGTTGAAATTATTGAAGATGTTGACAATATAGAAGAAATTGTTGAAGAGAATTCAGAAGAAACTGTTGAAACACCTTCAGTTAAAAAGTCGTTTAAGCTTGATTTAAGTAAAATTGATTTTGCTGATGATGAAGATGTTCCAGAAGAAACAGTTATTGTTGAAGATGTTGAAACTGATGAAGAGTCTAACAGTGAAGCTGATGACGACTCATCTGAAGGCGATGTTCCAAAGTCAATCTCTTTCAAAAACTTTTTTAAGAAAAAATAAAAGAGGTAATTAAATGCTTCAAGTAATTACAGTTGTAGCCATTGCAATTCTTGTTGCGTTGGACCAGTTAATTAAATTACTTGTAATAGAATATCTTGAGCCTATTGGCAGCCTTACTTTAATAGACGGATTTCTACGATTGAAATACGCCGAAAACACGGGGGCTGCTTTTGGTTCGTTTAGTGAACATACAAATATGCTTTCAATTTTTACTTTTGTAGTCATAGTTTTTGGAATTGTAGCACTTCTTTCAAAAAAACTGAAGTTTGGAGTTGAATATGTTTGTATAGCGCTTATTATTGCAGGTGGTATAGGAAATCTTATTGATAGAGTTTTTAGAGGCTTTGTAGTTGATTATATTGAACCACTTTTCATTGATTTTGCAATATTCAATTTTGCTGATATTCTTGTTACTTGTAGTGCAGTAGTTCTTGTTATATGGACTTTTTATGATATTTTTAGAGAACGACAAAAAGAAAAGGAACTGAAAGATAATGAATGAAATTTTAATTGATGTTCCTGAAAACTTTGAGGGTGAAAGAATTGATAAGTTCTTGTCGGTTTTACTTGAAAACTCATCAAGAAATGCAATTCAAAAGCTAATTGAAAGTGAAAAAGTTTTAGTAAATGGTGTTACAGTTAATAAAAAGTACAAAGTTACTACTGATGATGAAATTACAATACTTCCAAGCGAGTTAAAGCCACTTGATGCTGAACCTGAAAATATTCCTTTAGACATTATTTTTGAAGATGAGCATTTGCTTGTTGTAAATAAGCCTCGTGGAATGGTGGTGCATCCCGCACCTGGTAATTATAGTGGAACTCTTGTAAATGCGCTTTTGTATCATTGTAAGGATTCACTTTCGGGTATTAACGGAATTCTTCGTCCTGGAATTGTTCATAGAATTGATAAAGATACAAGCGGACTTTTAATTGTCGCTAAAAGTGATAAAGCACATATAGGACTTGCAAAACAAATTAAAGAGCATAGTTTTACTCGTGAATACAACGCGGTAATTGTAGGACACTTAAAAGAGCAAGAAGGAACTGTGATTGCTCCGATTGGTAGAAACCCTAAAGACCGTAAAAAAATGTGCGTAACACCGAATAATTCCAAAAACGCAGTTACACACTATAATGTTATTGAGGATTATGAGGGCTACTCACATATTTCTCTTAAATTAGAAACTGGTAGAACTCATCAAATCCGTGTGCACATGGCACATTTAGGTCATCCTGTTGCTGGTGACTTTATTTATGGAAATGATAAAAAAAGCGCTTATCTTAATGGCCAGTGTTTACATGCAATAAAAATCGGATTTATTCACCCAATAACAAACGAATACCTTGAATTTACAAGTGAATTACCCGATTATTTTACTGAATTTTTAAATAGACTTAATCACACCTAAGGAGGTGTTTTAAATGGGAAATAAGAATTTGTCACATTGGCTTGTTGTGTCTGATATTGATGGTACGCTTAACAATAAACTTCGTCAGTTACCAAAACGAAATCGTGATGCAATTAATCGTTTTGTACTTGCATGTAATGGCAATTTTACATTGGCATCAGGTAGAAATGTTCAATCAATGCGTAAGCATTATGAAAACTTACCAATTGCAGGTACACCAGCAGTTATTCTTAACGGTGCAGGTGTTTATGACTACAATCATGAAAAAATGCTTCATTTTGATGCTATCAATGAGCATGCTATGGATTTGGTTTTTAAAATATACAAACGTTTTCCAATGGTTGAAATTGAAATATTAACTGACACAATGATTTATACATTAAACTCAAAAATATTTGCTCGTGTTATGGTACAAGCTGATAAGCTTCATTATGTTAATTGTAAGCATCCTGATGAGATTCCAAGAAAAAATTGGGGTAAGGTAATATTCCTTGGAATGCCCGACCTTATTAAAGCAATAAGAAGATATGTTGCTAAACTTGAAGATACAAAAGCAAACTTTATGTCAAGTTCTATTTGCTCGTTTGAAATGCTTAATGAGGGTGTACATAAAGGCACAGCTCTTATGAAAATAGCAGAGCTTTACGGTATAGAGCATAAATATACAGCCGCTATCGGTGATTATTTTAATGATTATGATATGCTTAAAACAGTTGGACTTCCTGCATGTTGTGGACAAGCACCTAAGGAAATGCACGATATTGCAAAATTTCATGCGTGCCATTGTAATAGGGGTGCTGTTGCAGACTTGCTTGAATACATAATGGATAGTTATAAGGAGGAATAAAATATGAATAATTCTCTTAAACACGAATTAGAAGTATTTGCTACAAAAGAAAGAATGTTGATTCTTGAAGGCATTTTCAATGCTAAAGCAGGTCATCCAGGTGGCTCACTTTCAATTGCTGAACTTATGGCATATCTCTACAATGTAGAGATGAAGGTTGATGCTAAAAATCCTAAATGGGATGACCGTGACCGTTTTGTTCTCTCAAAAGGTCATGCTGCACCTGCTCTTTATGCAACATTGGCACTTAAAGGATTTTTCCCAACTGAAGATATTAAAACTCTTCGTAAAGCCGATTCTTATCTTCAGGGTCATCCAAGTATGAAATCAGTACCTGGTGTTGATATGAGTACAGGTTCGCTTGGTCAAGGTATTTCTACTGCAGTTGGTATGGCTCTTGCTGCAAAACTTGACAATAAAGACACAAGAGTTTATACAATTCTTGGTGACGGTGAAATTGAAGAAGGTCAAGTTTGGGAAGCAGCAATGTTTGCTAGTGCAAAGAAACTTGATAATCTTGTAGTTGTAGTTGATAATAATAACCTTCAAATTGATGGCACTATCGTAGAAGTTAACTCACCATATCCAATTCCTGAAAAGTTTGTTGCTTTTGGCTTCAATACAATTGAAATTGATGGTAACAACTTTGATGAAATTGAAGAGGCTTTTAATAATGCAAAGGCAACTAAAGGTGTTCCAACAGCAATTATTGCAAAGACAGTTAAGGGCAAAGGTGTTTCATATATGGAAAATCAAGTTAACTGGCACGGTGCAGCACCTAATGAAGAACTTTATAATCAAGCGGTAATAGAGCTTACTGCTAAACTTAATGAATTGGAGGCAGCAAAATGAGTGAAGTAATCAAAACCGCAACAAGAGATGCTTATGGTAAAGCACTTGTTGAATTAGGAAATACAGACGCTAAAGTTCTTGTTCTTGATGCAGACCTTGCTGCTGCTACAAAAACAGGAATGTTTAAAAAAGAACACCCTGAAAAATTCATTGATTGTGGTATTGCTGAAGGTAATATGATGGGTATTGCTGCAGGTCTTGCAGCATCAGGTTATACAGTATTTGCATCATCATTCGCAATGTTTGCTGCTGGTCGTGCATTTGAACAGGTTAGAAACTCAATCGGTTATCCTCACCTTAATGTTAAAATCGGTGCAACTCATGCAGGTATTTCAGTTGGTGAAGATGGTGCAAGTCATCAATGCTGTGAAGATATTGGTCTTATGAGAACAATTCCTGGTATGGTTATTCTTAACCCTGCTGATGATGTTGAAGCAAGACTTTGTGTTCTTGCAGCAGCAAAGCATGATGGTCCTGTTTATATGCGATTTGGTCGTCTTGCAGTGCCAAGAGTATTTGACGAAAACTATAAGTTTGAAATCGGAAAAGGTACAGTTCTTAAAGAGGGCGAAGACGTTACAATTATCGCAACAGGTCTTATGGTTAATGAAGCACTTATGGCTTATGAAGAACTTAAAGCTGAAGGTATTAATGCAAGAGTTGTTAATATGGCAACAATTAAACCTATTGACCGTGAACTTGTAATTGAAAGTGCAAAGAAAACAGGCGTTATCGTTACCGCTGAAGAACATAATGTTATCGGTGGTCTTGGCTCAGCAGTTGCTGAAGTTGTTTGCGAAACTGTTCCTGTTCCTGTTCTTCGTGTTGGTGTTGAAGATACATTTGGTAAATCAGGTCCTGCAGTACAACTTCTTCATGAGTTTGGACTTGACGCTGCTCATATCGTTGCAAAATGCAAAGAAGCAGTAGCACTTAAAAAATAAAATATAATGGAGGGGGGGGGTCTTGACCCCGCCGTCGCTTTTTTATATAATATTTTTATTTGAAGGCATATTTGATTTTGGCTCAACAGGAGAAACAAAAGCAAATAACAATAAATATAATAAACGGTATAAATAACAAAAGCTCTGCTTAATCGCAGAGCTTTTTAATTTCATATTCTCTTTTCTTCAATTCTTCTACCAATGTCTTATTATC
>JAZLET010000144.1:0-8376 GCA_045615405.1 Candidatus Fimenecus sp.
TTATAATATTTTCATTATTTTTTAGGAGATGTAATAAATGAGCGATAATCGTGCAATTGCGTATGCTGAAAAACTTTCAAAAATGATTCAGGTTGAAACAATTTCAGTGCGTGGACAAACTGACATCAGTAAATTCTTAAAGCTTCACGACCTTATGAAAGAAGAATTTTCAGCACTTTTTAGTGTTTGTGAATGTGAAGTAATTAATGGTAGTCTTTTACTTAAATGGAAGGGTACTGATTCTTCTCTTGAGCCAGTGCTTTTAATGAATCATCACGACGTTGTTGAGGCAAGCGGTGATTGGAAATACCCACCATTTTCAGGTGCAATCGCTGAAGATAGAGTATGGGGTAGAGGTACATTAGACACAAAAGGCGGACTTTGCACAATGCTTACCGCGGCTGATGAATTAGCGCGTGAGGGCTTTACACCTCGTCGTGATACATATTTCGTTTCAACCTGTACTGAAGAAACAGGTGGCGAAGGTGGAAACGCTATTTCAAATCTCCTTAAAGAGCGTGGAATTCATTTTTATATGGTGTTAGACGAAGGCGGTATGATTCTTTATGACCCAATTGGCGGTGCTGACGGCACATTTGCTATGATTGGTGTTGGTGAAAAAGGTTACATTGACCTTAAATTTGTTGCAAAATCAAACGGTGGTCACGCTTCAGCGCCTGGCAAGAATACTCCTATTGCTCGTCTTGCACAGTTCATTTGTGAGGCAGAAAAAGCTCAAATTTTTGATATAGAGATGTCCAAAACAGTTGAAGAAATGCTTTCACGCTTTGCGCCTACAATGAAGGGCGTTATGAAAACCGCTTGTGGTAATGTTAAAGCATTTAAACCGGTACTCCAAAAAGTTATGCCTATGATTTCTCCATCAGCAGCAGCGCTTCTTCGCACAACTCTTGCATTTACACAAAGCAAGGGTAGTGACGGTTCTAATGTTATTCCTCAAGAGGCGTGGGTTGTTGGTAATATGCGTTATTCACACCATCAGGGTAGAGATGCAAGTGTAAATGCAGTTACTGAACTTGCAAAGAAATATGATATTGAAACAATCGTGCTTGATGACGGTGGCGAGTCAAAGATTACTGACTTTAATGGTGAGCAATTTAAGTTCCTTGAAAAAGCGGTTAATGAGGTATTCCCACAGTATAAGCCAGTGCCATATATTATGAATGGTGCAAGTGATAGTAGATATTTTAATAGAGTTTGCGAAAACTGTTTGCGCTTTGTTCCATTTAATATTGATAATCAACAGTATGGCAGCGTTCACGGTATTGATGAAAACGTGTCAATTAAATGCTTACCTGAAGCAGTTGATTTCTATAGATATGTAATTAAAGAGGTATAATATGGTAGAAAAAACCGAAAAAAACGGACTTGGTATAAGTGCCAAATCCTTTATAGGTGCGTTAATCATAATCTTTATATTGATGTGCCTTACCTTTGCCCTTACATTTGCAATTCCTGGCGGTGAATATATAAGAGTTACTGGTGCTGATGGTATAGAAACTATTGTTACTGATAGTTTTCAGTACACTGAAGGTGGTTTGCCATTGTGGAAATGGTTGCTTTCACCATTCTTGGTGTTGGGTGCTGACGGTGGCGGTGCAATAATTGCTGTTATTGTATTTTTGCTTGTAATCGGCGGAGTTTTCACAGCGTTAGACAAAAGCGGACTTATGCACTATATGCTTGATAAAATCGTGTATAAATTTGGTAATAAGCGTTATACACTTTTGTCTATAATGGTACTTTTCTTTATGGCTATGGGCTCGTTTATCGGCTCATTTGAAGAGTGTGTGCCGTTAGTGCCAATTGTTGTGGGACTTTGCGTGGCACTTGGTTGGGACGAATTTACAGGCCTTGGAGTTTCAATACTTGCAGCAGGTTGTGGCTTTGCCGCAGGTGTGTGTAATCCATTTACAGTTGGTGTTGCACAAGAACTGGCAGGACTTCCAATGTTTTCAGGTATATGGTTGCGCCTTATATCTTTCGCCTTGATTTACGCAGTGTTGTTTTTCTTTATAAAGCGTCACGCTAAAAAGATAGAAAATCCTATTAACAAATTGAACGAAAAATCTGATTTTGTTGACGACAAAAAAATGAACAAGGCGTTAGTTGTTTTCGTCAGCATCTTAGGTGTAGGAATTTTATTTGTATTAAGTTCAGTATTCTTAACCTTCTTGCAGGATTATACAATGATTATTGTAGCCCTTATGTTCCTTGTTGCAGGTATTTCGTCAATAGTTGTAACAGGTATGACGGCAAAGGATTTGGGCAAAAATTTCTTGAATGGTATTGTTACAATTATTCCTGCAGTGTTTATGATTTTAATGGCAAGTTCAATTAAATACACTTTAACTGAGGGTAAAATCCTTGACACAATTCTTCACGGCGCAGTAACTGTTGCTAACGAGTTGCCAAAAGAAGCAGTAATTCTTTTCGTATATTTAATAGTGCTTGTAATGAATTTCTTTATAAGCTCTGGTTCGGCAAAAGCGTTTTTACTTATGCCACTTATAGTGCCTATTTGTCAGGTGTTTAATATTTCATCACAACTTTCAGTTATGGCATTCGCATTCGGTGATGGATTTTCAAATGTACTTTACCCTACAAATCCTGTGTTGCTTATCAGCTTAGGACTTGCAGGTGTTAGTTATACAAAATGGTTTAAGTGGTCGTTTAAAATCCAGTTTGCAATACTTGTAGTTACAAGCTGTTTACTCCTTTTTGGATTAAGCATTGGTTACAATTAAACAAAAATTAAGGGCGGTTAAAAATCGCCCTTTTTTAATTGCTTTTTTGCCTAATTTTATTGTATTTATCACTCAAAAATGTTATGCTATATCTATCAAATCAAAGGGGATTAAACAATGACATTTGAAGTTCGTGGAAGTCAATTTATAAAAGACGATAAAGAAATTAAAATCATTTCAGGTGCGGTGCATTATTTTAGAAATATGCCTGACACATGGCGTGATATTTTCAAAAAGCTTCGTGCAATCGGATGTAACTGTGTTGAAACCTATTGTGCTTGGAATATGCACGAAAAAAAGCCCGATGAATATGATTTTACTAATAACCTTGATATTGCAAAATTCCTTAAAATTGCACAGGAAGAAGGTCTTATGGCTATTGTGCGCCCTGGTCCATATATTTGCTCTGAATGGGAATTTGGCGGACTTCCTTGGTGGATTCAAGCGGATGAAAATATGGAAATCCGTTGCTCAAATAAAGCATATATTGAGCGCTTTGATAAATATCTTGATAAACTTTTTGATGAGGTGCGACCACTTCTTTGCACCAATGGTGGCAATGTTATTATGATGCAATGCGAAAACGAATACGGCTACTATGGTGACGACAAAAAATACCTTGCATATCTTCGTGACGGTTACATTAAGCGCGGAATTGATGTGCCACTTTTCACATCTGACGGTACATCTAAAGAAAATCTTTTAGACGGTAGTATCGCAGGTTGCTTTACAACTCTTAACTTTGGTAGTCGTGTTGAAGAAAACTTTAAAGCACATGATGAGTTGTATCCTGATGCCCCAAAAATGTGTATGGAAATGTGGAATGGTTGGTTTGACGCTTGGGGCGAAGAACATCATCACACCACATCAGCTGAGGATTACGCAAAGGTTGTTGACGATATGCTCAGTCGTGGCAGTATGAATATGTATATGTTTATCGGTGGCACAAACTTTGGATTTACAAGCGGTGCAAATCACTATGAAAAGTTTGCCCCTGACGTTACAAGCTACGATTATGACGCAATGCTCACCGAATGTGGTGATGTTACACCAAAATATTATGCAGTAAGAGATGTTATTAAAAAATATATAAATGAAGAATTGCCTGAAGTGCCTGCAAATCGCGAGAAAAAGGCATACGGAAAGGTTAAACTTACTGAGGTTGCAGGTCTTTTTGATAATCTTTCTAATTTAGCCGAGAAAAAGCATAATGATGTGCCACTTTGTATGGAGAAAAACGGTCAGGGCTATGGTTATATTGCATACACAACCATTTTAAATCGTGATTATAACGATACTACACTTTCTTTTGAAAGCCTTGGTGACCGTGCACAAATTTACATAAATCGTGACCTTGTAGGCATTGTTTATGTTAATGACGAAAAGACCGAGATTAAAATCAATGCTAAAAAAGGTGACCGACTTACAATTCTTTGTGAAAATATGGGTAGAGCAAACTTTGGCGCAAAAATGATGCGTAAAAAGGGGATTGCCGGTCGTTGCCTTCTTGGTAGTATAATCCACTTTGATTGGGATGTTTATTGCCTTGAAATGAATAATTTGCAAAATGTAGTTTATTCAAATGAAAGTCCAAAAGAAAAGAGTGCATTTTATAAAGGCACATTTACTATTGACAACGCAAAAGACACATTCGTAAAGCTTCCTAATTTTACAAAGGGCTTTGTAACAATTAATGGCTTTAATCTTGGTAGATATTGGGAGATAGGCCCACAGGTTACTTTGTATCTTCCTGCATCACTTTTAAATGTTGGCGAAAACGAAATTGTAGTATTTGAAAGTGACGGATTAAAAGGAGAACCAATAGTAGAATTTGTTGATACACCAATCCTTGATAAAAACGCATAATTGAGAGAATTATTATGAAAAATGTTACACTTTTAGACTCTTACGAGCAAAACGCTTTTAATCTTGAAAAAAAGTATCTCAAATCATTGAATGCCGATAAACTATTAAAGGGCTTTTGTGAAATTGCAGGGGTAGACCTTAATGCCGAAAAATATGGTGGATGGGAAACATCAGCAATTCAAGGGCATACCTTAGGTCATTACATTACTGCCGTTGCTCAAAGTTATGCCTCATCAGGTGATGAAGAATTCAAAAAAATCACTGACTATATGGTAAGTGTGTTGGCAAAGTGTCAAGGTGAAAACGGTTATCTTGCGGCAATTCCCGAAAGCCATTACAGTCAACTTGAAAAAGGTGATACAAAAGGCACTTGGGTGCCGTGGTATTCCTTACACAAAATCCTTGCAGGACTTATAAGCGTATATGAATTCACAAAAAATGAACAAGCGTTGTTTGTTGCGTCAAAATTAGGTGACTGGGTATATAGTCATACTTCAAATTGGGATGAAGAAATACAAAAAACCGTATTAAACATTGAATACGGTGGAATGAATGACGCTCTTTACGACCTTTATAAATTTACAAAAAGTGAAAAGCATTTAAGTGCTGCTCATAGCTTTGATGAATTAACACTTTTTGAGCCACTTTACAATGGTAACGACATTCTTAACGGAAAACACGCTAATACAACAATTCCTAAAATTAAGGGTGCGCTTAACCGTTATTTAGTAACAGGTGAGGATTACTACTTGCAGGTTGCAAAGAATTTTTGGGATATTGTTATTAATAATCATACCTATATTACTGGTGGTAACAGTGAGTGGGAGCATTTTGGTGAATCGCAAATCCTTGATGCTGAGCGTACAAACTGCAACTGTGAAACCTGTAATACATACAATATGTTAAAACTTACTCGTGATTTATTTAAGATTACAGGTGACACAAAATATGCTGATTACTATGAAAATACTTTCATAAATGCAATACTTTCATCACAAAATCCAAAAACAGGTATGACCACATATTTTCAACCAATGGCAACAGGGTATTTTAAGGTTTACAGTACACCTTACGACCATTTTTGGTGTTGCACTGGCTCAGGTATGGAAAATTTCTCAAAGCTTGCTGATAGTATTTATTTCCATAACGACGAAAGTCTTTATGTGAATAGATTTGCATCTTCAAAAATTCTTTGGAAAGAAAAAGGGCTTGAAATCATACAAGCCGCAAATTTGCCAAGTGTGAAATTCACTATAAATGGTGTCGCAAATGCTCAAATCGTGCTTCGTATTCCTAATTGGACACACAACCCTACTGTTAAAATAAATGGCGTAAAAATAGACTATAAGGCAAAAAATAACCTTATTATTTTAGAAAAAGATTGGCATAATGATGTAATTGAATACACGTTGCCAATGCAAATTACTGTACACCCATTACCTGACAATGAAAACGCGGTTGCATTTAAGTATGGACCATTTGTGCTCAGTGCTAATATGGGCAACAATGAAATGAATACAACTACAACAGGGGTAAATGTAACAATCCCTGAAAGCAACTTAAATATAAGTGATACGCTTATAATACTGAATGATTCAGTTGAAAATTGGCTTAAGAATATTAACGAAAATCTTGTAAAAGATGAAAATTCTATGGATTTCACTCTTAAAGGCACAAATCAAAAGTTAATATTCTCACCACATTACAAGCAACACGCAAACCGTTATGGAATTTACTTTCACCTCAAAGAAAAGGGGAGTGCAAAATGAATACAACCGAAAAAATCACAAAACAAGAAAACCGCGAAATTGCACGATTAAAAAAGATGCAAAATCGCAGTAGTGGTAGCAAGTATTTCTTTATTTTGTTAATGCTTATTGCACTTGTAAACATTCTTGACGAGGTTACAAGCAATTTAACTGTTACGGTGCAATCCTCATTTGTTACGGAATTTTTCGTAAACAATCCATTTATGGGTAAGTATTATACTTATGAGGAGGGTCTTGCCCTACATTCAGGCATTGGTGTTTTCACCTATGTTTTAGGTGCTTTTACACCGTTTTATAAAGCCCTTGCTGACAAATGGGGACGCAAACCACTTTTCGCAATATCAACTCTTGGTATGGCTGTAGGACTTTTAGTAATTAACCTTTCATCAAGCTACATAATGTTCCTTGTTGGCTTTGCGATTATAAGCTTCTTTATGGGACACGATATTCAAATTATTTATATTCTTGAAGAAGCACCTGATAAGCACCGTGCAAAAATATATAGTTTTCTTAAAAGTTTTGGTATTTTAGGCGTTATTTTAATTCCTGCACTTCGCGATATATTGATGGGTGATGACCCAACAAAATGGCGTAATATTTTCTTAGTACCATCTTTAATCGGTTTTGTTGCAGTACTTTTAGTGCTTATCTTAGCAAAAGATACAAAGGTGTTTATAAGCGAAAGAATAGCGTATCTTTCACGCCCTTACGAAGAAAGACAAGCGGAAAAAGCAATTAAAAAGCAACAAAAAGAGGCTCAACGAAATCAGTCAGGCGTGTTTAATGGTGTAAAATACATATTCGCAAATAAAGATACAAAAATGCTTATTATTGCACATATTATATTTGACTCCGCAATGCCTGCAATAGCGCTTTACTTTGAATCTTCAATGCACCGTGCCGGAATGAGTACAAGTGAAATCACAAAAGCACTTTTTATGGTACCTGTGGTTTATGGTACAATTACATTCCTTTCAGGATTTATTGCCGATAAATTCGGTAGAAAAACTACAGTTACAGGCTTTTCAATAACCTGTGTTGTGGGTTATACACTTTTTGTAGTAGGCATCCTTAATGGTTGGGAGCCATATTTAATCGGCTCACTTGCAGGACTTTACCAAGGGTCATATTGGATTGGTCGCGACTATATGAATGTTATGATGACTGAAAAAGTACCAACCGATATTCGTGCATCAGTTGTAGGTGCAGAGGGACTTTTGGTAATCATAGGACTTGCAGTTGGTTACGGTCTTGCAATTGTTGGTATGACAATTCTTCCAATTTGGTGGGCTTGTCTTGCAATTTCAATTCCAGCAGTAAGTGTCGCCGCAGTTATGTTCACACTTAAAGTAAAAGAAACAAAAGGCACAAATCTTGATGAAATTAAATAATAAAAAAGCATATAAAAAAGGACACCGATTAGGTGTCCTTAATTTTTTATGTATTTTTTATTTAACCCATTTCTTAACAGCAGTTTCAACAAGGTCTACAACCTTTTGTACGATAACTTCATCGCCATCTTGTAAGTTAAGAAGTGGTTCTCTTACGCCACCAAGCTCAAGACCTGCTCTCTTTTTAAGTGCTGCTTTAGCGGTTGCATACATATTACCCTTTGTACTGCACATTGTGTAAATAATTTCGTTAATGTCATCTTGAATTGCTTCTGCGTTAGCAACATCTTTGTTGTTAATCATATTATTGAGTGTAACAAAAAGCTCAGGCATAACACCGTATGTACCGCCAATGCCACCTTCAGCACCAATCATACGACCACCAACAAATTGCTCGTCAGGACCATTGAAAATAACAACCTCGCGGTTATTCATTTTTGCTTGACGCTTAAACATTTGAATGTCTTGAATTGGCATTGATGAGTTTTTAACACCAATAACTCTTGGATTTTTAAGCATTTCATCAAAAAGACTTAATGTAAGTGAAACACCTGCAAGTTGAGGAATGTTGTAAATTACATA
>JAZLET010000145.1:0-13783 GCA_045615405.1 Candidatus Fimenecus sp.
CTAGTTGTCTTACACCGAATGCCAATAGAGTATATGGTTTAATGAGGGAAGTTCCACTTCATGTTGACGAGATAACAAATAGTAGTGGTCTTTCAATTGAGAAAACTTTGTCGGCACTTACAGAATTAGAAGTTTATGGGCTCGTCACTCAAATTAGTGGCAGGCGTTATAAAATAAATTAAACAGTAAACTTAAAATAGGATGATGATATATGTCAAAACTTGTAATCGTTGAGTCTCCATCAAAAGCAAAAAGCATTCAAAAATATCTTGGAAGCGACTATAAGGTTGTTTCTTCAAAGGGTCATGTACGTGACTTACCTGCGGCAAAGCTTAGCGTAGATGTTAAGAATGATTTTGCTCCAAAATATATGGTAATTAAGGGTAAAGAAAAGCTTGTAAAAGAGTTAAAAGAACTTGCTGATAAATCAGAAGCAGTTATTCTTGCAGCCGACCCTGACCGTGAGGGAGAAGCGATTTCTTGGCACTTAGCAACTCTTTTAGACCTTGACTTAAACGGTCTTAATAGAGTTAAATTTAATGAAATTAATAAAAATAGCGTTACAAAAGGAATTGCAAATATTGAGAAAATTGATATTGACCTTGTAAACGCTCAACAAGCAAGAAGAATTTTAGATAGACTTGTTGGCTATATGCTTAGTCCATTTATTTCACAAAAAATCCGTCGTGGTCTTTCTGCAGGACGCGTACAGTCAGTTGCAGTACGCCTTGTAGTTGACCGTGAAGAAGAAATTCGTGCATTCGTGCCTGAAGAATATTGGACACTTGACGCTAAAATGCTTGCACCATCATCAAGAAAAGCATTCGTAGCATCATTTGTAGGTGACGAAACAGGTAAGGTTAAAATTACAAATAAAGAGCAAAGTGATATGTACCTTGCTCGTCTTAATGACGCTGAATACACTGCAGTTTCAGTTAAAAAAGGTGTTCGTAATCGTCAACCTGCACCACCATTTACAACATCAACACTTCAACAAGAAGCATCTCGTAAGCTCAACTTCCAAGCAAAGAAAACAATGAAAATTGCTCAAGAGCTTTATGAAGGCGTGGAAATTCAGGGTATCGGCGCTGTGGGTCTTATTACTTATATGAGAACGGACTCTCTTCGTATTTCGGAAGAGGCACGTGCAGCAGGTAACGAGTTTATTAAAAACAATTTTGGCGCTGAATATCTTCCAGAAAAACCAAGATATTACAAGACAAAAGCAAATGCGCAAGATGGTCACGAGGCAATTCGTCCTACAATGATGGATTTAACTCCTGAAAAGGTGAAGTCAAGCCTTACTGCTGAACAATATAAGGTTTATAATCTTATTTGGAAACGCTTTATGGCATCTCTTATGGCAAACTGTGTTCAAGATACAGTTAAAGTAGAAATTCACGGTGCAAATGAAAACGATAAAGCACAAGGCAAATTCGTTGTATTTAACGCAAACGGATATACAGTTCGTTTTGATGGTTATACTTGTCTTTATGTGGCAGGTACTGATGAAGATGAAGAGGATGAGGGCGCATTACCAAAGATTAATGAGGGCGATGCACTTAAGCTTAAGGAACTTGTAGGTAATCAGCATTTCACACAACCACCTGCACGTTACACTGAAGCATCTCTTATTAAAACGTTGGAAGAAACAGGCGTTGGCCGTCCATCTACTTATGCTTCAATTCTTTCAACAATCACACAACGCGAATATGTTGTTCGTGAGCAAAAGCAAATTAAACCAACTGAGCTTGGTGAGGCAACAACAAAGCTTCTTAAAGAAAAATTCCCTAAAATCGTAAATGTTAAGTTTACTGCAGGTATGGAATCTCAGCTTGATGATGTTGAAAGCGGTAAGACTGACTACATTCAAATGCTTCACGAATTTTATGGCGATTTTGAAGCAACTCTTGCAAAGGCAAAAACTGATATGCAAGGTCAAAAAATTAAGCTTAAAGAAGATGAAACCGATATTCCTTGCGACAAATGTGGTAGAAATATGGTAGTGAAATCAGGACGATTTGGTAAATTCCTTGCTTGCCCGGGCTACCCTGATTGTAAAAACACAAAGCCACTTGTTCTTGAAACAAAGGCAACTTGTCCTGTTTGCGGTGGCAAGGTAATTGAAAAGAAAACTAAAAAAGGCTACGCTTTTTATGGTTGCGGTAATTATCCTGAATGTAATTTTATGACTTGGGATAAGCCAACTGATGAAACCTGCCCACAATGTGGTAAATATCTCTTTAAGAAAAAGGGTGGAATGCTCTCTTGCCTTAACGAGGGATGCGGTTTTGAAAAGAAATCAGAGCGTAAAAGAAAGGCAAAAGAATAATGAAGGTCGCAGTAATCGGTGGCGGTCTTGCAGGTGTTGAGTGTGCGAAAGCATTATCACGAAATGGAATAAAGGTTGATTTATATGAGATGAAGCCTCATAAAAAATCACCTGCCCATAAGCTAAATACTCTTGCTGAATTGGTATGCTCAAACTCCTTAAAGGCGGAGCGTCTTAATTCTGCAGCAGGACTTTTAAAACACGAAATGGCGTATTTAGGCTCAATTTGTGTTGAAACTGCTTACGAATGTAAGGTTGAAGCAGGTGGAGCATTAGCTGTTGACCGTTATGAATTTTCAAGACTCATCACCGAAAAAATTAAAAGTGATGAAAATATAAATATTATTGAAAAAGAAGTAATAGATTTGCCACAGGGTTATGATGGTATAGTTATTTGTGCAGGACCACTCGCAAGTGATGGACTTTCACAAACAATCCGTGAAATGTGTGGAAACGGACTCTCATTTTTTGATGCGGCGGCGCCTATTGTAACTGCTGAAAGTATTGATATGGAATGTGCTTTCACCCAGTCACGCTATGACCGTGGTGGCGAGGCGGATTACATTAATTGCCCAATGAATAAGGCTGAATACGAAGAATTTTATGAGGCAATCATAAATGCCGAAAGTGCTGAAACTCACTCTTTTGACAAGCGTAAGGATGTTTATGAGGGTTGTATGCCTATTGAAGTTTTGGCAAGTCGCGGTAAAGATACTATGCGATATGGTCCGCTTAAACCAGTAGGGCTTACCGACCCACGCACAGGGCATAGACCATGGGCAAATCTTCAACTCCGTAAAGAGAATAAAGATGGTACAATGTATAATCTTGTAGGGTTTCAAACAAACCTGAAATTCGGTGAGCAAAAACGAGTTTTCAGTATGTTTCCTGCACTAAAAAATGCGGAATTTGTCCGTTATGGTGTAATGCATAGAAACACATTTATTGATTCTCCACGACTTCTTAACGGAGATTTCAGTATGCGTAGCAATCCGCTTATCTTCTTTGGTGGACAAATCACCGGTGTGGAAGGTTATATGGAATCCGCCGCAAGTGGTTTAATGGCTGGTATTAACCTTGCAAAAAGGCTTAAGGGAGAAGAAACTGTAATTCTTCCTGAAGATACAATGATTGGCGCACTTTCACGCTATATAAGTGATGAGAGTGTTAAGAATTTTCAACCAATGGGAGCAAATTTTGGCGTTTTGCCGCCACTCCCTGAAAAAATCCGTGATAAGCAAGAACGATATATGCGTTTAGCTGAGCGCGGTATGGAAAGTATTAAACAAGCAAAGGTGTAAAAAATGACTGATTTCCAAAAGAAAATCGGATATGAATTTAAAAACAAAAATCTTTTAGCAAGAGCATTAACTCACTCATCTTATGCTAATGAAAAAGGTACAGGACTTGACAATGAGCGTTTAGAGTTTTTAGGTGACTCAGTGTTAGGATTTATAACTGCTGAATATCTTTTTGACCATTACAAAAATAAGGCGGAAGGCGAACTCACAAAAAAACGCGCTTATGCAGTGTGTGAGAAAACTCTTTTTGGCTATGCTGAAGAAATTGGTCTTGGCGATATGATTTTGTTAGGCAAAGGTGAAGAAAACACAGGCGGTAGACAACGCCCATCAATTGTTTCAGATGCTTTTGAAGCACTTATTGCGGCTATTTATCTTGATGGCGGAATTGAAAGCGCACGAAAATTCGTGTTGCCATTTATTGAAGTTGCAACTGAAACAAAGCCTGTTTTTAAAGACTACAAAAGCACCTTGCAAGAGATTTTGCAACAAAATCCAACTGAAAAATTTGAGTATGTAGTAGTTGGTGAAAGTGGTCCTGACCATAACAAAGAGTTTGTTGTTGAAATTCATATGAATAGCAATGTAATCGGCACAGGTAAAGGCAGTAGCAAGAAAAAAGCGGAGCAACAAGCGGCAAAATCTGCATTGGAGTTAATGGGGTTATGAGCCATAGTAACATAAGCATTTTTGTGCCACATAAGGGGTGCCCAAATGACTGTAGCTTTTGCAATCAACGGGCAATTAGCGGACAAACTGTCCCTGCAACCCCTTCGTGTGTAGAAAATGCAGTAAAGGTTGCAATTGAATATAATGTTAACCCAAAGAATACTGAAATTGCATTTTTTGGTGGAAGTTTTACGGCGATTGAAAGAGATTATATGCTTTCTCTTTTAACCGCCGCTAAGCATTTTTTAGATACATATAATTTTAAGGGAATTCGTGTGTCAACAAGACCTGATTGCATAAATAATGACATACTCAATGTACTTAAAGCTTATGGTGTAACCGCCATTGAATTAGGTGCGCAAAGTATGTGTGATGACGTTTTACTTGCAAATCGTCGTGGTCATACTGCAAATGATGTGCGAAAAGCATCAGTATTAATAAAAGAATACGGTTTTGAATTAGGTCTTCAAATGATGACAGGTCTTTACAAAAGTGATTTCACAAAAGACGAATATACCGCACAAGAAATCATAAAATTAAAGCCTGACACAGTACGAATTTACCCCACAGTTGTACTGAAAAATACACATTTAGGATACTTGCAAGAAATCGGTGAATACATAGCACCAACAGCAGAGGAAACTGCACCATTTTGTGCAAGACTTCTTACAATGTTCAAAAAAGAAAACATAAAAGTAATAAAATTAGGCCTTCATAGCAGTGAAACTGTTAAAGCTGATATGATAGGTGGAGCATATCACCCTGCTTTTCGTGAGCTTTGTGAGGGTCATATTTTTTTCCAAAAAATCTTAAAAAAATTAAGTGATAAAGACAAAAAACAACAATATGTGATTTTTGTTAATAAAAAAGTGCTGTCACAGGCAAAAGGTCAGCATAAAAGAAACGAAAAAGCATTGAAAAATCAAGGATTTAGTTGTATAATAAAGGGTAAAGAAAATTTAGAAGAATTTGACATTGAAGTTGAGGTTTTAGAATGATATTAAAGTCAATTACAATGCAGGGATTTAAGTCTTGTCCCGATAAAACAGTACTTCAATTTAATAAGGGAATAACAGGTGTTGTTGGCCCTAACGGTAGCGGTAAAAGTAACATTTCTGACGCTGTTCGTTGGGTGCTTGGTGAACAATCTACAAAGAGTCTTCGTGGCTCAAAAATGGAAGATGTTATTTTCAGTGGTACAAAGCTTCGCAAGGCAACTGGTTTTGCGGAGGTAACCTTGTGTCTTGATAACTCTGACCGCACTCTTAGTTGCGATAAAGACGAGGTTAACATTACCCGTCGTTTTTATAGAAGCGGTGACAGTGAATACAAAATTAATGGCGAAAATGTAAGACTTCGTGATATTAACGAATTGTTTATGGATACAGGTCTTGGTCGTGACGGTTACTCAATGGTTAGCCAAGGCAAAATTGCTGAGCTTATTTCATCAAAATCAGGTGAGCGTCGTGAGATGTTTGAAGAGGCGGCAGGTATCTCTCATTTCCGTTATAAAAGAAATGATGCTCTTAAGAGATTAGGACAAGCTGAAGAAAATCTTGTTCGCCTTCGCGACATTTTAACTGAGCTTGAAAGCCGCGTTGGTCCGCTTAAAACTCAAAGCGAAAAAGCGCAAAAATTCTTAGTACTTGCCGAAGAAAGAAAAATGCTTGAAATCGGTATTTGGTTATATAATATTGAAAAAACTCAAGAAAAATTAAAAGAGCAAGATAGAAAAATTGATATTGCATCAGTTCAATATAAAGATGCTCAAAAGCAACTTCAGGAAATTGAACAAAAGATGACCAGTATCGTTGAAAAGACTCACGAAATCAATGTTAAAATTGAAGAGATTCGTGGTTCAACATCTCACTTTGAAGAACAAGCGGCTGAGTTTGAAGCTCAGGCAAAGGTTTATGAAAATTCAATCGTACATAACAACGAATCAATTGAAAGACTCGCAAAAGATAAGCTTAGTGCAAATGCTGATGAAAGTGACATTGATGCTCAAATAGCTGAAACTGAAGAGCAAAAAGCAAAAGCTCAAGCAGGTTATGAAGAGGCAAACAAACGCTTACAAGAGCAAATTGGTGAAATTGAAAAGCTTCAGGTTGAAAATAACGAGTTTGCAACTCTTGCAGCCGAGCTTTCAAAAGAAATTTCACTTCTTACAGTTGCTCTTGCTGATAATCGTGTTATTAGTGAAACTGCAAGTTCACAAATTGAAGAAATTAAGGTAAGAATTGCTGCTATTGATGAGCTTTTAGGCAATCGTAAAGAAGCTGTTTTAGCATTAGAAGAAAAGAAAAACAACGCTCAAAAGGCGTTAGAAGAATGTGAAGAAAGAATTAATGGCTTTAAAAATGCCATTGAGGGATATCGCATAAAGGTTCAAACAAGAACTGACAAATGCGAAAAAGTAAAAGCAGAAATTCTTTCCGTTGAAACTGAAATTGAGCGTAAAAATGAGCGTATTCGTGTGCTTGATGACCTTGAAAAGAATATGGAGGGTTATCAGGGCTCAGTACGTAGCGTCATGAAAGAAAGTAATCGTGGTGCATTAAAGGGTGTTCATGGTCCACTTTCACAGCTTATTACAGTTAAAGATAAATATTCAGTTGCAATTGAAACTGCCCTTGGTTCAGCACTTCAAAATGTGATTGTTGATAGTGAAAATGACGCTAAACGCGCAATTGCATTCTTAAAAGAAACTCGCGGTGGTCGTGCAACCTTCTTGCCACTTACTACAATTAAACCAAGATTATTTGAAGAAAAAGATTTAGATGATTGCTTTGGTTTTGTAAGTGTTGCAGCGGACCTTGTTACAGCTGACAAGCAATATAGAGATATTATTGACAATCTTCTCGGTAGAACTGTTGTTTGTGAAGATTTGGACTCTGCAATTGCTATTGCAAAGAAATACAAAAACCGCTTTAAGCTTGTAACTTTAGACGGGCAAGTTATAAATGCAGGTGGTTCAATTACAGGTGGTAGTAAGGCACAGGGCGTCGGTATGCTTTCTCGTAGTAACGAGATTGACAAGCTTCGCGCAGTCGTTAAAGACCTCACAGATAAGAAAAACACCCTTGCAATTCAAGAAAAAATGCTCAGTGAAGATTTGGCATCAGCTATTGCTGACCTTAACGGCATTGAGGGTGACATTCTTTCCGCAAACGAAGAAAAAATTCGTCTCCAAGGCGAATACAAACTTGCTGAAAGTGAATATGAAGCATCTTCTGGTGGCGTAAAAGAATTGCTTGAAGAAGAGGGAATTCTTACTGAGCGTATTGAAAAAATCGGTGCTGATAGTATTGCTGCTCGTGAAATGGTTGAAAAGCTTAACACCGATATTGCTGAAAAAGAAAAAGCTCTTGAGGCCGTTAGCGGTGACCGTGAAAGTCTTGTAGCAGTCCGTGAAGAACTTGCTCAAAGGGCTGAGCAAATCCGACTTGAAATATTAGGATTTGAAAAGGATATTCAATCTGCGGATGATAACATTCGTCGTCTTAACATTCTTAAGGGTTCACACACTACTCGTTACGAAGAATTAGATGCTGAAATTGAAGCATTTAAGAATAAAAATATTTGGCTTACAAAAGATATTGAAAGCCTTCGCGCATCAGCTGAAGAGCTCCGCCGTCAATGTGGTAATGCAAGAACTGATGTTGACGACTTGCTTGAAGCTCGTGCACAGCTTGAAAAAGAAAGCTCCGACCTTCGTAGTCTTGAAAAAGAAAAGAGTGCGGAGCGTGAGCGTATCAGCGGTGAACTTGCTCGTCTTGAAGAGCGTAAAGCATCAATGCTTAATGAGTATGAAGAGTACAACTCAAAGCTTTATGATGAATATCAGCTTACTCGTCGTGAGGCTATTGCACTTCAAATAGTTATTGAAAATATTGGTGATGCAAGAACAAGACTTTCAGCACTTAAAAATGAAATCCGTGGACTTGGCTCAGTTAATGTTTCCGCTATTGATGAGTATAAGGAAGTATCCGAAAGATACGAATTTATGTCAGGACAAATTGCTGATGTTGAAAAATCTAAAGCGGAGCTTATTAAACTCATTGATGAGCTTACAACAAAAATGAGCGTTCAGTTCCGTGAACAATTCCAAAAAATCAACGTGGCATTCGGTGAAACCTTTGCTGAGTTGTTTGGTGGCGGTAAAGCTGAGCTTATTCTTGAAGACGAAATGAATGTACTTGAGTGTGATATTGAAATTAAGGTACAACCACCAGGCAAAAATGTTCAAAATATTAGTCTTCTTTCAGGTGGTGAAAAGGGACTTTCAGCAATTGCACTTCTTTTCGCAATTCTTAAGGTTACACCTGCACCATTCGTAATCTTTGATGAAGTTGAGGCTGCTTTGGATGATGTTAACGTTGTTCGTTACGCTCAATATGTAAGAAGAATGACAAAGAATACACAGTTTATTCTTATTACACACCGTCGCGGTACAATGGAAGAGGCTGATGTGCTTTATGGTGTTACAATGCAAGAAGAGGGCGTATCAAAGATATTAGAACTTCAAACAGCCGAAATGGCAAGAAAACTTGGTCTCGCTTAATTTTACTTATCTTGCACTTTTTAAGCTACGATAAAAATATAAAGGAAAATTATTATGGGAATTTTCAAAAAAATCAATTTTGGTCTTACAAAGACAAGAAACAAAATGGCAGGGGCTATTGACGATATGCTTGATAGCTTTGATGAGGTGACTGACGACCTTTATACCGAACTTGAAGAAATTCTTGTTATGGGTGATGTTGGTGTTACTACTGCCGTAGAAATTACTGAAAAACTTCGTGAAGAGGTTGCGAAGGGTAAAATAAAAGGTGCTGAAGCAATTCGCCAACAAATCAAAACAATTGTTGCTGAAATGCTTTACGGCGGTGAAGATATGGGACTTATCACAGTGCCATCAATAATTCTTGTAATCGGCGTAAATGGTGTGGGTAAAACTACAACAATCGGCAAAATGGCAGCAATGTATAAAGCCCAAGGTAAAAAGGTTATTCTTGGTGCGGCTGATACTTTCCGTGCTGCTGCTATTGACCAGTTGCAAATTTGGGCTGACCGTTCAGGTGTTGACATTGTTAAGCATACTGAGGGTGCTGACCCTGCCGCAGTTGTGTTTGATACAATTGGCGCTGCAAAGGCAAGAGATAGTGAAATCATTATTATTGATACTGCTGGTCGTCTTCACAACAAGAAAAATCTTATGGATGAACTTAACAAGATTTATCGTGTTATTGACCGTGAGCTTCCATACTCCGACCGTGAGGTGTTGCTAGTGCTTGATGCAACAACAGGTCAAAATGCAGTTAATCAAGCAAGAGAGTTTAAGTCAGTTGCAGATATTACAGGTATTGTACTTACAAAGCTAGACGGTACTGCTCGTGGTGGCGTTGTTCTTGCTATTAAAAACGAACTTGGAATTCCAGTTAAGTTTATTGGCGTTGGTGAGCAAATTGATGACTTGCAACCATTTAAGCCTGAAGCCTTTGCCGATGGCTTGTTTGACAAGATAGATTATAAAGAAGAGGAGGATGTTCAACTTGAAATTCACGAAGAGAGTAGCGAAGAATGCGAAATTGTTAATGAAAATCTTTTACAAGAAGAAAACACCGATGAAAACGGCGAAACAGTTGAAGAGTCTTCCCAAACAAATGACGAAGGATTGGGACAGGAAGAAGAGATAAGCGCCCAACCTGAAGAAAAAGAAGAAAAGAAAAAGAGGGGTTTCTTTGGACTTTTTAATCGCAACTCATAATATGAAAAAACAGGCGGAATTACAAAGAATTCTTGCCCCATTAGGAATAAATGTACTTACTGCCGAAATGGCAGGAATCACACTTTCAGATGTAGACGAAACTGGCACAACATTTGAAGAAAATGCTTTCTTAAAGGCTGATAGTGGTTGTAAAGAAAGCGGAATGGTTTGTGTTGCTGATGACTCAGGTCTTATGGTTGATTTCCTTGACGGTGCACCTGGTGTTTATTCAGCTCGTTTCGGTGGCGAACACGGAAATGATGCTAAAAACAACGAAAAGCTTTTAAGTCTTATGAAAGATGTTCCCGATGAGAAACGTACTGCACGATTTGTAAGCTGTGTATGTTGTTGTTTCCCTGATGGCAAAAGCTTTACAGTTCGTGGCACTTGCGAAGGAGTTATTGCTCACGAGGTGCACGGCAACGGCGGATTTGGTTATGACCCAGTATTCCTTGTAGGCGACAAAACCTTCGGCGAACTTTCAGCAGAAGAAAAAGATAAAGTAAGCCACCGCGGAAACGCATTAAGAAAATTTGTAGAAGAATTACCGAAGTATTTATAATTTGTAGGGGACGGCTCAATGTCCTGTTGACAAGGGGAATTTTATGACAGGGTGTGAATTAAGAGATATTCGTGGCATAAAAATGAGAAGACAATGGTGCTTTACAATTTTAGTATTGTGTTTTGTGTTTTTGATTTTAGTTTTGTGGTCTATAGGATGTATTTATGTGTTGAATATCTTGTTGGATTTAGGTGTTGAAATCAAAGAAGATACACTAATTATTATCAAATTGTTTTTTCAACCTATTTTAATATTTTCAATATTATCAATTCTAAATGTATATTTTTTTGGAAAAACAATAGCTGTATTGACTGACGAAGGTGTTTACACGGATAAACATTTCATTGAGTGGACAGATATTGTTGAAATTAAGTTTTATACTCCTGAGATGCCAGGAAAAAACTTAACTCCTACAAGTTTTGCATATATAGAAATCTTATGTACTCAAGGAACTCGCAAAATATACCATATGCCACTGTGGTTTTTGCTCAAAGCAAAAAGATTTAACAAACAAATTAAACTTAGAATAGAAATAGACAAATGGTATATTTTTTTTGGAGTGGTAGGAATACTTATACCACCGTTAATGATGATTTTAAGAAAGTTTAATATTTATTAATTATTAGTCATAAGGAGAAGAACATGACAAGTAAAGAAAGAGCATATTGGAGAAGTCAGGCAAATAGTTTACCTGCATTATTTCAGGTTGGCAAGGGCGGAATTTCGGATGCCCTTATTAAGCAAACTGATGATGCACTTAAAGCACGTGAGCTTATTAAAGTTAAAGTGCTTTTAGAAACAAGCCCTGAAAAGCCAAAAGAAATCGCACAAAAACTTGCTGAGGCAACAAATAGCGATTGCGTTGGTGTTATCGGTGGCAGTATGATTTTTTATCGTTACAACCCTGAACTCCACAAAGACGACAAAAAGAAGGCGAAGAAAAAATGAAAATAGGCATTTTTGGTGGAACATTTAATCCCCCTCATAAAGGACACGTAAGAATGGTTGGCAAAATGGCTGAGGAGTTAGAACTTGATAAGGTAATTATCATTCCTAATAAAAAGCCAACACATAAGCGTTGTGATGATTTAGCCGATAACCGTGACCGTCTTGCAATGTGCAAAATTGCATTTAATAACCCAAAATATGAAATCAGCACTATGGAAATGGAACGCGAAACTGATAGCTACACTATTTTCACAGTTAATGAATTAAAACAAAAATATCCAAATGATGATTTGTATCTTATTATCGGTTCAGATATGTTTCTTATTTTCCATAAGTGGTACAAGCATAAAGAGCTTTTAGAAAAATGCACAATTTGTGTTGCATCTCGTGATAATGTCGAGAATATTCAAAAGCTTCGTGCTTATGCTTTTGACCAATTAGGTGTGTATATGCCTAAGCTTGACGGAAAGAATATACATATCTCACTTTTAGATGCTTACGAGGTAAGCTCAAGCGAAATCCGTGAAAGAATTGCAAATGGTAAGAGCATTTACGGAATTGTGGACCCTGAAATTATTGAATATATGGAGAATCATAAACTCTATGGATACGGAAAGAAATAAAGAATTTTTAGAAATCCTAAAAACTCGTTTAACACCACAAAGACTGTATCATTCAATTTGTGTTGCTGAACAAGCAAAGCACCTTGCTGAAATCTTTAATGGCGATGTTAAAAAAGCGTATACCGCAGGTCTTATTCACGACATTATGAGATATGAGCCAACTGACAAAATGCTTAAGATGATTGAAGCTGATGGGCAAATTCTTACTGAAAGTGAAAAGAATATTACGGTTACACTTCACGCTATAGCAGGTGAAATCTTTTTAAGAAAAGAGCTTAATGTAACTGACAGTGAAATTCTTTCAGCGGTCCGTTGGCATACAACCGGCAAAGAAGATATGTCGCTTTTAGAAAAGATTATTTATGTTGCCGATTTAACTTCTGAAGACCGTGAATACTCTGATATTCTTGAGGTAAGAGCAATGGCGGAGGAAAGCCTTAACAAAACTTGTCTTCGTGGACTTTCATTCACTATTGAAGATAACGCGAAAAAGTGTAGACCTATACACATTGATACAGTAAAAGCATACAACTACCTTGTAGAAAGGAAATAAAATATGGATAGAACTGAGCTTATGAAAAATATTGTTGCTACACTTGACAACAAGAAAGCAACTAACATAAAATCACTCGCAATCACTGAACTTACATCAGTTGCCGATTACTTTGTAATCGCAACAGGTACATCAGGCACCCATATTCGTGCTTTGTCTGATGAAGTTCAAGATACTCTCACAAAACAAGGTGTAGAGCCAAGAAATATAGAAGGTAAATCAACTGGCTGGATTTTACTTGACTATGGCACAGTTGTTGTTCACCTTTTCACACCTGATCAAAGAGAAACCTATAGCCTAGAACATCTTTGGGCAGATGCACAGGAATACGACATTAGCACAATAATTACTGAATAAGCAAAAATATCTTTTAAAGAAGGTTATATATATGAATTACGATTTTAAAGCCACCGAACAAAAATGGCAACAAAAATGGGAAGAAGCAAAGGTTTTTGAGGCACAAGATAATTCCGAAAAGCCAAAATTTTATGGACTTGTTGAGTTCCCATACCCATCAGGTGCAGGTATGCACGTTGGTCACATTAAGGCATATTCAGGTCTTGAGGTAGTATCAAGAAAAAGAAGACTTGAGGGTTACAATGTATTGTTCCCAATCGGTTTTGACGCTTATGGTCTTCCAACTGAAAACTATGCTATTAAAACTGGTATTCACCCAAGAAAAGTTACTGATATGAACATTGAAAAGTTCACAAGTCAGTTAAAGCGTGTTGGTTTCTCATTTGACTATTCAAGAGTAGTTGACACAACTGATGATAAATACTATAAATGGACACAATGGATTTTCCTTAAGATGTTTGAAAACGGACTTGCATTCCGTGACAAGACACTTGTTAACTATTGCCCATCTTGTAAGGTTGTTCTTTCAAACGAAGACTCACAAGGCGGCAAGTGCGACATTTGTCATAGCGACGTTGTTCAAAAATCCAAAGATGTTTGGTACTTAAGAATTACTGAGTATGCTGACAAGCTTCTTGAGGGCTTAAATGATGTTGATTATCTTCCAA
>JAZLET010000146.1:0-11170 GCA_045615405.1 Candidatus Fimenecus sp.
ATTATTGAGTCATTAGTTTTTGAAGGCGATAACAAGCCAAAACGAAGTGAACAGCTTCCAAAATCTATGGACACAATTATAAATGAAGCAACAAGACTTATTGAAAAAGAAATTGCAAGAATGTATAAATACTCAACAAAAAATCAAAGCAATTCTTTATAGATTAAACTCTTTTTAATTCCTGTATCAGCCGCAACGGTTTTCGCTGCCTCATTAACGCTGACACCTTTTAGGACTAAATCTTTTGCAAGTGACACAGCCTGTTCTAATGTAACGGGCTGTTTTTCTTTTGTATTTTGTGCCCCTGCTAAAACAAGCACATATTCCCCTCTTGGATTTTCAACCTCAAAATAGTCTATAGCACCCTTAAGGGTTGTCCTAAACACAGTTTCGTGAATTTTTGTAAGTTCTTTTACTATTGCGATTTGTCTATCACCAAAACACCCATACATATCTTTAAGAGTTGCCTTAAGTTTATGTGGTGCCTCGTAAAAAATCATTGTGCGAGTTTCGTTTTTAAGCTCGTTTAGATGCTCTTTACGGCTTGGTTTATTGGTGCTTAAAAATCCTTCAAAAGTAAAGCGACCACTTTCCATTCCGCTAATTGCCAATGCCGTTGCAAAGGCGGTAGGTCCTGGCACGGATTCTACTGAAATATTATTTTCGTGACAAAGATACACAAGGTCTTGTCCAGGGTCAGAAATGCAAGGCATTCCTGCATCAGTCACTATTGCACAAACCTCACCACCAAGAATTCGTGAAATAATCATTTCACCACGCTCACGACGGTTATGCTCATAATAACTTACAAGCGGTTTTTTTATATCAAAAAAGTTAAGTAATTTTTGAGTAACACGAGTATCCTCCGCCGCAATAAAATCAACTGTTGCGAGAATCTCTTTCGCTCTTGGAGAAAAATCTGAAAGGTTGCCTATTGGTGTGCCTACCACATAAAGTTTACCTGACATTTTAATTCTCCTTTCTATATTTTTCGGTAATATTAAGCATTTCTTCACTTAAGCTACCGTCATCATTATATGCTATAAGAGGGGCTTCAACCTTAAGTCCGTTTTTAGCACCACGCTTACCCTCTATGAGCACAAGCCAAGGTTGAGTGTTGCCTTTTTTTGATACAAAGCGAAGTCGTTTTGGCTCAATACCGTTATTTCGCATAGCACTCATAGCGTCAAACACTCTTTCAGGGCGGTGACAAATACAAAACTTGCCACCAAAGCGTAAAAGTCGTGCTGCACTTTTTGCAATATCTTCCATATTACAAAAGGTTTCATGACGAGCTATTGTTGCAAAATCTTCTTCGTTTTTGATTCCACCATTTTCTATTTTATACGGTGGATTCATTGTGACAACATCAAAGCTACCGACTCTAAAATCTGCAATATTTTTTAAATCTCTATTATAAATTTTAATTTTGTCCGTTTTATTTAAAAGAATTGAACGCTTTACTTGATTACAGGCATTTTCTTGAATTTCTATGGCGGAAATTTCACTACACTTTTTATCTCTTAACCATAAAAACGGAATTATTCCACACCCTGTGCCGAAATCACAAGCAACATCATTAGGCTTGGGATTTGTAAAGTTTGCCAAAAGCATAGCATCCGTACCAAAGGTATGCTGACACGAAACAACAACGCCTACACCCTCACCTAAATCTTCAATATGCTCATCTTCTAAAAGAGAAATTTTATTAGTCAACATAAATATCCTCAACATCTTCCATACTTCTGATTGTTGTAATCATAAGTGAAAGAGAGTCATCATTTTTAGGGAATATAAGCACCTTAATAACTGATGTATCTTTACGATGCTTAAATTTTAAATCTTTAGTTTCGGTGTAAACAACCTCCATTGAATGAATTGTACCACCGCATTGTTTAATTGTTTTTGTGATAAGTGGAATTTGTGTACCAACATCACGAATCTCAATAAAGAGCAATTTACCAGCCGAGCCACGAACAATAAATCTTTTAAGTGAGTTAAGTGTAAGGTAAATTACAAAGGTTGCCACAAAAGCACCTGCGTAAAAGCCTGAGCCAACAGCAATACCTATACAGGAAACTGCCCAAAGGGATGCTGCGGTTGTAAGTCCTTTAACTGAAAATCCCTCACGAAGAATTGTACCTGCGCCCAAGAAACCGATACCACTCAATACCTGTGCGCTCATTCGTGTAACATCAGTTGCAAGACCTTCTTCTTTTGCGATATAAACTGATGTTAGCATTACAAGGGCAGAGCCAACTGACACAAGAATATGTGTACGGAAACCTGCAGGGCGGTGTGAATGTTCACGCTCGTAACCGATAAATCCACTAAGAAGTGCCGCAAAGCCGATTTTTAAAAAAGCGTCAACAAAAAAGCGTACCTGCGAAAATCCCCATACCCATAATGCAATTTCTTTTACAGTTTCAATAAATTCTGCCAACTAACTCATCTCCAATTATATTTTTCTAAAGTGTGGTAAAACGGAAAGAACAACTGTCCAAACCGCTTGATATATTATAATTTGCCAAACGCCAATTTGTGCAAGTCCTGAAAGAAATGCGAGAATTGTTACAATAGCAACACCAATAAATGCTGCAATTAACTGAACTGTTTTTAATGCAGTTACGAAAGAATTAATCGCAAATGCACTGTGAAGTGATGAAAGCATTGTTTGAACCTTACCGTCGTGAATAATTTTAGCATCACCACGAGGGATTTCAGCATTCTTTGTTTTTGTGAACATTTCACCTGCTACAGGGTTAATAATCTTAACTACATTTGTTGGAAGTCCAAACTCTTGTTCAAGGAAACTTTCGGTAATATTGGCATCGGCTGTTCTAAAGAAAATTGTAAGACCGTCTTTTTCAAGCTCACGCAAATATCTTGCTGTTTCTTCATTTGCTTTATAAACTACAACAAACATTGCTGAAATTTTACCCTCAATAGCAAGATAAATCACATTTTTACCAAGTGCTCTATATTTATCTTCTAACTCCTTATCAGGTGTGTGGACATTGTGATGTACTAAAAGCTCACGATTACCAACTAAAACTCTGTGATTGTGAATCCAACAAGAGCAACCAAGTTTTTCTTCGTATGCCAAGGATTCAACAGGAAAAAGCAACTCTTTTTTGCCGATAATTACGCCTTCAAACACCTCAGCAAGTACACCGCCTGATGCGATAACTACTGATGCGGTGTAAAGAATAGCCTCGTCTATTCGCATTTTATGGTAAAGCTTCATACCCTCAATATTACAACCGCCACTTACGAAAGCGTCACAAGCGTCAATCATAACACCGTTTGAATTTACTGCATCTTCAACTGCGCTATAGCCATTAATTGCAGTACCCTCTTCATTAAGCTTTTTGTTTGCTGCGCTTAAGTTAACCGCTGACAAAAGGGTTGCGGCAACAGGAAGTCCCATAAGAATAATGCCTGTAAATGCACTGACACCTGCAAATAAATTCTTTGCAACAACGCCATAAACAAGACCAACAAGCACCGCAATACCACAAATTACAGGTATTGTGATTTTGAAAAGTGGCCCATTAACCTCTGCCATGCGAGAAAGCTCAATAAAACGTGCAGGAAAGTCAATTTTTGCTGAATATTTAATATCAGGGTCGCCAAGCATAAGTCCACGAGCAATTTCATTTGCAACATTTTCATCAGGAATGTTTTGCACACTGAAGCACTCATATTCTTCGTCAGCAACTATATAAAAGTTGTTAATATCGTTTTTGCAACGAACAAGGTCACCTGCAGTTTTCATTACCATAGGAATAAGTGATGCACCTGCCATAAGACAAGCAACTGATTCTACACTATCAGTAAATGCAAAGCCGAAGATACATTGAATTATACCTGCAAGGGCTGATATTGTAACAACTGTATCTATATCGCAAACTTTATCTTTAAGATTTTTAACTGTGTTTGTAACGGAACGGAAATTCATTCCGGTTGCGATTAAAAGCAAAAGTAATTGAATTGCAACATACACAAACTCGTTGTTACCATAAATTTCAAAGTTACCGCTTTCAGTACCTGCTACACCTGCTAAAACTGCCATTATAAAGCATATTACTGAAAGTGCAACGGTTTTTGCTGTAAGTGAAGCCTTTTCTTTTTGCAATTCCTCTTCAACGCGAGTTTTTTCTTTTGGTCCGTAATATTCATAAGCGAGAGTGCTATTTTTACGGTCATAGCGTTTTTTGGTTGTTGGCTCGTCTACATCCTGTTGGAATAAAACGCCCTCAGACATAAATTCCTTTACTTTGTCCTTACGCTTTTCGCGAAGTTCTTCCTCCGCCTGTTCTTCACTTTGAATTACAACTGGCTCATCATCCATATTAAAGCCTGCGAACATAATTTGATTATCGTTGCTTTGCTCTTCTTGTGAGTCAGGTGCTACTTGCTTTGCCTTGCCTTGCTCTAACTCATACTCAGCAGGGACAATTGTAGGCATTGGCTCAAAACCATCAGTATTATTCATAGCCTGTTTGCTTTTCTTTACCACAACGCCGGGGGTTTCAATGGTTTTTTGTGGTAATTCGCCAATTCTTGCCTTATGCTCTTGAGTCTTTTCAAGATTTTGCTGTGGCTTGTTCATAAAGTGATGTCTATATTTTTCATCACCCATCACAGGGGTAGCCACTGGTTGTGCTTCACCAGTAGTTGTTCTTATCACCTTATTTCCTAAATTATGAGAAATATTAGGATTATATGCACCACGAATTTCTACTTCATTAAACATTCTTGTTTTTTCAATAGAAATTTGACCGCTGACGGATTCTGTTTCTTTACCCTCTTCTTGCTCTAAAGAATCCTGTGGTTCTATCTCAGTACTGATTTTTTCACCATCAGACATAAGACCTATTTGACCATCACCTGTTACAAGCACACCTACATCACCTGTTTTAGAGGTTGGCTCTTCAGGTTGACTTTTATTAACTGTTTTTTCTTTTACTACTGGCACAACAACTGTTTTTTCAGTCGGTGCTGACTGTTGATTTTCTTCACTATTGAACTCAATTACAAGCGAGTCAATTTTGTCTTTTGAATAGTCAACAGTTTCTTCAGTATCTTCACTTTCATCATCTTTAATATAATTTTTTGCTGATGCAAGGATTTCATCAATCAATGAATCAGGTATTCTTTCTGCCATAATAACATCCCCCGAAAATTATTATAGTTAATTTTATCTTTGATTAGCAAACTCGTACATTAATATGCCACCTGCTACGGAAGCATTAAGTGAGTTGATTTGACCTTTCATTTTAAGTGAGATAATAAAATCGCACTTTTCACGAATAATTCTACTCATACCGTCACCCTCAGAGCCGATTACAAGCACCGCTGCGCCTGAGAGATTAACCTTGCGGACATCTTCACCGCCCATATCAGCACCATACACCCACAAGCCCTTTTCTTTAAGGTCGTCAAGAACAGATGCAAGGTTTGGTACACGAGCAACCTTCATATATTCTAAAGCACCTGCACTTGTTTTGCCTACTGTATAGTTAAGTGATGCACTTCTACGCTTTGGAATAATAATTCCGTGCACACCTGCCGCCTCAGCAGTACGAATTATAGCGCCCAAATTATGTGGGTCTTCAATTCCGTCACAAGCCACAATAAATGGCGCTTCGTTTCGCTCACTGGCAACTGCAAGGATTTCTTCAACAGTAGCATAATCGTGAGCGGCACAAATTGCCACAACGCCCTGATGGTTAGCGTGACCGCACATAAAGTCAAGCTTTTTCTTGTCAACTTCCTTTACAACAGCACCTTTATCACGACATTGACCGATTATTTTACCAACCGAGCCACCCTTTTCGCCTCTTAAGACAAAGAGTGTATCAATCTCACGACCTGACTTTATAAGTTCAGTTACCGCATTTCTACCAATTATTAAATCCTTTTGTCTTTCTTCTTGAAATTTGTCGTTTTTATTATCCATTTTCCTACTCCATTCAGGCATAGTTACACATAATATTTTTAATAACTTATTATAACAAAAAACACAAGATATTACAATATAAAAATTACAATATCTTGTGTATTTTAATGATTTTTTTGTTATATTTTGTATTTAAACTTCATTTTGCGCTTTGCATTTTGGACTTTGCGCTTACATAAGTTCTTTAACACGATTTTCGTATGATTTTTGCTCGTATTTTAATGCGACGCCTACATAATCACTATCAATAAGCTTAATTAAATAATCAGCAAATTGTGGATTAAGTGGCAAAATTGGACCAGTGTGATATGTTGCAAAAAGATTGTTTTTGTGAACACCCTCAATTTTAGTTTCTTTGTTCATTCCTGCGCCCTTTTTCATAGTAAGGAATGGGCAAGGATTTTCACCGTAAGAGTGGCTTAAAAGATTTTTAAAGCCTGTGATTTGCATACCGTCAAATTCACCTACGCTACAGTCGTTATAGCGAAGTCTCACAAACTGCTTTGCATAGTATGGGAAGAATTTTAAGCATTCGTGCTTTTCACCTTTTGCATCTAAGATATAATCGCCAAAGATTTCAAAAGCGTTGCCAGTTGCCAAAATTACACCGCCATTTTCAATACGAGTTGCTATGGCATCACGATACTTTTTAAACGCCTCTATCTCTATTAACTGGTGCTTTTCTTGACAAGGTCCAATGAGTAAAATATCAACACTTTCACTTACAAATTTTGGCTCATCAAAAAGTGAGGTTTCATAAACTTCGCACTCATAACCTGCAAGGGTTAATTTCGTCTTAAGATACTCACAATTTCCGCGGTCACCATAAAGGTTGTTATATTCGGGGTAAAGCACTTCAATTACAAACTTTTTCATTTTAGTTTTCCCCCTTTGCCTTTAATGCATTTTTAATTTTTGCAACTACGCCAGTAGCATAAAGCTCAAAATAAATTACAATACTTCTGTTTTCATTCGCATTGTTACTAACTGCATTTGCAAGGTCATCATAGTTTTCAAAAATAATGTATTTTTCTGTATTAAATCCCTTAATTTCAAGGCACTGTGCCACATCATAGCAACGAGAGCCACCGATATAAATGTTCTTAATTTTGTCACTACCAAGCGGTGCAAAATCGGTGTCATAAATCCATGAAATATCTTCGTGACCATGGACTTTATCGTTACTGTCAGTAATTAAAAGCACAACATCTTTATCGTTTTCGGTGCTATTAAGATATTTTAAACTTTGTGAGCAAGAGATTGGATTTTGGTTTTTAGAAAGCATTGAAACAACCTCTACTCCACCAAATTTATTCTCTTGGAAACGACCAGTTTTTGATGACAAATCTTCAATACTGTTTGCAATTGTATCTATATCAATGCCCATAAGACGACAAATTGCACAAGCCCCTGTAATGTTAAATACATTAAAGAAATTGCCCTTTTGATATGGTAAAACAAGGCTTTCGCCTTTATCTCCGTTAAAGACAAAGGTGCCTTTTTTAAAATCTACATCACTTGCAAAGTAGGTGCTTTTTGGCATACTGAATCCGCAATTTTCACACTTTGGCACACCTATATGGTTGTAGTGATAAAACTCGTAATTCAATTTATGGTTACATTTTGGACAAGCAATAATGTCGCAAACGGTATCTTCACACTGGCTTGTGCTATTTTCGGTTTTGTTAACTGAAAAGAATACGCGATTGCATTTATCTTCACCCAAAAGTCCTGAAATAGCGTCATTACCATTAAGGACAAGCGTTGTTTTTTCGTCTAAATAGTCATTGATTTTATCAAAAATAAATCCGCTATGGCCATTTCGCATAATTGAGTCACGGAAAAGATTTGTGCAAAGAATGTAATCGGGCACAAATTTTGTATAAATAAACTGTGATGAGCGCTCATCAACCTCTAAAACTGCAACATCCACAGTTACCTTACCGCTTAAGGTACATTCAGTAGTAAGGGCAGTTACAAGACCAGGCGCCATATTTGAGCCCTTAGAGTTGTTTACTACAGTTTTGCCACTATTGCGGATTATGTGAGTAAGCAAGTTTGATGTACCGGTTTTTCCGTTTGTACCAGTTACACACACAGTAGTTTTTGGCATTGTAAAGCGTGAGAGTGCATCAGGGCAAATTTTAAGCATAATTTCACCCGGAAGGTTTGTCCCTCTTTTAAAGATTTTGTCAAGCAAGAGAATTGACACCTTGCCCACAATTAAAGCAATTAAAAATCTTAATTTTCCCATTATTCCTCTTCCTCAACCATTCTTACTAATTTTGATAAGTAATAAGCAGTTTTTTGCGAATTGTTTACCATTTCGGCAACGCCTTTTACCACAAGTGACAAGGCAAAACCAAGTCCGCCAATGGCTAATGCGCCAATGATACCGACAATTATTTTGCCTACAAGATACATATAAATCAAGAAAGCAATAGCACCTAGAACGCAAGAGCCAAGCACCACAAGTGACGCTAAAAGCACCACATTTGCCACCTGTGATGACGGTGTTTCTTTAACATTAAAGTGTGGTATCGGCTCATCTTCTATTACATTTTCTTTTTTAGGTGATGGGATTTCTTCTTCATCTTCAGTTTCGTTTTTGTATTCTTTTTGAGCCTGAGCCATTTCATAAATAGGATTATACTTGTTACAGGTCACACAGTTTTCGCTGTCCTCCCAGCACTCTTTATGATAAACCTCCCAACAAAACGGACATTCAACCGCATTTTGTTCGTTTATTACTTCATTACATTTTGCGCATTTAAGGTCTGCCATATTATCTCACCTTTCTATAAAATAATTATAGAATTTGTAAGGCTTAAAGTCAATAAAAATATAAAAAAGGCGAGGTGTAACCCCGCCCCATTTAATTTATTTACTTTTTAATTGCTTTATAATTTGATTTCCGTAAACGGCAGTACCAGTAACAAGTACACCTTGCACAACGCTATGAGCGCTTACGCCTAAAATTGCCACCGTGCCTACCACACCGAAAAACAAAAGAATTAGTGGTATATATTTATCAGGAATTTTTTCAGTGTTCTTAATAATCATACCAATAACATTAAGCACAGGAATTAACACAAGTGCATTTTCTACAATATAGTCTAACATAAATCCTCCTTAAAAAAGATTACTTATAACCAAGCCACTAATTGCGCTTATTATGGCAATTACGACTTTGTCCCACAACCAACCAGGACGCTTTTTAAGTGCTTCTATGCTTTCTTTTAACTCCCCTAAAGTAAGAAGCATACTGTCAAGCTTTGTTACGCTTTGGACTTGCGCAAGGGTTACATCATTAAGCTTTTTGTAAAGAATTTTCACATCTTCTTCAAGTTTTGCGAGTCTATGATTTAACACATCATTTTCATTCATAGCGTCACCTCATATCATCACGATGCACAAAGCCTGTTACATATTTGCCGATTGGCTTACGCTCTACATTCGCAAGGGAATTTGTCACTCTATATCTCGCTTCAAAATAGATGCCGTCATAAATGTAATAGGTGCCACTTATATGACCTGCCACCACATCACTATACGCTGACGAGTAAAGCTTTGCATTTTTAAGCACTACCTTTTGCCCTGCTACAAATCCGCGTTTTGGTGGTTTTGCTTCAATTTTTGCACCATAGCCGTTAAGTCCGTTGTATTTCATAATTGCCGGGTAATTCTTGTAGGACTCGTTTAAATCTACATTTGTTTCAATGCCATTTACCCTACCGCGCGAGGTTTTTTGCCATATACCATAAGTCTTTTGGAAGGTTGGTTTTTCAGCCCATTGAGCAAGCCAAATGTCGTATTTCTTAAAGATTTCATCAGTAAAATAATTGTCAAGCCAATGCTTGTTAGCGTAAATGCAAACATAATAGCCATTACTTTCCATTGTTTCACAAAACGCCTTTGCAATTTGCGAAACCATTTCTTTACCTAAAGCAGAAACGCGATTTTCCTCCATATCATACGCAACGGGGTATTCAAGCTTTTTACCCTTTAAAACTGAAAGACAAAGCTCCGCCTCTTTTTTCGCCTCCGCTACTGTTGTTGCATAAGAGTAATGATACACGCCCACAGGGATTTTAACGCGTTTTGCCCCTGCGTAGTTTTTTTCAAAATATTTATCTTTTTGTCCTTTGCCCCAACCAAAGCTACACCGCATCATAACAAACTGAATACCTGCATTAGCAACAAGGCTCCAGTTAATGTCGCCCTGCCATTTTGAGACATCTATACCTTTATATTTCGCCATCACGCCACCTCCTTAGTACACAATGCTTTTAAGACCTGCTACAACTCGTCTTGCCATAATTTTTGCACCCTCCGCGTTAGGATGCACTGCGCCACTTGTTTCTTGAAAATACAAATCTCTTTGTTCATTAATAAACGGCATTAAGCCACTTTCACTATACATATCAATTACCGGAATACTATAAAAATCGCATACCTCTTTAATGATTTCGCAATACTCCTTAAGAGTTTTTCCGTTTCTTGTGTACTCATTTGGTGAAGTGTGGGACTCTAACACTCGTCTTTTAATTGGCGTAGCAAAAACAATGGGTTTACCTGCATATTTATTTAACAAGCCTTGACATAACAAGTGCAAAGCACCATAAAAAGTTGTTGTGACTCTATCATCCATTGTGCCAACAGATGTATATTGATAAGCCCAGTCATTTGTGCCTATTGCAATATAAACAAGGTCAACTGTGTTTGCTACATCAGCTGTCACCTCAGTATCATACCTTAAAATCAACGGATTTCTTGTTTCGTTATCAGGATTACTTGCAAGAGTACCTCCGCCAATAGCGTGATTTATAATTTTTGCATTAAGCTCTTTACAAACAAGATAAGGATACGCAAGGGTTGTTGGCGTTAAGCCTGAGCCGATAGTTATACTGTCACCATTAAAAAGAATTGTTTTGCCATTAAACCAGTTTCGTTGTATTGCAGTAGGTAAATTTTCTTCTTTTACAAGTTCAACATAAGGCTCATAATCCGTTACAGTTTCACCCTTTTCAAGCTGAGTTGTATCCATAATTTCTTGTCTATTTGAGAAACGAAGTTTTTTTGCTCCTGCCGGAATTTCAAAAGCACTCGCTCTGCCTATATCAAAATAATCTATAACAAGAATATTATTTTCATTTGCAACCTGAACACGATAATTAATATTACTTGAGTAACTGTTGCTGAATA
>JAZLET010000147.1:0-4684 GCA_045615405.1 Candidatus Fimenecus sp.
CGTTTCAGCTGAGGTTGAATATGTGCCAAGCACTTACACAACACTCACAAACCCAGATGACATTAAAAATATGGGTAGAATGCTTGAAATGTTTGAAGAAAACGACGACGTACAAAATGTATATCATAACTGGGAAAACGAGGACGATTACGAAGGATAATTGAGGTAATTTGACGCCTTTTCACTTTTTCACCTGAAATACACTCGTAAGCCTGCGGTCTCAAAAGCGAAAATCCATTCAAATTCCAAGCAATTCTCAAATTATAATTTCATTTTGCACTTTGCGCTTTGCATTTTGCATTTTAAAATGGTGTTTTATGAAACAATATGATTACTTAATAGTGGGGGCGGGGCTTTTTGGTGCCGTTGTTGCTCACGAAATGACAAAGCAAGGCAAACGCTGTCTTGTGCTTGAAAAAAGAAATCATACGGGCGGTAATATTTATTGTGAAAAAATCGCAGGTATTACCGTTCACAAATACGGTGCGCATATTTTCCATACCAGCAATAATCGTGTGTGGGATTATGTTACTTCATTTTGTGAGTTTAACAATTTTATAAACACTCCAATGGCAAATTATGAGGGTAAACTTTACAACTTGCCATTTAATATGAACACTTTTTCACAAATTTTTGGCGTTACAACTCCTGATGAGGCACAAGCCATAATTGAAGAACAAAAAAGTGAAATTAAAGGTGAACCCAAAAATCTTGAAGAACAAGCAATAAGCCTAGTTGGTCGTGAGATTTACACAAAGCTTGTTAAGGGCTATACTGAAAAACAATGGGGTCGTGACTGTAAGGATTTACCTGCTTTCATAATCAAACGACTCCCTGTAAGATACACTTACGACAACAACTATTTTAACGACACTTATCAAGGAATACCTGTAAACGGCTACAACGAGTTGATTGATAAACTTTTAAAAGGTATTGAAGTTCGTCTTAATACAGATTTTCTTGCAGACAAAGATTATTATTTATCTCTTGCCGAAAAGTGCATTTACACAGGCACTATTGATAGCTACTTTGATTATAAACTTGGTAATCTTGATTATCGTAGCTTACGCTTTGAAACGGAAATTCTTGACATTAAAGAGTTTCAGCCAGTTGCGGTTGTTAATTACAACGAGCGTAAAATACCTTACACACGAATTATTGAGCATAAGCATTTTGAGTTTGGAACAGGACCTAAAACTGTTATAACTCGTGAATACCCTGCAAGTTGGGAAATTGGTGACGAGCCATACTACCCAGTAAATGATGACCACAACAATGCTTTATATGAAAAGTATTTTTCTCTTGCGCAGGGCGAAAATAATGTGATTTTCGGTGGTCGTTTAGGTCAATATAAGTATTATGATATGGATAAGTGCATTGAAGCAGCACTTATACTTTGTGAAAAGGAGTTAAGTAATGAGTAACATTAAAATCACCGCAATAATGCCGGTTTATAATGTTGAAAATTACATAGGCAAGTGCATTGAAAGTATTCAGGCGCAAACACTTACTGAGTGGGAATTAATTGCCGTTGACGACGGTAGCCCTGACAATAGCGGTGCTATTTGTGACGCTTATGCACTTTTAGATAACCGCATTACTGTTATTCATAAAGAAAACGGTGGTGCTCCAAGTGCTCGTAATACCGCAATTCCACAAGCACAGGGCGAATATCTTTATTTTGTGGATTCCGATGACTGGGCAGAGCCTACAATGTTTCAAGATATGTATAACAAAGCAAAAGAAAATGACGCTCAATTAGTTGTTGCAGGTTATTATATTGATACCTACTATAGCGATACTGAGTACTACACACAAGAACAAGCGTTGCCGTCAAAGGTATTTGCAAGTCAACAAGATTTTCGTGAATATGCTCACAAAATGTTTGACAAAAATCTTTTATATACACCTTGGAATAAACTCTTTAAAAGAGATTATATAATGAATAACAACATACGCTTTAAAAACACATTTTGGGATGATTTTCCATTTAATTTAGATGTAGTCCGTGATGTTCAGCGCGTAGTTTTAATGGAAGAAAAATATTATCACTTTATGCGTGCTCGTGCCGATAGTGAAACTGCAAAATATCGTAGCGATATGTATGAAAAACGCGAAGAAGAGCACGGTTGGATGTGTGATTTATATAAGCATTGGGGCGTTAATAGTGACGAAATTCGCGAAATGCTTAATCGTCGTTATATTGAGCGCATAGTAGGTTGTATTGAAAATGTAACAAACTCCGCTTGTACTCTTACAACTAAAGAGAAAAAAGAGCAAATCAAAAATATGATTACAAGCGAAAATGTGCGAGTGGCGTTAAAATATGCAAAGCCTAACTCACTTGTAATGAAAGTTATGCTTATACCAATAAAACTTAAATGGACTTGGCTTACTTATTTAGAGGGTACATTTATTTCAAAAGTGAAATCGGGTAATGTGAAATTATTTGCAAAACTAAAAGCAAACCGATAATTCGCAAATAAAAGGATTGATTATAATGTCACTTAAAGATAAACGACTTTTTTTATTAGACATGGACGGAACAATTTATGAGGGTGCTCGTCTTTTCCCTTGTGTAAACGAGTTTTTAGCATATATTGAGTCTATTGGTGGTCAATATGTGTTTATCACAAACAACTCATCACGCTCCGTTAAAGATTATGTTATAAAGCTTTCCGGTATGGGAATTAAAGTTACTGAAGATAACTTTTTCACATCATCTCAAGCAACTGCTTTGTATCTTAACAAGCATTTTCCTAACAAGAAGATTTATTGTATGGGTACAAAATCTATGATTGCTGAAATGGAAAAGTACGGTGTGAATATCACAACTGAGGCTGATGAAGATACTGATTGTATTTGCGTTGGTTATGATACTGAGCTTACATATAAAAAATTGTGGGATGTGTCATATCTTTTACAAACTAAAAAAGATATTCCATATATCGCAACAAATCCTGATAGGGGTTGCCCTACTGAATTTGGTCTTGTGCCTGACTGCTTTGCAATGTGTGAGGCAATTAACTACGCCACAAATCGCAGACCAATTTATATTGGTAAGCCTGACGGATTTATGATAGATTTTTCAGTTGAGCGCTCACCATTTACAAAAGAAGAAACTGTTGTTATCGGTGACCGTCTTTATACTGATATTGCATCAGGCGTGAATGCAGGTGTGGCTACAATTTGTGTGCTCAGCGGTGAAAGTACAATGGCTGATATTGAAAACAGTGAAATTAAACCCACATATGTTCGTGAAGATATTAAAGAAATACTTAAGGAATTGCAGGTGTAAACAATGGAATATGATGCATTTACAGGCGGAGTTGAATTAGGCGGACTTCGTAATCGTGACGATATAAGACTTTTAATTTGCTATATTCTAAAAAGCACTGATATGCCACTTACTCGTCAAATGCTTAATGACGCTATGCAAGAAGACGGACTTGCAAACTTCTTTGAGGTAGGTCAGGCAATTGAAGAACTTTTAAAAACAGGTAACATTACTGCTGATATTTTAGAAGGTGAAGAGGTGATTACGGTTACTGACCGTGGCCGTGAGGCAGCCGAGCTTTTACAAACAAGTTTGCCAAGAACTGTCCGTGAAAAAGCAGTAAATTCCGCAATAAGAATTGCAACTCGCGCAAAGAACGAGCGTGAAAATAAAATTGAAGTAAAAAAAGAGGATGACGGTGGTTATACAATCACATTCACACTTTTTGACCGCGATACCGAACTTATGAAGCTTTCAATTTATGTAGTTGATAGCCTTCAGTTAGAAACAGTAAAACAAAATTTCATAAATGACCCTGTTAAGGTGTACTCATCAATTATTACATCATTAACAGTATAAAAACAAAGGGGATACGGCTATGAAAAAGAGAACGATAAAATTATTTTCACTGGCACTTGCAGTTTTAATGCTTGTTTCAGTTGCTTCAATTAATGCATTCGCATACACAAGTGACTACATAACAATTAACTGCCCTAAAAATTTTGACGAAGAAGACTACAGTGAAGCAGAGGGCTTTTATGTTGATGTGTTTTATAGTGAGTATGCCTTAAATGAAAACAATGAGGAATATTATACTGGCAATACAGTTGATATTTATGCTGAAGCGTGTTGGGACGATACTCTTGAAACATATTATGACGAGGCAACTCTTGAATGGCTCGTAGATTTTACTGAAGATTATGGTGAAGTAAAATCCAAAAATATGTACTACACCACTATTGGTGGTTATGATGCTGTGGGCTATGATGTTTTTTATACATACACAGGTGCTGACGAAAGTGGTAAAAGAGTTGTTGAAGATTGGCTTTGTTCAGAGGTTATAGTTGTTACTGATAGAGCTTGTATAACAATAGATTTTGAACTTACCGGCGCTGACGATTTACTTCTTTGTAGAAACGAAATGGCAGAGCTTTTCTTAAATAATATATCAATAAACGCTGAAAAGGTTGCCGAGGCTGAAAAAAGTGAAAAATTAGTTTTGCTTGTAGTTTTACTTGCACTTGTGGGCGGAATTGTAGCTATTATAGTTGCAGTTGTTAAATCTTCTAATAAGAAAAAACAAGCTTATTATCCATATAATAACGCTAATGTTCCACCACAGTATTATAATCCGTATGGTCAGGTGCCTTATGGTAATCAGCAAAATAATAATCCTGCACAAACAAC
>JAZLET010000148.1:0-8914 GCA_045615405.1 Candidatus Fimenecus sp.
ACAATAACATATTCGTTTAATTACCTATTCCTTCCATAAAAATAAACCGCTACCAAGTAATTTTTTCGCAAATATAATAAAAATCCTGTTTCAGTGTATTACACCGAAACAGGATTGCATACTAAAAATTATATTAGTTTAATTAGTTATTTTTTAAGCTTTCAAGGAATTGCTCTAATGTCATCATATTCTTATCAACCATAAAGAATTTGTCGTTAAAATCGTCAATTGTTTTTGTTGAAACAGCAATCATATATGTAAACAAATCATTGCCGATTGTGCTTTCTCTATAGCTTGATGTCAATCTAAATGAAATTGAACCATCATCAATATCATAATCAAATGAGCCGTCTAAAAGAATATTGTTTACAGCACAAATTGCAACTGCAAGTTCAACTCTTTTTTCTTCTGAGATATTAAATGGTAAAGGTGAAATAAAGCTAATTACCTGGGCACCTGCATTAATTTTGATAAAAAAGCTCATTGGAAAATCGTCGCCAGACATTCCGCTTATAATTAATAAGTCTTCTGGTTTTGCATCATACTTGAAATTAATTGAATCAAGTGTGCTACATAAGGTGTTAAATACCTCATTTGCTTTTGCATAATTTACTTCGCTCATAGTTGTTTCCTCCAACAAATTATTTTTACGAAACAATTTAAATTATTTCGTTAATTCCATTTTTAAACCATCTTGCCACAATTGTGACATATCATTTTTCAACAAGTCAAGCAAAGGCGCTGAATCCATAGAAACATCTTCATTTTCAAGTGCGGATACGCGAATCATATCATAAACCCTTTCAAAAGCCGTAACCTTTTCGCCACACTCGTTACACTCACGAATGTGATTATTCACCTTGGCTATAAGGCTAAAGGTTTCTTCACTTGCTTTATTTGCTTCAACATATTTAGTTATCTCCTCAAAGCTTAAGTGTTCCATTGTTATTCCACCTTTGACGCTGTTGGTTAATTTAACTCTTAGTCAATTTTTTTACAATCTGTTCGTTCACTCTATTAAGCCAGTCGCTTATTGACATTTCAGGACCTTTTTTCATATAAAAATCCTTGTATGCCATATCACCAGTTAACTTACCTGTTGAATGAATTTGTTGTAATTTTATATATTGCTTATTAATACTATCATCAGTTATTTTTAACCATTTGTATTTTTTAATAGTGGTTGTTATAACGCCTAGCATTTTAAATAAACTGCTTTCAGAAAAAGTTGCAACTGTTGCATGAGTTGCCTCAATTTTACTGCAATTATTAACAAGCATAAACATTGTTACCGCAAGCCAAGTCAAAGCAATATGTGGTTTTGTTTTTAAATTGAAAACAAAAGAAATTATATCGCTTAATTGGTCTCTATTAACCTCAAGAGTTTCTTGACGGTCAACAACATCTTCAATATTTTCAGAGTCTATAGGTATTTTTTTACTTGCCTTTTCTACATAATCAGCGTTGTCAGCCGCATCTTTTTTTACTTTATTGTAATATGATATAAAGTGATTTCTTGCAACTGTGTAGCACCATGCTTTAAAACTTTCACAATCCTTTTCACCTTGATTATTGAAAAAGAATTTATCGCACTTTTTAGTAATACGAATACATATTTCCTCAAGCACTTCTTCATAATGAGTGCCGCTTCTCAAAATATAATCACAATTGCACCACGATTTAACGTGATACTGCAAAAATGTTTTTGCAAAAGTGAACACATTGTCATATTTAGAAAAATTGCCATTGTACACTTCTTTACACACAATTTCATACAATTCTTGTAATTCCAACGTATTCACACCCTTTCGTAAACTGATAAAAATTATATCATAGTTTGCCGAATAGTGTCAATTAATAATTATTTGCATAGAATAGTGTGCATATTTTTTTCAAATTCTTTATTTGAAAAATTGTGAACACCCTCTAAAACCTTAATGCCCATATCTTTTGCACGTTGAATAAGGTGTTCATACCCGCTTTCGCTTTGATTTCCGCCCGTTGTTAAAACAAGTAATCGTCTTGCATAAGGGCCACCAAATTTTTGTGCTACTGTGTTCAGTTTATAAAGTTCCTCTTCTTCTACAGTACCATTTTTACAAGATACAAACACAGGCACCATGCCTTTCATTAAAATTAAATCAATTTCGTTTGATGTATCTTTTATCTTGTCTTTTTTTTCGTGCAAGGTTGCATCCCAGTCAATAAATGCACCTACAACTATATCGTTGTAAACCTTTTTTCCTTTTTTATCAGTTGCATTTTGTGCGCTAAAACTAACAATGAGTTCTAAAACATTACCCGCTTTTATAAGGCAACGCTTAACCTTTTCGTTTTTAAAATAAAATGAAATTCCGCCATTATTAAAACTTAATTGCTTTATAAGTTTTTTCTTTTCTAAACAAAAAAGAAATTCCTTAAATTGCGATAATTTTATTTTATCGGTTGAAAAAACTCTTTTTACTTTTGCAGCATCTGCATTTGCAAATGTTTTTGGTTGATTTTCATCCTTTAACTTTGCAATTGTTGCCATTGCAATACTTTTAGCATTCCATAATGTTGGGTCTTTCTTGCAAATTTCCCATAAGGTTCTAACATCTGCTTCAAACTCATTGTCAATTTCCCACTTATATGTACCCTTGTTGCCGTCATAAGGAACAATAGCACCACCATAAATAGCAATATTTTCTTCAACCGTTAAATTCGGCGCTTTTGATGGTGGAGCAATTCCATCTTTGTCAACGTCTGTAGATGAACCTGAATTTACATTAAAGCGATGCATTTGAACTTTTTTGGTGCCACGATATCTCTCATATACAATACCCATTGCAACAAGAATAATATCATCACCGCCGGTCAAATCAAATGTACATTCATCCTCAGCCTCAACAATCGCTGTAAGTTTGTCAACTAATTCTTCAAGATTGTAAATATTGGCGGATTTAAACTCAAAAGCTACTTGCATTTTATGTTTTGCAATAAAACGCCTATATACTTCCTCTTGGTCTTTCATCATCTCGCTTTTGCCGATGAAAATAATTTTATCAGGCTTAATTGCAAGACAACTTACCATATTGTTTATTGAAACGCCGTCAAAAAATTCAACAACAGTCATTGCTTATCAAATCCTTAATTCACTAACATAAACACTTGCTACTGTTTGTTTTTCGCAAGAATTTAAAATTATTTTGTATTTTCAGTAAAAATTTTATCAATTTCTGGTCCGGTAAGGTGGTCTTTTTCCATAAGCGCATTAACTATTGCCACCATAGCCTTTTCATTCTCTTTAAGAATTGTTTTTGCATTCACAAGTTCTTGTTTAAGAATAGCATTTACCGCCGTTCTTACTTCCTTAGCAATTGCACCCTCACTTGCTTCAGTTTCATCTATAACAGCAAGACCTATTGAGTCATCCATACCGTATTGACAAATAATACTCTTAGCAACTGCAGTAGCCGACCTTAAATCAGCACTTGCGCCTGTTGTAAGACCTTCTTCATCACCGAAAAATACCAATTCAGCCGCACGACCACCAAGAGCTGTTCTAATTCTTTCAAGAAGCATCTTCTTTGTGCGTATACCTATTTTTTCAGTGTCACCATATTGCATATAGCCACCGTGATTACCACGTGCAACAATTGTAAGATATGATGGCTTTATTCCGCTTTGCCAACAAAGGAATGCATGACCTGCTTCGTGATAAGCGGTCTTTTTAAGTTCTGTTTCATCCCATTTCTTTTCTTCGCCATAGTTGTAGCTTTCAAAAGCCTCTTCAAAGGTTTCACCATCTACAAAATTTTTACCAAGCTTAACTGCAATCTTCAAAGAATAGTTAATTACCGCAGCAAGATTTGCCAAACTCATACCTGTTGAACGAATTGCGATATTTTCAATTTCACTATCAGAAAGTTTAATTGCAGGATTCTTTTCCATTTGCTTTTGCATAAACTTGATACGGTCTTTTTTATCCGGCAAGTCAATGTAAACATGTCTATCAAAGCGTCTTACAAAAGCACCATCAAGCACTTTTTTTGTACCATCAGGCTTAATTGCATAATTGGTTGCAGCAATTACAAAAACAGGCTTTTTAGGATTAGTATCAAAACCATCCATTTGAGCTAAAAATGTTGTAAGGATATCATCTGGAGCCGCATGTTCACCTGAACGCTCTTTCGCAACAGCATCAACCTCGTCAATAAAGATTATAGCTGGTGCATATTTTCTTGCTGTTCTAAAGAGAGCTTCAACCCTTTGACTACCAACGCCAACATATTTGTCAAGGAATTTACTACCCGCTGTGTTGATAAATGTTAAATTTGTTTCACCTGCAAGTGCTTTTGCAAGCATTGTTTTACCAGTGCCTGGAGGGCCATATAATAATATTCCCTTTGGCATAGGTAGTCCCTTACTTGAATATCCTTTTGGGTCTTTAACATAATCTATTATAAATTGAAGTTCCTCTTTCGCGCTGTCGCCACCAATAACATCTTCAAATAAAACATTAGGGCGTGACATATCACTAACAAGCATAGTGGCATCTTCCGCATCAACAGCAGTTTCTAGTTCAATATCATAAAGAGAAACATTTGCAGTTTTGCCATCATTTGAAATTGTTTGCGCTGTTTTGTATGTTGCAACTTTATTTGTTTTTGCAAGTTCAATCATACTCTCTTGCTGATGAATCTCGGAAAATACCTCATTGATTCTTTCTGCAAATTTTTCTTTATTTGATAAATCCAACTTACCACGTGCACCCTGTTTAATAAGCGAGAACATTTCTTCATCTGTATATGTATTTTGTTCATCACAAATCACATACAACGGTATATCAAGATTTTCACAAGCATATTCAAAGAAATTAGTGCCATCAGAATATATATCTTCAATATTAAGCTTATCATCTTCTTTGGCAAGACCTGTATATAGGTCACAAAGAATTAAATCAACAGCGCCTGCTTTTGTTATTTTTATTGCGTCGTTAGCAGTATTTGCAATTTTAATTTCAACATTAGGTAACGCTGATGCCACCGCTAAAGAATTTTTTTGTGATGAAAGCACAAGTATTGTTTGAGCTGCTCTTGGTTTAAAAAGTTTAATAACCTCTTCTTTACAATCGTCTAAAGAAACACTTATATTAATATTTTCAATATTCTTAATTTCACAACCATTATCATCAGTTGAAATAAGACGGAAAAGCTCATAAACCTCTTTACTGAAAAACGCCCCTGCCCTCGCTGTTACTGTTCTTGCATCGGCATGTCCGCCTTCGCCAAAAACTACACATGATGGTATTTCATCGGCAATTTTACAATTGATTTTTGTTTCTTTTTCAAATTCAGTTACATGCTTCATAATCTCTTTACTTGCAATTTCGCGAAGAATATGAGCTTCCATATGATTGAACATAACAACATTACCCGTTGCAAATCGTGAACAAATTGCAGCAGGGAAAATAGGTTCGCGTGTTCTTGGGTCTATTTCTTGCTCTAAGGATTTTAAAATTGTTTTACGAGAAATATGAGAAAGATTATTTGTTGGTGCACCATCATAAACTGATTTACCCGCATTTGTTGTGAATATTACTATTGTATCTTTAAAGCTAACATCCACATTTCTATGAGCATCGCGAAGTCTACCAGCATCAAGCACTTGAAGAAAAAGATTTATTACATCAATGTAACTCTTTTCAATTTCATCAAATAACAATACACATTTTGGATTTTTTGCCACAAAGCCAGTAAGCAAACCTTCAAATGCACCCTTGTAACCACAAAGTTGTGTAACTGCTGAAGGTAATGCATACTCAGTCATATCAAAACGCTTAAAAGGAAGCCCAATATGTGCAGCAAATTTTTCCGCAAGGAAAGTTTTACCAACACCTGGAGGGCCTGCAAATAAATATGTAGCCGTTGGTTTTTTTGCCTTTTTATCAGTAATTGCACGAAGTCCACCCTGAAAATAACCAGATGTTACAGTTTCAATTGCATTTTCTTGACCCAAAACTGCATTGCTTAATACTTTTTGCAATTCTTTTGCTGTTTCAGTAAGTTTTTCAATTTTCTCTTTGGTTGGAGCATCTTTTACAACTTGTTTCTTTGATTCTTCTTTTTTCTCTTCTTTTTCCTCTTTAGGTTCTTCGTCAGGCTCTTCTTCAGTTCTTTCTTTTGATTTGCCTAAACGCCCACTAAGGCTTGCGGTTGCATTTTTTAATCCAGCAGTTGAAAAGCCATCCTTTTTTTCAGAGTCATTTTGCAAGTTTAATAGGTTTTCAATTTCATTTGTTGGTGATTTAATAAGACATTTAATTACCAAATCAGCAGTAACTACATCGTCGCCGTTTTCTTCAGCAAACTCTTTTGACTTTTGCAAAATTAACTCAAAATAGATAACATCAGCAAAACCCACAGGCGCTGATAAAAGAGTATCAACTACGCTTGAATCAACATCTTTTTTTACGATGCTTTTTATCATATTTTGTACAATTTGCACTTCTTGCGAATCAAATTCTTCAGTTTTCACGGATTTATCAGTGCAGAATAATAACACTGCTGCGAATAATGCATTTATAGAGATTTTTCCATCTTCTTTTTGCGCTACTAATTCTTCAGTTACTTTTAATAAATACTGTAAAAGCTTACTATTTTCTGTTTCCATAGCCAATCCTCCATATTTTGACAAAAAATAATATATACATACAAATTATAACATATTATTTATCTTTTTCAACTTTTATTGCATAAAAAAACACTTCCGTAGAAGTGCTTTTGTTTTATTATTGCAATATGGATTAAAACCCACAATATTTTTTTATGAACAACTATATCTATTCTTATTTTGGTGCCTTGTACACATATACATAATGTTCTTCAAAATCATCATATTCTTTGTCTTCCAAAAACACACTTGACTCCGTATAGTTTTCTACAAGCCACAAGTATTGATTCCCTGCATCGTCTTCAAATAATTGCACCATTTTATCTTCACATGCTTGGTCAAAATTTGAAAGTCCGTCTGTCCTTACGCCTTCCCATACAGTAGCATCAAAGAACTCAATAGGATATGCATTTTCAGGTAAATCGTCAATCCGTACATAAACATCATCATAATATGTAATTTTTGAATAGTCAGTTGCTAATAAATATGGTTTATCAGTATCAACAAAGACTATACTCTCCACAACAAAACTGCCAATTATAAAAGCAATCATAATGAGAATTGTTACAAGACATCCACTGAAACACCCTAGTTTTTTACCACTATTACGTTTAGCTGATTTTGCTTGATGGTGTTCTACATTGAGAATATTCTTTTTCAATACACGAGGTTTGCAAAGATGCTTGAAATAGAGTCCTCGTAATGGGTATGCAATAATCATTTCCAGAAAACCCATACCCAAATCAGATGCTAATCCTAATTTTTGATATTTCTTTACTATTTCTTTGCTATTTTTACCCTTTGCATTAAGAAGTTCAACTTGTGTATTCTCCCCACAAACAATTTTAGGGTACGCAATTTGAAATTCCCAATATATTAATGTATTATCGCCTAAATCAAAACTATCAAGTTCTATGGATATTAGTGACTCGGGAGTAACATTTGAAATTTTATATATGCAATCCACTTGTAAAATCATAGACTTGACTTCTTTAAGAGCTTTTTTAGAAAGTTTGAGCATAATACGGTCTTTAAGACTTGTATCGGGCTCTTTTGCTGCTTCATCAAACCCTGAAAGAGTGCTATCGCTCAACATTTCACCTGTAATTTTTGCAATTAAAGTATCCGATGTAATCTCAATCCATTTACACTCATCTGCCAATATAGGATGTAATTGCCCATTAATATCAAGGTGCATTATATCGCAAAAATTGTTCTGCACACAAACTCTTGTGATACCATCTTTACTTGCAGAGAAAATATTTTCAACAGTTGTATCCAATGCAAAAGCAAGTTTCTCAAAAGTATCAATTCGTGGAAATGCCTGCCCATTTTCCCATTTAGAAACTGCTTTGTCAGAAACATCAAGAATTTTTGCAAGGTCTGCTTGTGTCATATTATGTTCTTCGCGGAGTTTGCATATATAATTGCCAAATTTGTAGTTGTTCACATAACCACCTCAAAAAAATTATATCAAAATCCTTAAAAATAGCAAGAAAAAACAGGTAGAATTAAAGTAGAAATTAAAAATTTAAAAAATCAAGCAATAAATATAATTTCAACGACACATTCGGTTATTGTTACTCATCCATTAATTAAAATCTAATTGAAGAAAGCAAACAAAAAAGACATCCTATTGGATGTCTTCTTTGTTTGTATTCTCACCCTTTTTTTGAACCCTAAATTATTTTTTTATGCCTTTATATATATAATAAGGTTTTGAAAAAATGTAGTGTCCTTCATTTTGGGCTGATTTCAAATTGGTAATAAACTCGTTGTATTCATCCTTATTAAGAGCTCCTGTGTTTTCTTTGTAAAGCCAGGATATGTCAATACTTAAATCATAACCAAATGTACCTTCTGTATATTCAGTTTCAATAACATTGTGTACGATAACAGAACTTTCAAACAAATTACTTTTATTGAAGAAGCCATACATTCTTCTGCCTATCCAACTATCAAGGTCATCCATCCAAGGTTGTTTTGTTACAGCGTATGTATGAATTGCTTTTGAAATAAGCTCCTTATTTTCACCGTTATATGCAACACTGTCCCAATCACAGTTTACGCAGATTACAACCCCACCCGGCTTTAATATTCTGTGAATCTCACTAACCAAGAAATCTTTATCTGATACACACTCAAACATATCTTTTGTAAATACAAAATCAAAAGTGTTATCATCAAACTTAAGCTTTTTTGAGCAATTCATAACCTTAAGCTTAATCGGCTTTTTGTATTTAACATCCTTAAACCATTT
>JAZLET010000149.1:0-3381 GCA_045615405.1 Candidatus Fimenecus sp.
GTGTTGCTTGTTGGCCCTCCAGGTACAGGTAAAACACTTCTTGCTCGTGCAGTAGCAGGTGAGGCGAATGCCCCATTCTTCTCAATTTCAGGTTCAGACTTTGTTGAAATGTATGTTGGTGTTGGCGCTTCTCGTGTTCGTGATTTGTTTAAAGAAGCAAAGAAAAATCAACCATCAATTATCTTTATAGATGAAATTGATGCAGTAGGTCGCCATCGTGGTGCAGGTATGGGTGGTGGTCACGATGAGCGTGAACAAACCCTCAACCAATTACTTGTTGAAATGGATGGCTTTGGTGCAAACGAAGGCGTTATTATGATTGCAGCAACTAACCGTCCTGACATTCTTGACCCAGCACTTCTTCGTCCTGGCCGTTTTGACCGCCAGGTAACAGTAGGTTATCCTGATGTTAAGGGTAGAGAAGAAATTTTACAAGTACATGCTAAAAATAAACCATTAGCACCTGATGTTGACTTACATCAAATTGCCGCAACAACTGTTGGCTTTACAGGTGCAGACCTTGAAAACCTTCTTAATGAAGCAGCACTTCTTGCTGCAAAGCGTAAGCTTATGGCAATCACAATGGATGAGATTGAAGAAGCAACTATGAAGATTGTTGTTGGTAGCGAAAAGAAATCTCGCAAGATTTCCGAAAAAGATAAAAAGATTACCGCATACCATGAGGCAGGTCACGCTATTTCATCATATTATCTTGAAAGTCAAGACCCTGTTACTCATATTTCAATTGTTCCTCGTGGAATGGCAGCAGGTTTCACACTTTATACACCAGAAAAAGATAATGCTCATATGCTTAAATCACGTATGCTTGATGATATCGTATCACTTTTAGGTGGTCGTGTTGCGGAGCAAATCATATTCAATGATATTTCAACAGGTGCATCAAATGATATTCAACGCGCTACTGAAATTGCAAGAAATATGATTACAAAATATGGTATGAGTGAAAAACTTGGTCCAATTGCTTTCGGTTCAGGTAATAACGAAGTGTTCCTTGGTAAGGATTATAACCATATGAGAAACTACTCTGAAAATATTGCAGCAGTAATTGATGAAGAGGTTGAAAAAATCATTACTAATGCTTATCAGAGGGCTGAAAAAATTCTTACTGAGCATATCGCTCAACTTCATATTGTGTCTGAAGCACTTATTAAGTTTGAAAAAATTGATAAAGACCAGTTTGAGTCACTTATGACAACAGGTGAATTACCACAAGAAAAGTTAGTAGAATCACCTGAAACTACTGAAGAAATTGTAACTGAAGATGTAGCTGAAGATACAAAAATAGTACAAGATAGTGAAAACGAATAAAAACTAACAAGTAAAGGCAGTAGAAGCGTATTTCTATTGCCTTTTTTCTTTTTATACTATTGATTTTTTTGGGGAGATAATATAGAATATAAGTTAATATTTTTCTAATAACTAGCAAATCTATGGAGTGAAAGAAAATGAAACTTAATGGCTCAGAAATTTTAGCAGAGGTTTTAATTGAACAGGGCGTAGATACTGTTTTCGGTTACCCAGGCGGTGCAGTGCTTAATATTTATGACGCTCTTTATAAGTATAGTGATAAAATTAACCACGTCTTGTCAGCACATGAGCAGGGTGCTTCTCACGCGGCTGATGGTTATGCACGTGCAACAGGTAAAACAGGTGTATGTATTGCAACAAGTGGCCCTGGTGCTACTAACCTCGTTACAGGTATAGCAACTGCATATATGGATAGTGTACCAATGGTTGTAATTACAGGTAACGTTGGTAAGGGCCTTATTGGTCGTGATGCTTTTCAGGAGGTTTATATTACAGGTATCACAATGCCTATTACAAAACATAACTTTATGGTGCAAGATGTAACTGAACTTGCTGATACAATTCGTGAGGCATTTCGTATTGCAAATTCGGGTAGAAAAGGTCCTGTACTTATTGATATCACAAAAGATGTAACTGCTGCGGTTACTGATTTCCAAAGAAAAGAAAAAATCCAAATTAAAGATGACACAGTTATTGATTTAGATGAACTTAAAACTGTGGCAAATGTTATAAATAATGCAAAAAAACCTATTATAATGTTTGGTGGCGGTGTTGTATCGTCAGGTGCATCAGAACTTGCATTAGAGCTTGTTGAAAAGGCGAATATTCCATCTTGCCATACTCTTATGTCAGCAGGTGTAATTGGCTACAATAACCCTCTTAACCTTGGACTTTTGGGTATGCATGGTGGTTACACAACAAATAAAGCAGTTGATGAGGCTGATGTCCTCGTTGCAATTGGTACTCGTTTTTCTGACCGTGTTGCCCTTGACACAAATGATTTCGCAAAAAAAGCAACAATCATTCAAATTGATATTGACCTTAGCGAAATCAACAAGAACGTTGCAGTTGACCATTATGTAATTGGCGACGTAAAAAAAGTCCTTATGGCTCTTCTTCCAATGATAAAAAAGAATAATAGAGCGGATTGGATTGCAACACTCAATGAATACAAAAAGGTTGACTATGCTCCTACTGACGATGATTCACAAATTTTACCACATCAGTTAATCGGTGCAATTTGTGATATGGCAGGGGAAGATACAGTTGTTGTAACTGACGTTGGTCAACATCAAATGTGGGCTGCTCAGTATGTTCACCACGTAAATCCACGCGGATTCTTAACAAGTGGTGGTCTTGGTACAATGGGTTATGGTTATGGTGCTGCAATTGGTGCAAAGGTAGCGTTAGGTGATAGTAAAACAGTTGTACATATTACTGGTGATGGCTCATTCCATATGAATCTTAATGAGGCTTGTACCGCTGTTAGCTACAACCTTCCAGTTATTACTGTTATTATGAATAACCAAGTACTTGGTATGGTGCGTCAGTGGCAACGTTGTTTCTATGGTAAGCGTTTCTCACAAACTGACCCACACCGTAAAACTGACTTTGTAAAACTTGCTGAGGGCTTTGGTGCAAAGGGCTATTATGCCGAAACAATAGCACAGTTTAAGGATGTATTCGCGGAAGCACTTAAACAAAATGGTCCTGTTTGGATTGAGTGTGCAATTGATAAAGATGAACGCGTATTACCAATGATTCCTGCAGGTAAAACAGTTAACGACATTATGATGGGCGACTGCAAAACTTGTCCAAATCAATGTGAAAATAAAAAATAAATGCAATAAAAAACTCCCTTGAGATTTCAAGGGAGTTTTTTATTATGTAATATGCAATTAGTTGTTAATGAACTTATCTTCTTCGTTATTCCAGCTGTAAAGCTTTCTAACTTCTTCACCAACTTGTTCTGCTGGATGCTCAGCAGCAAGTTTTCTCATAGCCTTGAAGTGTACTTGACGACCAGCAGGTGACATATCAAGCAAGAATTCC
>JAZLET010000150.1:0-10690 GCA_045615405.1 Candidatus Fimenecus sp.
AGGAGAAAACATATTTAATCTTCCTGCGGAATCAAATGTTGTAAATGGTGTTAGAAAGGCTCTTAGTGAGATTGGGGTTATATAAATGAAAGATTTAAAACATTTAATCTATTTTGAAAACTTATTACAAGAGGCTAATAATGACCTTGTAAAACAAGCAACTGATGATGGTAAACTTGCCATCGCATATACTTGCTATCATATACCTGAGGTTTTGCTAAATCTTGACAATTGTTTTTCAGTAAGACTTCGCGCACCTCGTACAGGTTCAATGGATATTGCTACATATTATATGAGTTCATTCCTTTGTGGATATTCAAAGGCGTTGTTAGAACGTGGTATTGAGGGTGGTTACAATTTCTTATCAGCTCTTATCGGTGCGGAAACTTGTTCTGAAATGAATCGTACCTACGAGCATTTTGAGCTTCTTAACCTTGTGCCTAACGACAAATTCTTTGTTACCTTTGTTGACTCCCCTTTTAAGATTGAACAACACACAGTAAAACATTATGCAAATCAATTAAGAGTTAAAGTGCTTGACAGATTACAAGATGTCTACGGCATTGACACAAGCGATGCAGCATTGAAAAAGGCAGTTAAAGAACATAACGAAATTTGCCGACTTATTACTGAAATTGGTGAATATCGCAAAGAAGAAAATCCAAGAATTACGGGCTATGAATTTCACGTGCTTTGCCTTGCTACATATTGTTGTCCTAAATATTTAATTCTTGATAAGCTTCGTGAGACCGTTGAAGAATTAAAGACAAGAGAACCTGACGCTAAAAAGAATTATCGTGCAAAAATAGTTGTAGTAGGTTCTGAAATGGATGACCCAGACTTTACAAAACTTATTGAAGATAGTGGCGCACTTGTTGTTGCTGATAGATTTTGTTTCGGCTCACTTCCTGGTCGTGAAGAAATTATTTTAAATGATGATGAAGATGTTCTTACACAAATTGCTCTTCACTATATGAAAACAAGTCAATGTCCAAGATTTATGAGTCATGAAAAAGTTCAAGAAAGACGCGACTATGTTAAAGAATTAGTTGATAAATATAACGCTGATGGTGTTATGTATGAACAACTTAAATTTTGCGAATATTGGGGTTATGAACGAGCACTTGCATCTTATGTTATGAGTGGTGACTACGGTGTTCCTACTGCTGCAGTTGATAGACAATATACAGCATCAGCATCAGGGCAACTACGAACACGTGTTCAAGCATTTGTTGAAAGTCTTGAAATTAAAAAAATTCAAAAAGCAAAGGAGATGAGAGAAAATGGATAATTACGGTAAACTTTATAAAGATCACACCGCTATATTAAAGCACCGTGAATGGCGTGGCTTTAAAGACACAATGTACGATTATTATCGCTGGCTTGTTACATGGAAAGACATAATTAAAATGGCACTTAAAGCGCCAATTTCCACAGTAAAAGGTATTTGGAGATATCGTTGGATGGCATCTTATCTCTCTGCTCCATCATTTATTGACCGTCATGTTGCTGGACTACGTGGGCCACAACTTAGAATGGCTCATCTCCATTACAATATGATTGTTAAGCACACAACTGATTTGATTAACTTATCATTAAAGGCTGACGAAAAAATCAATCCTGGCAACAAGATCTCAAAGAAAATTGTTTTAATGGATGAAATTGTTCCAAATGAAATTTTCACTGGTTTTCCTAATCTTATTCCAGTACCATTACAAACTCTTCCAATTTTCTTATCTTCAATGGTTGACCAACAAATAACACCCCCATACCTTGAAGTTACTGAAAGCTTTGGCGTTCCTGCTGATGTTTGTCCCCTTCCAAGTGCTGAGGCTGGTGTTGCAATTGAGGATGATTACCCAAAAATGGGCTGTTGTATGATTGGCACTAATATGCCATGTGATGGCTCAATTATGAACTCATCTTTCCTTGATAGAAGACTTCAATTACCAACACATTTCTTTGGAATTCCACTTCGTTATAATGGTGAAGATGTTCAAGAGTATGGTGTTGACGAAATTAAAGCGCTTATTGAATTCATTGAAAAGCAAACTGGTGAAAAATTTGACTGGGACGCTTTCTTCAAGAGGATGAAGCAATATAATGAACAACTTGAATATGAACTTCAAAAGTGGGATATTAACCGTACTGAATACCCACAAATGACAGGTGCTTGTTTCTGGCTTTATAGAATTTTCTACTTTAACCTTTCAGGTGGTACAAACGAAAGATTCCTTAAGGTTGACAAAAAAGTTAATAAAATTATGATGAAGGCTTATGAAAAGAAAACTCCAGTTTCAAAAGAAATGAGACATAGAGCGGTTGTATGGAGTTGTCCTGCTAACTACTATACAAGCTTCGCAAACTGGCTTGAAAACTGTTGGGGCATAAATGTTGTTATGGATATGGAAACTATGATTTCATATCTTGAAATCAACACCGTGGACAAAGAACAAGCACTTCGTGACCTTGCAAAAACATATCAACGTTCAATTATGAGAAAGCACACAAAAGGCGGTTACAAAAACGTTGTTGATGAACTTTGGAGAATTGTTGACGAATATAATGCTGATACAGTTATTATGTATGACCAAATTTCTTGCAAAGGTATGGATGGTCTTACAGGCATCTTTGATGACCAAGCGAGAGAAAGAAATGTTAACTTTATTTGGGTTAAGCAAGACCTTATGGACCCACGCACAATTTCCCGTCGTGAAATGCGTGACCAAGTAAACAAATATATGCAAACAGTTTTACAAGAAGAGCCATTAGATGCTTCTCTTCTTGATTTTGAAGACGATTTAGCGTGGTAAGGAGAATAGCTATGAAATATTTCGGTGGATGCGACGTTGGCTCAACATATACAAAATGTGTAATTCTTGATGAAAATGGCACAATAGTTGCTAACGTTACAAATAGAAGTAAAATCAACCCTGTTCAAAGTGCTGAAATTGCACTTAATGATGCAGTTGCACAAGTAAACGGATTAAATTCAGCAAAAGAGCTTACATATCTTATTGGCACTGGTTACGGTCGTAACAAAGTGCCTTTTGCTGATGAAAACATTTCTGAAATTAGTTGTCACGCTATGGGTGTGCACGTTACAAATCCTGAAGTAAAGGCAATTATTGACATTGGTGGTCAAGACGTTAAAGGTATTTCTATTGACACTGATGGTACAGTTAAAAACTTTGCTATGAACGACAAATGTGCAGCAGGTACAGGTCGTTTCTACGAAGCAATGGCTAACGCCTTTGAAATGACATTACCTGAATTTTCTAAGCTTTCACTTAATGCAAAAAATACTATTCCTATTACTGCACAATGCACTGTTTTTGCTGAAAGTGAAGTTATTTCACTAGTTGGTGAAGGTAAGCCTATGGACGAAATTGCTGCAGGTATTCAATTAGCAGTTGCAAAGCGTTGCTTTGTTATGGCTAAAAAAGCTGGTGCTGTGGACAGCATTACTCTTACTGGTGGTTGCGCAAAGAATGATGGTCTTAAAAAAGCCATTGAAAAAGTTCTTAAAATCAACGTTGTTGAACTTAAAACCGACCCTCAGCTTATGGGTGCTTTAGGTGCTGCTGAATATGCACGTCAAAAAGGACTTGCAAAGGAGAACTAATATGGAAATTTTATTTATAATTATTGGCGTTGTTCTTGCACTTTTCCTTATAACTTTTGCGATTTACTGGTTCAATCTTGATATGAAGCTTGTAAGAGTTGTTTATAACTGGTTGCAAAAACATTATGATAAAATGAAAAGAGATAAGAAATTATAATGAAATTATATAATAACCTTATCAATGAAATTAAAGGCTGTTTAACTAATGCAAGAATACTTGAAAATGGAAATTTGTTAAACACAAGCGATAAGAACTCTATAATATTTTTATCTGATACAGCATTTGAACTTGGCGGTAGTCAAACCCCTTGTGTAAGTAGCCTTGCCGTTTCAAGTGATACAACATTTTCAAACTCGGTATATCTGCTTGGTAACGACCTTAATGAAATCAAGAGTGACTCCCCTTTTTGTAAATTTGTTTTTATTCAAATTGAAGATTTTGACGATGAGCAAAACACTTTTAACAAAATTAAAGAATTAGAAGCATTAAGATACCACTTATCTATTGACGGATTTATGACAAGGGCATCAGCACTTAATATGCGAGAACAAGTTAGAGTCAGCAAAAAAACTATAAAATCAGGTATTTCATTTGCCGATTATGGCAAAACACTTTTAAGTAAATATCTTGAATATAATTTTGTTAAAAGTGCTGAAATTTACCTTGTAACTGATTTAATAGACTTTGAAAAATTAAACTCTTTTGCAAAAAAAATTAGTCAAACTACCTCCGCATTAAATCATATTTTTGATAATGTTATGTTTGACTGCTCAACCTGTAACCTTAAAGAAATTTGCGACGAAGTTGATGGACTAAAAGAGTTGCATTTGAAAACTGTTAAGAAATAGACATAAAAAACCGCTGAGCAAAATGATAAGAGGGTTTTACTTATTCATCAGTTTCTTCTACTTGAACCTTTGCTTTATTCTTTTTAACCGGTTTTACAACAATATCAACAGGCTTATTTTCTTCTTCCTTTTGTTTGCGTACTTTATCGGCAATTGATTTTTTTCTTTGATGCTCAGCGTTTCTTTGTTGATGCTCTTCTTCAAGTTTTGCAGCCAAATCACGAGCCATTTTGAATTTGCCACCGATTTTTATTAAAAACAAATCTACATCTTTAGGAGAAATTTCAATATATGTTTTTACTCTAACCTCTTTTTTTGTTTCCTTATCCATTTCACGAGTGTAATAACCAATGTAAAATTTAGGTGATGAAAGAGAAACCTTTTTCACCTTTTTTATACCTTCAGGCAACGCATCAGTGATTTCAAAAATATCAGCATAATGAACTTTCTTTCTTATAAATGGCCATTGATAGATAAATAAATCATCTTCATTAAGGGTATAATATGTATTAAAGATTAGTGGATATAAGAAAATTACATTCATTACAAGTAACATAATAGCAAACTTTGATGTTACGTCAGCATACAAAATTATTGGAAGAAAAAACAATGCTACAATAGAAATATGATAAATAATTAACATCAAATAGATTACAGGGCTTACGCCACTTTTGAATTTAATTGGCTTCATAAAAAACCTCCGGAGGTTAAGATGAATTTTGTAAAGAAAATGCTTGTTGGCATAATAATAGGTGCGGTAAATATAACTTTAGGTGCTGGCGGCGGAATGCTAACTGTCCCCTTATATAAAAAAATGGGAATGGAACAAAAAGAGGCGCAAATTAACGCCGTTGGCACAATATTACCTATCACAATTATTAGTTCAATTATATATCTAATTAATGGGAATGTCAACTTTTCAGATACCTATATTTATTTGCTACCTGGACTTTTAGGTAGTATTATTGGAACATTTGTTATTAAGAAAACATCAAATAATCTTTTAACAATTATTTTTGCGCTATTTATGATTTGGGCAGGAGTGAGAATGTTTATAAAATGAGTACTGTTATTCCTATTTTAGCAGGTTTTTTATCAGGACTTATTGGAGCAATGGGTTTTGGTGGTGGCGGTGTTTTAATAATATATCTTGTAATTTTTGCGAATATGCCACAACTTCAAGCACAAGGAATTAATCTTATATTCTTTGTCCCTTGCGCTATTCTAGCAACAATAATTTACACAATAAAAAAACAAATTAACTATAAACAAATCATACCAGTAATAGTTGGTGGCATAATTGGTACAATTATTTCAAGCTTTTTGCTAAAAAACATTAATACTGATTATCTCTCAAAAGCATTCGCAATATTTTTAATTGTAATGGGTGTTTCATCAATTTTAAGATTGAAGAAAAATAAATAATATGGTAAAATCAACCTATATTGTATATAGGTGGTTATTTTATGAAAACACTTAAAAAGGTATTAATGGGAATAGGCATTTCAGTTTTATCCCTTGTAATTATTACAGGAATTGCTTTTATGATAATAAAGGTGCCTACACTTACTATTGACTTTTCACAACAATCAGAGCTTACAGGTAGAGCTTCAGGATTTCTTTACGGCATTGCTGAAGATGATGTACCGACTACTGAAATAGTTGAAAGTATAGGCATAAATACCCTTGCTACAAAACCAGCCGGTGGACTTCAACACCCTATTGGCGATGTAAATCAAGTAGCTGAAACATTTACAAATGCTGGTGGAGAATACTTGTTTATTTATACACAAGATATGTATGACACTTGGTATTATCAGTTTGACAGCCTTGAACTCTACAACGAGCGTGTAAAGAAAACTGTTACTGAAATGGAAAATTCAAAATACAAAGACAAGTTAGTTTATTGCATTTATAACGAAATGGATAACGGCGTTTGGTTTGGTGACCACTGGGTACAAGAAAATCGTTATAAATTTTATGATGCTTGGGCATCTACATATAAAGTTGTAAAAGATATAAACCCTGATGCAAAAATTGCAGGGCCTGGTCATTGTGGTTATAACTATGATTGGAACAAAGAGTTTTTATCATATTGCAAGGCAAACAACTGTATGCCTGATATGTTTGTATGGCATGAACTTGCAGGAGAGCCTAACTATTCAATTTATTGGATGGAATACCGTTTCAATGAATTTAATGAAATATGCGACGAATTAGGTGTAGAGAGACTTCCTATTTGTATTTCAGAATATGGTCTTATGCAAACAAATGGTATTCCTGGTGAATCAGTTAAATGGATTTCTCGTCTTGAAGCAAGTGATGTTTATGGTTGTGTAGCTTATTGGCGTCTTGCAAATAATCTTGCGGAAGTTGTTGCTGATGATGTTACACCTAACTCAAACTACTGGGTTTACAAATTCTATGCCGATATGCGTGGCAAAGAATTAGCCGTTACTGAATGGGATTTATTACATAGTAATATAGGAAACTGGCTTAAGGGTAAATATCCTCTTATGAACAAAGGATTTATTGGTATGGTGTCATTTGATGAAACTGAAAATAAGTTTTATGTGATGGCTGGTGGTAGTGCTGAAGATAGCAAAATTAAAATAGAAAACATTGATGAAAAATACTTTAAAAACGGTGATAAGGTTACAGTTAAAGTAAGTTATGTTGATTTTAAGGGTCTTGGTGGTGCAGTTTATGCACCTGAAGAATGTATGACTGAAGTTGTAAAAATATCGGGTAATACCATTAAATTTGATATTCCTTGTGAGCGTGAAAGTCAGGCATATTTTATTGAGATTAAACCTTATGACAATGAGGAAGAAAGCGAAAACAAGAACAGAACTCTTCGTTACGAGGCAGAAGATGCAAAATTTCGTGGTAATGCTTTTGTTCCTGAATGGATTTCTTATGCAAGTTCAAAAGGGCTAGTTGTTAAGGGACTTGATAAAGAAAGTACAATTAAATTCACCATTGATGTAGATAAAGCAGGAATTTATACCCTTGACCTTGTTTATGCAAATGGTGGCACTGATGCAGGACGAATTACTGCTGATACACAAATTTCAATAAATGGTGAAGAAAGAAGTGTTAAATTCCCATCATCAATCAAAGACGAATATATGGAATGTGTTACAATAACTGCTGACCTAAAAAAAGGCAAAAACACAATCTATATAAATGTGCTGAATGATGCTATTTTGACACTTGATTTTATTGATGTTTCAGAGTTTGACGATATCAATCCAAAAGTCTATTTTACGCCATTAAAATCAAGACGAGATACTACGGATGGAACTTCACCAATGTATTCAATTTATATTCCTTTTGATGGCTATTATCAACTTACTCTCAAAAGCAAAAGCGGCACAATAGCAATATTAAATGGGATAGAAACAAATCTAAACAACGAAAATACAATCTATCTGCATAGAGGTTATAATAAACTTGTGTTGCATGGTACAACAAGATTAACACAAGTTTCACTCGTTGACTATGATGAATACTTCCCAACAATCACACCTATTGATATGAAAATCTTTAACGGTGCGACACTTGAAGATGATGAGAATACAAAGAGTGGCAAGAGAATTGGTTGGATTGCATCTGATAAAGGTAGTTATGCTACATTTAATGTGAATGCACCAAAAGCGGATTATTACAACTTTACTATTGAATACGCTAACAATGAAGAAGGCGGATATCACGATTATAATGTTGACCTTGTTGAGCGTTATATTACAGTATCAGTAAATGGTGAAAATCTTGGTAACTACTTCTTCCGTAGCACATACAGTTGGGAAACATACAAGACAAAAACTGTTGTACTTTATCTTGAAGCCGGTAACAATGAAATCAAACTTTCAAACGATGGCTCATACAGTTTTAACAACAAAGTTACTTATGCACCGAATATTGGTGATATTCAGGTAAATCCATTCTAAAAAAATTACTACAAAAAAGACGCTTTTTGGCGTCTTTTTTTGTTATTACGACAAAAATAATTTTTATTATTTCTTTTCTATTGATAATACTAAATATATATTGTATAATTATATAAAATTACAATGGGTAATTTTGGAATAATTTTATGTAATAAAAAATGTGTTTGGAGGCAAAAAACAATGAAAGTACAGTTTACTGAAACCGTATTAAGAGATGCCAACCAGTCACTTATTGCTACAAGAATGCCTTTTGCAGATTTTGAACCAATTCTTGAAAAGCTTAACAGTGCTGGCTATTATTCTCTTGAATGCTGGGGCGGTGCTACATTTGACTCATGTCTTCGTTACCTTAATGAAGACCCATGGGTAAGACTCAGAAACATTAAAGCAAAGTGTCCTGACACTAAGCTTCAAATGCTTCTTCGTGGTCAAAACCTTTTAGGTTATAAGCACTACCCTGATGATGTTGTTAGAATGTTTATTAAGAAGAGCATTGAAAATGGTATTGATGTTATTAGAATTTTTGATGCACTTAATGATGTTCGCAATATTCAAGTAGCAGTTGATGAAACAATTAAAAACGGTGCAATTGCATCAGGTGCTATTTCTTACACAACAAGCCCTGTTCACACTCTCAAAAACTATGTGGCTCTTTGTAAAGAAATGAAAGCAATGGGTTGCTCAACAATTTGTATTAAAGATATGGCAGGTGTTATGACTCCTGTTGAAGCTAAAGACCTTGTGAGCGCTATTAAGGATGCAATGCCTGAAATGCCTGTTATTCTTCATACTCACTGCACAACAGGTATGGCTTATATGACAATTCTTAAGGCTGTTGAGTCCGGTTGTGACATTATAGATACAGCAACATCTTGTTTCTCAGGTGGTACATCACAACCTGCAACTGAAACAATTCACGATGCTCTTACAGGTCTTGGCTATGAAACTGGTCTTGATAGAGATGTATTAAAAGCAGTTAACGACCACTTCAAGCCACTTCGTGACCAATATCTTGCATCAGGTCTCTTAAAGCCAAAAGCACTTGTAACAGATACAGATGCATTGACTTATAAGGTTCCTGGCGGTATGCTTTCAAATATGATGGCAAACCTTGAAGATATGAACGCTCTTGATAGAATGGAAGAAGCTCTTTTAGAAATTCCTCAAGTTCGTAAAGATATGGGTTATCCTCCACTTGTTACTCCTCTTAGCCAAATGGTTGGTAACCAAGCAGTTACAAACGTTCTTGTAGGCGAAAGATACAAGAATATATCAAAAGAAATTAAAGCATATATCAAAGGTGAATACGGTAAAGCACCAGGTCCTATTGACGACGAACTTCAAAAGAAAGTTCTTGGTGATGAATCACCAGTTACTTGCCGTTTTGCTGATACCCTTGAACCAATGTTTGAAGATACAAAAGCAGAACTTGGCGATGTAGCTAAATGTGACGAAGATGTTCTTTCATATATTGCGTTCCCTGCTCAAGCAGAAAAATTTTTTGATGCACGAGCAGAAAAAGAAAAGAACACATTTAAGTATTCAATCAAAAGAGTTGATTAAGGAGGACATAAAATGGCATTATCAGAAATCTTAAGCATTTCTGCTACTGGTTTTATTGTCGTTATGATTGTTCTTATCCTTCTTGCAGTTATTATTGTTATGCTTTCAAAAGTAATCCGTGCAGTTGAAGGCGGTGCAAATAAATTAGCGGATGTAGATGTTGAAGTTAAGGTAGAAACTCCTGAAATAGCTACTGCTCCTACAGTTACTACTCCTTCCCCTGCCCCCGTTGTTGCACAAGCACCAGCTCCAGTTCAATACACAAACGGACTCACACTTTATAAGACAGATTACAAAGCTGCAGCATCAATTATGGCTATTGTAAGTCACGAATCAGGTATTCCGCTCAATAGACTTGCATTTAGTTCAATTAAGCTTGCATTATAAGTTCTTTGCCGCTCAAAGGCTCTAATGTATCATAGAAATCTTTCTCTTTTTTACCGTATTTCAAACTCAAATTAACGAATTTTGTGTTGTGATATTTAATGGTTAATTTGTGATATCCATCAAACCGATCTGTAACATGTGGGGTGTCAAAATAGTCTTGTAAATTATAAAATGTTAAAACAAGGGTGTTTAGGTCAAATATTGCAACGAATGAACAATCATGCATAGAATGTGCTTTGGAAAATAATTCGCCCTTTTCGCTAATTGAAAACAATTCTTCTTTCATCAAATCACCCCTTCTTAGACGATTCAA
>JAZLET010000151.1:0-7862 GCA_045615405.1 Candidatus Fimenecus sp.
GTGTCAAAATCAATGGCGCTTGGTCGTTACCGTGATGTTAAGGTAATTCATAAGGTTGCAAAACGCCTTTTCTTGATTGTTGGTATTATTGGCACTCTTGCAATGTTCATTCTTTCTTACCCATATGCTTTAAGTGCAAGAAATATGGATGTTATTCCTGCAGTATTAGTAATCACTCCATCAATTCTTTTTTGCTGTATAATGGCAAGCTATCGTGGCTACTACAACGGACTTGCGGATATGATTCCAACTGCAATTTCACAAGAGCGTGAAGCAGCTGGGAAGTTGATATTTGGACTTGTTGGTGCAAAGTGGGCAATTAGCTACGGACTTTCTCGTTTCAATGAAGGCTTAACAGTTTTCGGTCAAACCGTATCAACAAAAGAAGAGGCATTAAGTGCAATTCACCCATATGCTGCAGCAGGCGCTACAGTTGGCGTTACTCTTGGTACAGTTATTGGTATGCTTTACCTTCTTGTAATGCACAAAATCCGTGGTGATAGAATTACAAAAACTGAGCTTGTTTCATCACCAAAACCTGAAAGCTCAGGTGTTATTGCAAAGAAAATGCTTAACTTTGCAATCCCAGTAGCTCTTAGCTCTTTAGTTTTCAGTATTACAAATCTTATTGATGCAATTACTGTGCAAAACCGTCTTGAAGAAGTTGTAATCAATAATATGGATTTAATAAGAAATATGTATTCCGAACAACTTGTAGGTGTCCTTGATGCTGATGTTAAGACCTTCCTTTATGGTGCATATTCACTTTCGCTTGACTTTAGAAACTTAATTCCATCAATAACAATGACTTTAGGAATTAGTGCAATTCCTGCACTTTCAGCCGCATGGGCAATTAAAGATAAAAGAGCAATTAAAGTTTCAATAGAATCAGTAATGCGTGTGACAATGCTTGTAGCAATGCCTTGTGGTATTGGTATGGGCGTACTTGCTCAACCAATTCTTGCCACATTTTATGGTAGTGGTGAGGCAGCAAGTGGCGTTTCAATAGCAGCCCCTGTACTTATGGTTTATGGATTTACAATTTTCCTTATTGCACTTTCACAACCAATGACAAATATGCTTCAGGCTCTTGATAAAACAAAAATCCCACTTGTTTCAATGACAGTTGGTGCAGCTGTTAAGTTTATTTCAAATCTTATTTTTGTAGCGGTGCCAAGCCTTAATGTTAATGGTGCAGTAATCGGTACTGTAAGCTGTTATGCGGTAATTACAATTATTAACCTTTTCGCAATTATCAAAACAACAAAAATCAAGATTAATTTCCTTTCAGTATTCTTAAAACCAATTATATGCGGTGTGCTTTGTGGCGTGGGTGCATACACATCTTTCGGCATATTTAACCGCTTTATTCCAGAATTTTCACTTGCTGGTCATAACTTAAAAAATATACTTTGCTTAGGTGTTGCAATTGGTTTTGGTGGCATAATTTATGTAATTTCTATGCTTTTAGTCAAAGGAATTTCAAAAGATGATGTAAATATGCTTCCAAAGGGAGAAAAAATCGCAAAAATACTTGCAAAATATGGATTTATAGAGTAAAATATACTTGTGTTCAGAGGGTGAAGGAATGATTAAGAATTTCAATTTTAAAGAACATTATAGTGTTGAAGATTTAATTGATATTGTAGAGATTCTTCGTTCGCCTGAGGGTTGCCCTTGGGATAAAGAGCAAGACCACAAATCAATCCGTCGTGACTTTCTTGAAGAAACTTATGAAGTGATTGAGGCTATTAATAAAGAAGACCGTGAAGGTCTTTTAGAAGAACTTGGCGACGTTTTGTTGCAGGTTGTTTTCCATACACAAATTGAGCGTGAAAAAGGCTCCTTTGATTTAGGTGATGTGGCAGATGGCGTTTGCAAAAAAATGATTGAGCGTCACCCTCACGTTTTTGGCAATGTAAATGCTGAAACTAGTGAACAGGTTCTTGAAAATTGGGACGTTATTAAAAAACAGTCTAAACAACAAACAAGTCAAACTGAGGCTATGCTATCAATTCCACGTGAATTTCCCGCACTTATGAGGGCGGACAAGGTCCAAAAGAAAGCTGCAAAGGTTGGCTTTGACTGGGATTCAGTTGATGGTGCACTTGACAAAGTGGGCGAAGAGCTAAAAGAACTTCGCGAAGCAATAGAAATGGGTGTTGTTGAAAACGCTTTTGAAGAATTGGGTGACTTGCTTTTCTCAGTTGTAAACGTTTCAAGATTTATAAAGGTTGACAGTGAAGAAGCATTAACTTTCGCAACCGACAAATTCATTGACCGCTTTTCAAAGGTTGAAGAAATGGCTAATGAAAAGGGCATTGATATGAAAGAAACAGAGCTTGCTGAGTTGGACAAGCTTTGGGACGAAGCTAAATTAGTATCAAAAAAGGATTAAATCCTTTTAGGATAAATAAAATGAGAAAAATTTATTGGAGGAAATCACAATGAATAAGACAGAACTCGTAGCAGCAGTAGCTGCAAAAACAGGCCTTTCAAAGAAAGCTGCTGATGAAGCAGTAGCAGCAGTATTCGCATCAGTTACAGAAGCACTTGCAAACGGTGACAAAGTTCAACTTATCGGTTTCGGTACATTTGAAGTTAGAGCACGTAACGCTAAGACAGCTCGTAACCCAAGAACAGGCGAAACAATGACAGTTCCAGCAACAAAGGTTCCAGCTTTCAAAGCAGGCGCAGCACTTAAAGCAGCTGTTAAATAATTAAACTTTTGTGAAAAAAGGGGAGTCGGTTTCGGCTCCCTGATTTTTTTGGTGAATTAAAATGAGATTAGACAAATATTTAAAAGTATCAAGAATAATTAAAAGACGAACAATAGCAAACGAGGTTTGTGATGCAGGTAAGGTAAGCGTAGCAGGTCGTGTAGTTAAAGCCTCTTATGATGTTAAAGAGGGCGATGTTCTTGAAATCACATTTGGTGAAAAGACAACAAAATATAAAGTCCTCACCGTAACCGAACACGCTACAAAGCAAACAGCAAGTGAAATGTATGAAGAAATTAAATAGCTTATTGGTTTTACCAATACAAATCTTACCACTTGATTACTGGCTATAATTTTGGTATATTAAATATAGAAGTTAAAAATAAAGTCGGAGGGAAAATATGACTCATAAAAAGATTTATATACTTATGACTCAATACCCAGGATATGATGCAAAATTCCTCCGTTGGTATTCAAAATTCCCATACACCCACACTTCAATAGGCTTTGAAGAAGATATGGATACATTTTACACATTTACAAGTAAAGGGTTTCTTGTTGAAAGCATTACAAGATATGAAAAACCTGATAGACCTTCATTCCCATGTGCTTTGTTTGAGGTTGAAGTTTCCGAAAAGGTTTATAGCAAGCTTAAAGAAGAAGTTTTGACTTATAAAGAGAATAAGTCCGATTTTAAATATTCAACCTTAGGGCTTATTTTGTGTTTTATAAAAATTCCATACAAAAGAAAAAATAAGTATTTTTGCTCTCAGTTTGTGGCGGAAGTGTTGCATAGGTGCGAGGTAATAAAATTAAAAAAGAATAGCACCTTGTATTTTCCAAAAGATTTCTTAAAACATAAAGAGTTAAAATTAGTCTTTCAAGGTAACCACTTATCTTTTGTTGAAAAATATGTAAAAAAAACAAATAAAATATAAAAAAGCAGCCCTTAAGGACTGCTTTAATTTTTGTTTATTTCTTTCCGGTTGAGCCAAATCCACCTGCACCGCGGTCAGTGTCATTTAATTCGTTAACTTCGCAAATTTCAGGTAATTCAACAGGCGCAATTATCATTTGAGCAATTCTTTCAAATGGCTCAATAGTGTAAGCCTCTCTTTTTTGATTTATAACGCCAACACAAATTTCACCACGATAATCGCTGTCAATAACACCAACTGAGTTTAAAAGACCAATTCCGTGCTTAATAGCAAGTCCACTTCTTGCATAAATAAATGCAGCATAGTGTGGGTCATCAAGCCCAATAGCAATACCAGTAGGAATAATTGCAGTATCACCACAGTTTAATGTAATCGGCTCTGTAATACAAGCGTAAAGGTCCATACCTGCACTACCAACAGTACCTCTTGTAGGTATTTTTGCATTTTCTCTTACTTTTTTGATTTTAAGCTCCATTATTCAACACCTCTATATAAAAGTCCACGAGTAAATTCGCCTGTGGGCTTTTCTTTATTTTTGTAAGCATTCAATATACCAGTAATCTCACTTGGAGATTCAGTTGTAAAATTGAAAAACAGTATATCACACTCACGGATTTCATTTAATCTATCAGCCATATAAATTGGTCGCGAGTTAAGAATTTCTGTATACCCCATATTGCATTTTACTGGGAATTTAATACCCATTCTATCGGTGATTTCACCATTTCGTTTGCACTCGTTACAAGTTTTACCATTCTTTACAGGACAATTTCTTGTAAGCATAAGCGGAATTCTACCATAAACAGTAATTCCCTTACTGATAGGTGAAGAAAGTCTATTAAAATTATCGGTAGTACATTCGTTTGAAACAATAACTTCGTTAATACCTAAGGATTTTGCAACATCCATTGAAAGTGAGTTAAAAATATTCATTGATGGTGACGCTACAACCTTCTTACCGCATTGCTTTGCAATTGCAACCGCATCAAGAGTGTGGCAAAGACAAATGTCAGTACATGAATTCTTAAGCATCTTCATAACCTTTTCACTGTTGCCAAACATTCCGTGAGGAAGCTCTATGCCATAACGAAATTCCTTAATGATTTCGTTGTCAGTGTTAAGTGGTACAAAAACTAAATGGGCATCAATATCTTCAGGAATTTGATTTGCGTTGTCAAATCTACAATAGATTTTTCTCTTGTTTTTAGAAATAATTTCAGTAGGAATAGGCGCAGGAAGTATTTTTCTTGTGGTTGCATTTGCCATTTTCTCACTGAGCAACTCTAAAGCGTTACGGCGCATATTGTTAATAACTGAAACAGGTAGTGAGTAATCAATTATACCAATATAATTAAAGTTTGCAACTTCAAATTGAGTGCCACCGCATTTGCATAGTGCTTCACGAAGTCGTTCTATACTAATAGCACGATTTATAGGCTCTTCACAAATAACATCACTTGTAACCGTTACCTTATAACCGCTACATTCAGCAATAAGTGTAGCCGGTTTGCCTATTTCACCACTAAAGGTGAAATCTACCGAAAATCTTGATTTTTCTTTCGCGTAAACTGACGAGTATTTATGTAGTAAATCCTTTGTGGCTGATTGCACATTCTCTTTTTCACGATACCCAAACATTTGGCGACCAAGGTTGCCTTCATAATAACCATCAGTAAAGCCTGAACGTGAGAAAAGGTCGTGCAAATCCTTTTCAATATCAAAGTTGTACTCGCCATTAGCTGCTTTTAAACAAGCGGTAACACAAGCACTAACATATTCAGGACGCTTCATTCTACCTTCAATTTTAAAAGAGCAAACACCCATATGCCATAACTTGCGGATGTTAGAAATAATAGATAAATCCTTAAGACTTAAATCGTGACCTGTGCCATTTTCTACCTTAAAGGGTAATCTACATGGTTGAGCACAAAGCCCACGGTTGCCACTACGTGAGCCGAGCACTGCACTCATAAGGCATTGACCTGACACGCACATACATAAAGCACCGTGAATGAACACTTCTAGTTCAATAGGGGAGTGCTTACATAAAAATTCAATCTCATTAAGACTTAATTCTCGTGGTAAAACGGCACGACTAAAACCTAATCGTTTTAATTCGCAAAGACCTTGCAGTGTACCCACACTCATTTGAGTTGATGCGTGCATAGGAAGTTCAGGGCAAATTTCCTTTACCGCCCTAGCAACGCCTAAATCCTGAACAATAACCGCGTCAGCCCCAAAGCTTGCAATTTTGCGAATTGTTTCATAAACCTCATTAATTTCGCAGTCTTTAATAAGGGTGTTAAGGGTAATATGTACCTTAACACCTCTGCTATGACAATATTTAATTGCTTCTTTAAGTTGCTCATCAGTAAAGTTTTGCGCATTTCTTCGTGCATTAAAATTGCCAAAACCTAAATATACAGCTTTAGCACCACTAAGCACCGCTGCTTTTAAACTTTCTTCACTGCCAACAGGAGCAAGAATTTCAAGCTTACTCATTATTTTCCTCACTTGCTTTTGCAAAAAGATTAATTTGTCCGCCTTTAAACTTAGCTTCAGTCTTATATCTTTCAAGTTCACGCTTGTAGTAGTCGCGTTCACTCTTTGCCTTTGTAGCATCTTCAAGATATTCATTAACCTGACTACGAAGACCTGCATTTTCCTCTTGTGCTTTATAAAGTCTATCAGCAAAATCAAGCAAAGCAAGAACTGATGCCCTGTTACGATTTACAAAAGGATTGCCATTTAAATAGTATGACATTCTCTCATCAATTTGAGCAGCAAGCTCTTTTGTATATTCAACACTTTCATCAGTAAGAATATTAAATTCAATACCACAAACTGTAAATCTTACTTCGTTTTTTACATTTCCCATAATATTCACGCTCCACCTGTATTTTATGATAACCAATTTAATTTATTGTATCACAAAAAAACTGTGTTTTCAACTACTTGTGATTGAACAAGGATTCAAAAAAGCCACCATTGTTACACCTTTTGCAATTTTCAGGACACTCAAAATCCACGAGAATGGTGTCATCACCAATTTCCTTAATATCTTGCCAACAAATTCTAATGTCATCATATCTGCCCATAAGCCCAAAGCATTTTGACTTGCCATAAATGATTATTGCCACAATACACCCTGAGCAAGTGTCAAATTCTATGTCACAAACATTGCCAAAACGATAACCGTTGTTTAAGTTTATAACTTCTTTCTCTCGCATATCAGTAATAAAACAATTCATAAAAACACCCCTGTAAAGTTTATTTCACAGGGGATTTATTTATTACGATTCTTTAATTTTCTTAATTGCACCTTTTTCAAGTCGGCTTACTTGTGCTTGACTAATGCCAACCTCCTCGGCAACCTCCATTTGAGTTTTGCCTTGCATAAATCGTAGGTTGAGTATCAGCTTTTCGCGACTACCTAAATTTTTAATTGCCTCTTTTATTGATATTTCATTAAGCCAGTCATCATCACTTTCGTTACTTCCTACTTGGTCCATAACATAAATTGTGTCACCGCCGTCGGAATAAACTGGCTCGTAAAGAGATATGGGCTCAACTATTGCTTCTAAGGCTAAAACTACCTGCACAGGCTCAATTTCCATTTCTCTTGCAATTTCTTCAATAGTAGCATCACGACCAGTATCGTTTTGAATACGCTCTTTAATTTGCATAGCGTGATACGCGGTGTCGCGGAGTGACCTGCTAACACGAATTGTGTTGTAATCGCGTAAATAACGACGGATTTCACCAATTATCATTGGTACCGCATAGGTTGAAAATCGCACATTTTGTGTAATATCAAAATTATCAATGGCTTTCATAAGCCCTATGCACCCAACTTGAAATAAATCGTCAGGGTTTTCACCACGATTTGAAAATCGCTGTATAACAGAGAGTACAAGTCGCAAATTTCCTTCAATCAAATCATTGCGAGCCCTCTCGTCACTGGTTTCTCTGATTTTTTTCAACAAAGCAATTTTCTCTGCTTCCTTTAAAACCTTAAGTTTTGCTGTGTTAACGCCACAAATTTCAACTCTCGTAAATTGCACATAAATCTTCCTTTACTTTTTTATGTACAAATGAGAAAAAACTCCCACTCATATTATGAGCAGGAGTTTTCTTTTTTATAAGTGAAATTATTCAACTGTAACTGATTTTGCAAGGTTTCTTGGCTTGTCAACATCAAGAC
>JAZLET010000152.1:0-4165 GCA_045615405.1 Candidatus Fimenecus sp.
GACCATTTCTTTGGATTAGGGATTAATTTATTAAAGTTAAGAGTAGCTGAGCCGTCAAATTCCGCCTCACCAAGAGTAATTCTTGTTTCACCGTCAATGATTTCCGCCTTAACTGTTGCAGTGCCTTTTCCTGCATAGTCATTAACCTTAATTTCAAGGCTTGTATTACTGTCTTTGTATTCAGCGTCTAAGTCAGTTGTGATAAAGAAATCGCGAACACATTTCTTTGGCTCAGCAAAAACATAAACCTCTCTATAAAGACCACAAAGAAGCCACATATCTTGATTTTCAAGGTAAGCACCGTCAGAGAAACGATATACTTTTACTGCAACTCTATTTGAGCCCTTACGAGCATATTTTGTAATGTCAAACTCGTGTGGAGTCATTGAACCTTGTGAATAGCCAACAAACTCACCGTTTAAGTAAACCTCAATAGCGGATTTTGCAGCACCAAAGTGCAAGAAGATTTCTTGTCCGTCAAAGTGTTCAGGCATTGTGAAATCTCTTACATAAATACCGATTTCTTGCATTGTGTGGTCAATTGATGGAATCTTACTCTTGCTACGGCTTATAGCACGGCAATATGTACTTGCGTAGTAGTAAGGATAACTTTCAGTGTCTTGACCAATTTGCCAAACTGATGGCACCTTAATATCGCGCCAAAAAGACATATCAAAACTGTCTTTATAAAAATCAGTTGGACAATCATTTAAGCCCCTTTGCCAATGGAACTTCCATGTGCCATTAAGTGTCATTTTTGATGCAGGTTCCTGTCGGTTAAGTGCATCATTTTCGTTATCATAAGAAAAAGCAATAACGTGACCGTCTTCTTTATTCTTTTTGATAATCGCAGGGTTTTCCCAATCATACTTATAATTTCTCATATTTTACCTCCAACAAGGTTATTCACTTTTTGATGCAAGAAATTCTATAAATTGTTTTGCGGTGCGAGGACTTCTACCACCGTTACGAAGTGCAAAAGCCTCAGCCGATATAAACAACTCTTTCTTGTCAATACTTATATTATACTGTATAGAAAGATTTTCCACAATAGATAAATACAAATCTTTATCAGGTTTTGAGAAAGTAATTTTTAAACCGAAACGAGCTGAAAGGCTCATAATCTCTTGAATTGTGTCTTGAAGGTGAATATCGTCACCGTTTCTATCACTAAAATTCTCTTTAACAAGATTTTTACGGTTGCTTGTAGCGTAAATTGCAAGGTTGTCAGTTTTACCTGCAACTCCGCCTTCTAAAATTGCTTTAAGTGCGCCAAAATCGTTGTCGTTTGTAGAAAAACTTAAATCGTCTATGAAAATTATGAATTTTAATGGGTTATCAGCCAACTGTTCAATAACATCAGGTAATGAGTATAACTGATTTTTCTTGATTTCAATAAGACGAAGTCCCATTTCCCAGTATTCATTTACAATTGCTTTGATTGTACTACTTTTTCCACTACCTGCATCACCATATAAAAGCACATTGTTGCAGGGCTTATTTTGTAGCAACGCCATTGTGTTGTCAATTACTTTTTGCCTTTCTAACTCGTACCCGCTCATTTGTGAAAGGCGTTGTGGGTCAGGGTATTTAACGGGCACAATTTTCTCGTCTTTATATAAAAACATTCTATGTGTAGCGTACATTCCATAGCCCGTAGTTTTTATAACCGAAATCTTCTTTTCGTATTCTTCTTTGATTAAAACATTACCGTTTTTCCATTGTGGTAGTTCTATACTATTATACATAAATGCAAAATCTTCGCTTTTTATCTTCGCAAGTGACTCAAAAAAATTAAGTTCATTTAATACGGCATTTTTAATGAAAGGGGATACCTCTCCCTTTGCCGATTGCTTTACATATACATTTTCGTCATTTTGTAAAAGTGAATTTATGTATTCGCACAAATCATCAGTTTTTTCATAAAGAGCAAAAACAAAGTTAGAGTAACAACTTAAAAACTCATCTTTATTATTGTCATCACAACTCAGCAATTTAATTAACGATGCAATTCCTTTGTCGCTTAATACATTCTTAAATATAACAACTGCTTTTGAAAATGCGGTTAACTTTTCGTAATTTTTCATAAAAACAACCTCTGAAAAATTTTCCAATTTTGGTATTGACAACTTGACTTGACAGGTATATAATACTAAATTGCATTATAGTGGAGTTATATACGCTTTAGGTAAATTGTGCAACACAAAGTGTACCATATTTTGCCTTAAAAAGCAAGTGTAATTCACAGCGAAAAAATTAGTAATCTCCACGCCTTATATACTATGTATATAATTGCATAGTTTTAGGGCTCAGGAATAAAAAATGAACGGAGAGTGGTAAGCCCTATGGTAAATGTCAAACCAGTAAAACTTGGCAGAAATACCCGTATGAGTTTCTCAAAAATCACTGAGGTTATGGAAATGCCTAATCTCATTGAGGTGCAGAAGGACTCTTACAAGTGGTTCCTTGAAACAGGACTTAAAGAGGTGTTCCGTGATATTGATGCTATCACTGACTACACCGGCAACCTTGAATTGACTTTTGTTGATTATCGTATGGACGATAAACCAAAGTACACAGTCAAGGAATGTAAAGAAAGAGATGCAACTTATGCTGCTCCTCTTAGAGTTACAGCGCGTCTTTTCAACAAGGAAACAGGCGAAGTTAAAGAAAATGAAGTTTATATGGGCGAATTCCCGCTTATGACAGATAGCGGTACATTCGTAATTAATGGTGCAGAGCGTGTTATTATTTCACAGCTTGTTCGTTCACCAAGTGCATATTACGGAATGACTCATGACAAAACTGGTAAGGAACTTTACACAACAACTGTAATTCCTAACCGTGGTGCATGGCTTGAATATGAAGCTGACCAAAACGACCTTTTCTATGTAAGAATTGACAAGAATAAAAAAATCTACATCACAACATTTATTCGTGCATTAGGTTTAAGCACAAATGCTGAAATTCTTGATTTCTTTGGTTATGATGATAGAATCTTAGCAACTCTTGAAAAGGATACAACTATTAATACTGAACAAGCACTCATTGAAGTTTATAAGAAGCTTCGTCCAGGTGAGCCACCTACATTAGACACAGCAATGGCACACCTTAACGGTCTTTTCTTTGATGCTCATCGTTATGACTTATCTCGCGTTGGTAGATATAAGTACAACAAAAAGCTTGGCCTTGCAGCTCGTGTTGCTGGTTTCAAGACTGCTGATTTAGTTATCAGCCAGCTTACAGGTGAAATTATGGCTGAGCCAGGCGACGAAATCAGTGAAGAACTTGCTTATAGAATGGAACAAGAGGGTGTTGACACTGTTGTTCTTGATGTTGACGGCAAAGAAGTTAAAGTATTCTCTAACGGTATGGTTGATATCGGTGAATACGTTCCAATGTTTACTGAGGAAGAGCTTGAAGACATCGGCATTAATGAAAAAGTTCGTTTCACAGTTCTTAAGGAAATTCTTGAAAAATGTGGTGACGATAAGGAAACTCTTAAAGAAGAAATGGAACTTCGTGCAGACGACCTTATTCCAAAGCACATTATTAAGGAAGATATTTTTGCATCAATTAACTACCTCAATGGCCTTGCATCAGGCGTTGGTGTAACAGATGATATTGACCACCTTGGCAATCGTCGTATTCGTTCAGTTGGTGAGCTTCTTCAAAACCAATTTAGAATCGGCTTTGCAAGACTTGAAAGAGTTGTTAAAGAAAGAATGACTCTTCAAGGTCAAGAACCTGATAAGATGACTCCACTTGCTCTTATTAATATTAGACCAGTTATGGCTGCTATTAAAGAGTTCTTTGGTTCATCTCCACTTTCACAATTTATGGACCAAACAAACCCACTTGCTGAGCTTACACATAAGAGAAGACTTTCAGCACTTGGTCCTGGCGGTCTTTCTCGTGACCGTGCAGGCTTTGAGGTTCGTGACGTTCACTATTCTCACTATGGTAGAATGTGTCCTATTGAAACTCCTGAAGGTCCAAACATTGGTCTTATCTCATACCTTGCAACATTCTCAAGAATTAATAAGTACGGCTTTATTGAGGCTCCATTTAGAAGAATTGATAAAGAAACAGGTACAGTTCTTTCTGAAGTTGAATATATGACAGCTGATGTAGAAGATAACTACACAGTTGCACAGGCTAATAC
>JAZLET010000153.1:0-2051 GCA_045615405.1 Candidatus Fimenecus sp.
GACCCTGTATGCGGAAATAAGATGTTGGAGAAGTTTAATGAACTTAACTGGTTGGTATAATTTTAATGCTGTCCAATATTAGTACTATACATATTTTTGTGTAAATCATGAAGAAGGCGACAAATATGGATTCGGAACTGCGTTGCATTTCTTCTTTATACATTTCAGATCTATAAAAATAATGGCAACTACACATTCAAGTAGTTGCCATTTGTATGATTATCATAATAATTATTACATTATAACAAATATTAATCCTGTTGTATGTTTATATTCGCAAAGGCATTTCGTTCTGCATAGTGATTGTTGCTGAGCGGCTTTGAACTGCTCAAAATCGAATGAATTGCTCATAAATAAAATGTGTCTGTAAAGTTAATAAATTCTTTACTTGACACACTTTATTTTACACTCTCTGTTTTTCCTAGAACCCATGCTTAATGGCAATCTTTGACTCGACCAGAAAACTTCTAATAGTAACGTTGCCTACACGTTCAACACTACCATCATTAGGTGCAATCTTCAAATAGATGCCTGAATCCCATTTCGGCAAATATCATGTAGCTTCATGGTTTCCTCGTGCGTAGAATTCTCATTGTGCAAATCCTCTATTTCAATTTTTAGAGCTTTAGATTTGCCTGTAGTCCAACTGAAGCTCACGATATAGCCGTGTGGCATTAAGGCGGTTCATTTCCCTCACACCCAAGAATGTAAAGTTGGGTGCTTTTGCATTATTTTATTTAAGAGAATCATCTTTGATATTCGGCTTAGTAGAAAATTAGGGCCCAGTTAGTGAACGTATCTTGCTGAATTTTGCAATTAATAATATTGCTCTGTTTCTGCTTTTAAGAAAAGGAGAAAATCATCGTTTAATGAAGCCTTTTCATCCTTAGGTAGAGTCAAGCTATATAATCTGAAGAATTCATAGGGATTATGAAATTCTTTTATCATTTCATCCCTTAATCCGGCTTTGATGATTTGATTGGAGATATAAAAGCCAAGGGCATGACCGTTGTATTTGTAAATGCCAATGAGTCTGTCAATGCATGTATCCTTGTCTATCTGATTTGCTGCATATTGAGCGATCGTTGTCTGTAAATATTCAATATCTTTTGGAGCGTTATTGTATAACTGCTTGAATTCGCTGGCAAGTTCTTTAGATTTACCAAAATTCGAAAAATATTGGTCATAGCCCATATATTTGTCGATTTGGTCAGCTATCCCCTCATTCGCTATCATATCAATCGCAAAGTTGATGTCATTTGCATAATTGAATTCGTGATGCTCAAAATGTGCCCTGTATACATGGAAGAACTCATGAGCAAGAAAATTGATTCTTTCCTCTTCAGTCATTTTATAAATCAAATTTAAATCAATGACGATAGCATTATCCAATTCTTTCCCGTCTTGGCTCAGGAAGAAAAAATACACAGGTCTCCATTTTACAGATGCATCCAACTGGTCACATCCTAAAAAAGTTTGTAATCTGAATTTTGCATTTGAAATCAAGGATTCGAAATCATAATTATCACGGAATTTCCTTATTTCGGAGTAATTTTTCTTGATGTCTTCATAGTTTGCTCTAACGGATGTCTCAAACAAACTGTCATTTTGGGTTTGTCCCTTGCTGTCAGAACATCCAAAAATATCCAGCATAACAGCCTTCACTATATTGGGAATAGTATTGTCTTTGGAATTTGAAAATAGAGAATATGCTGCAGAGCTATCAAGCTGATTCCATTGTTCCATATTGACTTCCTCTCCATTTTTGAGAAGAGCAGTTATATTAAGAAATTCATCAACTGAAGACAAATCTACATTCTGTGCATTTGATGATATATCAAACGCAAGCATAATCAATAAAAATGAAACTATATTTTTCATATAAATCCTCCATACTAAGTGCAAAGTTAAGCAAAATATCCCAAATACGCCTTTGAACTGCTGTAAGAGTGTGTTTTTGCGATATATAGTAATGGCGACCACCCATTTGGGCAGTCGCCATTGTATAACTCTTGCTATACTAGTAGATAGATGCAATTATTCTGAGTTTT
>JAZLET010000154.1:0-6756 GCA_045615405.1 Candidatus Fimenecus sp.
ACCATCAACTGCAAGGTTTACAGTAACTTTACCTTTATATGTTTCAGGGGTTTTTGCATAAAAAGATACTTTATAATTTTCACCTTCAGTAATGCTCATTCCATCAAGAAAACCACGATTTTCAATACCTGATTTTGCACCCTCGTTACCCTTAATTACAAGATAGTTTGGGTTGTTTTCATTTAATGAATATTTTTTATCGCTCTTAACTGAAACATCAGCACCGTTTACGCTATTCCAACGATAAAGCTCATCATCTTGTGCAATATCAGTAAATTCAAAAGAACGGTTTGCCACCATCTCAGCATAAAGTCCGCCATCTGCCGCAAAATTAATGTCTTCAAAGAATACACCAAAAAGCAAATCGCTTATATCGTGTATTTCATTTGTTGCATCAATATTAAGGGTATATGCCCCCTCTTTATTATATGCTGACACCACATTTGCATTTGTGTTATCAACCACAATCTCACTCACATCATTGTCAGGTGTATCAGGAGTCTTAGGCGTACATGATGCAAACATTATAAGTACTATGACAACTGTTAAAATTGCACTTATGTATTTAAGGATTTTCTTTTTCATTATACTTTCCCCTTAAGTTTCAATATAAATAATTATATTATATTTGATTTTTCGTGTCAATAAAGCTATCATAAAACAAATTTGTATTTGCTTGACTTTTTGGTCATACTAATATATAATTTGAAAATGAATTTCAAATTCAAATACGAAAGGTATAATTATGAGCTACGAAACAAAACAAAGCAAATTAGTATATGAATTTTTAGAAAAAAATCCTCACAAGCACTTTTCCGCTGAAGAAGTGTATTTTTCTTTAATTAACAATGGCGGTCGCATTGGCAGGACTACTGTTTACCGTCAATTAGACCGTTTGGTCATTGAAAATAAGGCAAGAAAATTTATTGTAGGTGAAAACGACGCTTGTTGTTATCAGTTACTTAGTGAAGAATGTCATAATCACTACCATTTAAAATGCTCGTGCTGTGGTGATTTAATTCACACAGAATGTGATTTTCTTGACAAACTTGCAAGTCATATTTTTGCGGACCATAAGTTTACTCTTGACGGTGCGAAAACAGTACTTTATGGCACTTGTGGTAAATGCGGAGGTGCAAAATGATGACATTATTACACGCTCACGCACATAATTTTTCTACAAATGGAATTTTTGAAGTAGTTTTAGAGTCCGTACTTCACTCGCTTAAAACACTCCCCTTTTTATTTATTGCTTTTCTTGTAATTGAGTTTCTTGAACACAAGGCACAAGACAAAATCAAACACATTTTTACCCGTGCAGGAATTATGGGACCGGCTATTGGTACAATTTTAGGCTGCATTCCACAATGCGGATTTTCAGTAATGAGTGCAAATTTATATTCAAGTGGTGTTATTGCACTTGGTACACTTATTGCGGTATTTCTTGCTACTTCTGATGAGGCAGTTATTCTTCTTGCAACTGCCCCTAACGGTACTTTTGAAATTGCAAAATTACTTATTACTAAAATTATAATTTCACTTATTTTTGGTTATGTGATTTATTTTATTGAAAGAAAAATTCACAAGCACCACCATCACCACCATTCACACGATATTTGTGAGCAAGACCACTGTGGTTGTGATGAAAAAAGTGGTGTTTTACGTCCTGCACTTATTCACACAGTAAAGGTTTTTGGGTTTTTACTTTTGTTTACAATTATAATTGATTTAGCGGTTAGTTTTATTGGTACTGATGCTCTTTCATATTTATTACTTTCAGATTCAGCACTTCAACCTTTCTTATCGGCGATTATTGGGTTTATTCCTAACTGTGCATCATCAGTGCTTTTAACTCAACTTTACATTGAAGGAACACTCAGTTTTGGTGCGTTAATTGCAGGACTTTGCACTAATGCCGGTGCAGGTTTACTTATACTTTTCCGCAACAAGACAAATCTTAAAGATGCGCTTAAGGTGCTTATTATTCTTTATACTTGTTCGGTAATTCCAGGAATAATTTTACATTTATTTTTCTAAAAAATTCTTTACTTTCGCGTTTTAGTGTGTTAAAATGTTAAAGAAGTAAACTTTTGGAGGTTTATAAAAATGGGCATTGATTTCAAAAACGAAAATACTGAATTTCTTGTTAAATGCATTTTAGCCTTAGAAAATGAAGAGGAGTGTTATGAATTTTTTGAAGACCTTTGCACAATAAATGAATTTCACTCAATGGCACAACGCTGTGTAGTTGCAAAAATGCTTACTGAAAAGAAAGTTTATAGTGAAATTGTTAAAGAAACAGGTGCTTCAACCGCAACCATTAGCCGTGTTAACCGCACTCTTAACTATTATGGAACTGATGGTTACAAAAAGATTTTAAATAGAGTAGAAAAATGAGCTACGGAATTTTCGCTTCGGTTTATGACATTTTGACCGAAAATGTAAAGTACGAAAAAATCACGAATAGAATTTGCTCTCTGTTACACGAAAATGGTGTTGACGGAGGGCTTTTGCTTGACTTAGGTTGTGGCACAGGCACTCTTTCTTTCTTGCTGGAAAACAACGGTTATGATGTAATCGGTGTTGATGCAAGTGAAGATATGCTTATGGTGGCAAACGAGAAAAAATATGAAGAAAACTCTAACGTTATGTTTCTTTGTCAAAAGGCTGAAAACCTTGACTTGTTTGGCACTATTGATGGTGCTGTTTCTTGTTTAGACACTATAAATCATATTGTTACAATTGAAAAAGTAAAAAAATCTATTGAAAAGGTTTCACTATTTATGAATATGGGTGGTATTTTTATTTTTGATATGAATACCCCATACAAGCACGAAAAAATACTGTCAAATAATACTTTTATTTATGATATGGACGAGGTTTACTGTGCTTGGCAAAATTCTTATGACAAAGAAACTGCTACTACACGCATTGACCTTGATTTCTTTATTAAAAATGAAGATGACGATGGTTATGAGCGTTATAGTGAAAGTTTTTCGGAATATGCTTATAATCCACAAGACATACTTAATTTACTAAACGAATGTGGATTTGAAGTCCTAAACATTTATGATGATTATAATAACAATCAAATAAATGCTGAAACTCAGCGTTTAGTGATTGTTGCAAAGAAAATAAAGACTATCTTTAAGGATGAATTAAAATGAACAAATTAGTTAGAATGATATCGGAAGATGGTACACTTTACTGTCTTGCCCTTGACTCAACACAAATGGTTAGGGAAATGCAAAATATTCACAATACAAGTAAGGTTTGCTCAGCAGCGTTAGGTCGTCTTATTACAGGTGGCGCTATGATGGGTGTGCTTTTAAAGGGTGAAAAGGATACTCTTACACTTAAAATAAGCGGCGGTGGACCTGCCTCCCCTGTTGTTGCAGTTGCAAACTCTAAAGGGCAAGTTAAAGGCTATATTGGTGATTCAAGAGTCAATTTACCTCTTAATGCTAAAGGTAAGCTTGATGTTTCAGGTGCTATTGGTAAAAACGGCTTTTTGACAGTTATTAAGGATTTAGGCCTAAAAGAGCCTTACTGTGCACAAACTCCAATAATTTCAGGTGAGATTGCTGAAGATATTACTGCTTATTATTTCACAAGTGAGCAAACACCTACCGTTTGTGCTTTGGGCGTACTTGTTAATCCTGAAACCGAAGATATACTTTTAGCAGGTGGATTTTTAATTCAGTTGCTTCCTACCGCAGGGGAAGACACAATTTCGCTTGTTGAAAAAGGATTACAAAATATTAAACCAGTTACAACAATGCTTGCTGAAGGATTAACTCCTGAGCAAATTTGTGAAGCGGTATTACCTGAGTTTAATATGCAATTACTTGATACGCAAAATGTAGAATACAAGTGTGATTGTAATGCCGAGCGTGTTACAAGAGCGTTAATCAGTGCTGGCGAAGAAGGGCTTCGCGAAATGGCAGAGGATGAAAACACAGAAGTTTGTTGCCATTTTTGTAATAAAAAATACAACTTTTCAAGAGAAAAGATTTTAAAACTCTTAAAAGAAGCAACAAAATAAATAAACTAAATAAAATAAAAAAAAGACCGTTGAAAAATCAACGGTCTTTTTTTATTAATTAAATTAGTCAGCAACTGGAGCTGCGACTGGACAGCTATCTGCACAAGCACCACAATCGATACATGCGTCAGCATCAATTACATAGATGCCATCGCCTTCAGAAATAGCTTCTACTGGACAATCAGCTGCGCAAGCGCCACATGAAATGCAATCTTCAGTAATTTTGTATGCCATGGTTATGTACCCTCCCTTTATTGGTATATTTACATTGTAACACATAAATTACAAAAATCAAGTACTAAATTATTCAATTCCCTTAAGTGCCTCTAATTCTTCTTTTTCAACCTTAATGTAAGCATCTTTAAGAATTTTTACACTATGACGGTGAAATACTGCAGGAGCAGCGTCAGGACGACGGTCAAGAGTAATCTTTAGCATACCTGTAATAAGGTTATTTTCAATCACCTTGCCCTTACCATCAGGTGTATCAACAATAGCACCCACCTTTGGTGTAACACGAAGCAAATGCTCATAAGTGTCTTGCTCGTATTTAAGACAACACATAAGGCGACCACAAGTACCACTGATTTTTGTTGGATTAAGTGAAAGTCCTTGTTCTTTCGCCATTTTAATTGATACTGGCTGAAAATCGTTTAAAAAAGTATTACAGCAAAACGGTCTACCACAAATACCAAATCCGCCTACCATACGTGATTCATCACGCACACCGATTTGACGAAGCTCAATTCTTGTTCTAAACGCTGACGCCAAATCCTTTACAAGTTCACGGAAGTCAACACGTCCATCAGCAGTAAAGTAAAAAAGCAATTTGCTACGGTCAAAGGTATATTCCACATCAACAAGATTCATCTCTAATCCGTGTGCTTGAATTTTTTCTTCACAAATCTTAAATGCCTCTTTCTCTTTTTCCTTATTTTCGGCAAGATTTTTAACGTCTTCTTCTGTAGCTGCACGAATTACCTTTTTAAGAGGTTTTGTAATATCCTCTTCATTTGTAGCGTGGTTTGCCTTTGCTACAAGGCCACACTCCATACCGCGTACAGTTTCAACTATAGCATAATCACCTTTATTGAATTGTTTACCGTCAGCATCAAAATCATAGATTTTTCCGCCTTCTTTAAATCTTATTCCGATAGTTTCTATCATATATTTTCTCCTATCTTCCCATTGCGCGTTTAAACTCGTAACACATTCTCACAACGAGTAGATTATTATTACAATTTCTATTAATTGAGTCAATTAACTCGTCACACACCACAACTAACTGTAAAAGTGCTTTTGCGGTTAAGGATTTTTGAAGTTTTTCAACCTCTTCTTTAAATCTTACCTCTCGCAAGTAACCGCTTTTACAAACAAGCGCATCACGAAAAACTTCAGAAAGCAATTCTAAAATACGCTTTGCAAACTGATTATTTTTTTGGAATACTGCAGTTTGTTCCATAAGTGCTAATTCATTTATATTGAGAAGAGCACCAATAAAATTTTGAACTACTGTTATTTCTTTTTCAGTAACTTTTTCTTCTTCACTTAAAAGTGAATAGGTTTGCACACGAGAAAGCACTGTTTCAAGCATTGTGCTTCTTGAAGTTGTTACAATTATAAAAAACACATAGCTTGGTGGCTCTTCAAGAATTTTAAGAATAGCATTTTGTGCTTGGTCATTCATATTTTGAGCATTTTTTAATATGTAAACCTTGCAGTCACTCTCATTAGGCACAACATAAGCATCATCACGAATTTGGCGGACTGAATCAACTGCAAAAACCTTACTTTTGCTTTTGATTATACCATCAGTTTCAAAAATATCGGGATGTATATTCTTTTGCGCTTTATAGCAATCATTACACACTGAACAAGGCTTGTTACTACCGCTACATACAAGGCAATTCGCAATAAAACGTGCAAATGCGATACCATCACTTTCATTTTGGCATTCAACTAACACTCCATGAGGGAAAGCGCCTTGCTCAACAGACAAAACTACCTCACTGCTGAGCTTATTAAATTTTGAATTCTCATTCATCATACGAAAGCCGTTTCCCCTATTTAATATTTATTGGATTGATTGTGCTATAGCAATCATAATTGGCATTGTGATAATTGAAATCACGCTGATAAAGGATGTTACTTTTGAAGCAAGACCTGTATCACGGTCATATTTTGCTGCAAACATAACTGTATTACTTGCAGTTGGTGCTGCTGCACTTAACACACAAGCAACTAACAATGTGCCACCAAATCCTACAAATTTAAGTGCACCCACAGTAATAAGTGGCACTAAAACAATCTTTACAAGAGCAGAAACGAATATTCTTTTATCTGAAAAAATTGTTTTCCAATCTGCCGCTGCAAGATATGTGCCAAACATTACCATTGCAAGTGGCGTGTTAAGGTCGGCAATATATGAAACAGGTGCATAAATTACCTCAGGTAGCTTAACCTGCAATAAGAAAAGTGGCAAACCGATTGCAACACCTATAACACCAGGATTTATAAGCAACTTTTTAAAATTAAACTTTTCATTTTCATCTTTTTTTTGCATCAAGCTTACTCCGTGAGTAAAGGAAAAAATGTTAAAAGGTACTAAAATTACTGAGCAGTAAAAAATACCTTCATCACCCAATACTGCTTGAGCAAGTGGTAACGCCATATAGCCAACATTACCATAACAACAAGCATAAGTCGGAGGC
>JAZLET010000155.1:0-6160 GCA_045615405.1 Candidatus Fimenecus sp.
GCAAAGCAATCAGCATTTTAATAATTGCTGTTGGAATTGCCCACACAGCGTATCCGCCAAGAATATCAGCTAATGCACCGCCAAGGGCACCTGCAATAAGACAATAGGGAAATGGTAAAATGCAAGCAGAAAGATAAATAAAGCAATCACCAAAATGAATGTAACCCTCACCAAGTCCCGTTGAAAACTTAATAAGCATTGTTGATAGTAGAATAATCGCAGTAAAAATAGCGGTATTTATAATTTTAAACAAAGATTTATTTCGCATTTATCAGCATCTCCAAATGATTTTGAAAATTTACTCCGTTTGGCTCGTAATCAAGCTTTGATGGAGTATTTTTTATAGCCTCAAAAATAAAGTCAGTTGCAAGGGTAACTGCATCAATAACGCTCATGCCTCTTGTAATTCCAGCGCAAACAATGCTTGAAAAAATATCACCGGTGCCTGAAAAGCTTCCTTTTAAAAATGGTTTTTTAACTGTAAAAACTTGTTCTTTTTCAACAATAAGATTTGTGATTTCACCATTTCTAACAATGCCTGTAACAATAACTGTTCTTGTAGTCTCATTGAGCAGTAAAAGTGCAAGCTTTAAAATAGGCTCAATACTGTTTTCTTTACATATTTCATTATAATTTGCACCACAAAGAATGCAAAGCTCAGTAAGGTTTGGTGTGATTATGTTTGCCTTTCTTGTAAGCGACTTTACCTTTTCACAAAGAGAATCATTATAAGTATCATAAACCTGACCATTATCAGCCATTATAGGGTCAACAAAAATAAGCGAATTTTCGCCAAAATGGTTAATAAAATCAAGAATAATATCAACCTGCTTTTCACTTGCAAGGTAGCCGGTTAAAATTGCATCAAAATGTGGGTTTTGCTTTTTCCATACATCAATGTAAGAGGGAAGATGCTCAGTAAAATCAACACTGTGAAAATCGTGGTATCCGGTTTGATTTGAAAGAATTGCAGTAGGCACAGGATTACACTCAAGCCCCATTGTAGAAATGATTGGAAGTGACACAGTAAGTGAACATTTACCAAAACCGGAAATATCATTTATAACTGCTATTTTTTTCAAGATTTTCACCCCTTGCAAAGTGGATTTTATGGGTATATAATATACTAAAAGTGTCTTTAATAAAATATACAAATTTTAGAATTTTTAAGGGGACAGTTTTATGACGCAAAATCGAAAATTATATATGCAGATTTACGATTATTACAAAAATTTAATTGAAAGTGGAAAGTTACCTGAGGGTAGCAAATTGCCATCAATTCGTCGCTGTGCTAATGAGCGTAATGTGAGCAAAACAACGGTAGAATTAGCATTTATGTGTCTTTGTGATGACGGTTATATTATGCCAAAAAGTCAAAGCGGTTACTATGTTTCAAAGCGTGGTAATGCGGTGAAAAAAGCGGAAATTAAAAACGAAAATCCAAAAGAAAAATCTAATATTTTATACGATTTTGCATCCGCTGGTGTTGATGCTGAAAGCTTCAATATGGACATATGGCGTCGTTATGTAAAAAGTGCGTTGCGACAAAATGAACGCTTACTTTTTTATGGTGAGCCACAAGGTGAGTATGATTTGCGGTGCGAAATTGCAAAATATGCAAGAGAAACACGAAATTGCATTTGTACTGAAGAGAATATTGTAATCGGTGCAGGTGTGCAAACGCTACTTAATATACTTTGCCCCTTGTTAAAAAGTAAAAAGAGCGTGTGCTTTGATGACTTGTCATATAGACAAGGTATTGCTATTTTTAGTGATTATGGATTTCGTGTAACCGATAACTGTGAAAAAAGTAATATCATTTACACATCACCTTCATATTCTACTCGTTGGGGCGATATTATGAGTGTAAAGGACCGTTTTGATTTAACGGAATATGCACGAAAAAACAACAAGCTTATAATAGAAGATGACTACGGTAGTGAGTTTCGTTACTTTAACCGACCAACACCATCTTTACAAGGACTTGATGGCGGTGAAAATATTGTGTATTTAGGCACTTTTTCAAAGCTTTTACTACCATCAATTAGAATTAGCTTTATGATTTTGCCACAGTCACTTTTAGGGGAATACAACAAGAAAAAAGAGCTATATAATCAAACGGTTTCAAAGGCCGACCAAATTGCTCTTTGCAGTTATATTCGTGACGGACACCTTAACTCACAAATTAGAAAATCGCGAAAATTGTATACGCAAAAATCAAAGATTTTAACTGATTTGCTTACTGAAAATTTTGCAAAAAATGTGACGATTCTTAAAACAAATTCACCCTTGTATGTCCGCTGTAAATTCAATATAAATATGTCAACAAAAGTGTTTTGCGACAAGGCAAAAGAGCAAGGGATTTTGTTAATTCCAGTTAACTTAAATACAGATTTTCCTGAAATTGCTTTTTCAGTTGCATCAGTAGGTGGCGAAAGTTTTGAAAATGCGGTGAAAATACTCAAAAATGTGGTGCGAAATAGTTAATAAATACAAAAGATACTTGCAATTTATGTGCTAATCGCCAATATTACATATAATAGTATATTTTTTTTGAAAAAACGATAGACTTTTTACAAGTTCTTTGTTATAATTTTAACATATACTGTTATGTGAAAATGCGGTATTATACAACAATAAATGAGGGTGGGTTTTAATCCACCATAATCAAACAAAGGAGGAAATTCCAAAATGCTCAAAAAATTAAGTTCCATTCCGTTCGCAGGAACACCAGAGCAAGAGGAACAGCTCAATGCTGTCATTGAAAAGAATAAGGATGACAAGAGTATGCTTATGCACGTAATGCAAGAAGCACAGGGTATCTACGGTTACCTTCCTTATGAAGTTCAAGTTATGATTGCTGAGGGTATGGATGTTCCACTTGAAAAGGTTTACGGAGTATCAACTTTCTACGCACAATTCTCACTTTCTCCAAAGGGTAAGTACAACATTTCAGTTTGTCTTGGTACAGCTTGTTATGTTAAGGGTGCTCAGGACCTTGTTGACAGAATCTCTGAACAACTCGGTATCGGTCCTGACGAATGCACTGCTGACGGTAAGTTCTCACTTGAAGCTTGTCGTTGTATCGGTGCTTGCGGTCTCGCTCCTGTTCTTACAGTAAACGACGAAGTTTACGGTAAGCTTGTTGGTGATGATATCCCTGGTATCCTTGAAAAATATATGGCATAATGAGAGAACTATCTCTTAACATTTTAGACATTGCTCAAAATTCAATATCTGCAGGGGCTCCGCTCATAACTATTGAGGTTAATGAAAACACAGTGCAACACACGTTGCTTATTGGTGTTTATGATAACGGCAAGGGTATGAGTGAAGAACAAGTGAAAAGTGTTATTGACCCATTCTTTACAACAAGAACAACACGAAAGGTTGGTATGGGTATTCCACTTTTTAAAATGGCAGCAGAGCAAACGGGGGGCAAGCTTGAAATAAAATCTCAACTCGGTGTTGGTACTGAGGTAAGGGCTTATTTCAAAACTGATAGTGTTGATTTCACACCACTTGGTGATGTGGCAGCAACAATTCAAATGCTTATCACAATGAATACTGACCGTGACTTTATTTACAAGCACGTTGTTAATGAAAAAGAATTTGTTTGTGATACCCGTGAAATTAAAGAAATATTGGGTGATGTTCCACTTGATACTTATGAAGTTTCACAGTGGCTTAAAGATTTTATTACAGAAAACACGGAGGTGCTCTATAAATGAAAACTCTTGCAGAACTTATGGCTATTAAAGAAGCAACAAAGCAAAGAATGACAGTTCGTGAAGACACAGGTGACGACGCAATCCGTATCGTTGTTGGTATGGCTACATGCGGTATCGCAGCAGGTGCTCGTCCAGTTCTTAACGCATTCGTTGATGAAGTTGCAAAAAGAAACCTTAAAGGTGTTACAGTTTCACAAACAGGTTGCATTGGTATGTGCCAATATGAGCCTATTGTTGAAGTAATCCAACCAGGCAAAGAAAAAGTAACTTATGTAAAAATGACTGCTGATAAAGTAGCGAAGGTTGTTAACGACCACATTGTTAACGGCAACCCAGTTGCTGAATACACAGTAAAATAAGGAGGAAACATAATGTATCGTTCACACGTACTTGTTTGCGGCGGTACCGGTTGTACCTCTTCAAACAGCCAAGCAATTATTGAGGCTCTTGAAACTCAAATTGCTGAAAAAGGCTTAACAGAAGAAATCAAAGTTATCAGAACAGGTTGTTTTGGTCTTTGTGCTCTCGGCCCAATTATGATTGTTTACCCAGAAGGTAGCTTCTATTCACAAGTTCAGGTTGATGATATTCCTGAAATCGTTGAAGAGCATCTTCTTAAAGGTAGAATTGTTACTCGTCTTCTTTATGATGAAACAGTAACATCAGATGAAATTAAATCTCTTAACGAAACAAACTTCTATGCTAAGCAAGAGCGTGTTGCTCTTCGTAACTGCGGTGTTATTGACCCAGAAAATATTGATGAGTACATAGCATACGACGGTTATCAAGCACTTGCAAAATGCTTAACTGAATACAAACCTGAAGACGTTATTAACGTAATTAAGGAATCAGGTCTTCGTGGCCGTGGCGGCGGTGGATTCCCAACAGGTCTTAAGTGGAGCTTCTGTGCTGCTAACGACGCTGACCAAAAATACGTTGTTTGTAACGCTGACGAAGGTGACCCAGGTGCATTCATGGACCGTTCAGTTCTTGAAGGTGACCCACACTGTATTATTGAAGCTATGGCTATTTGTGGTTATGCAGTAGGCGCTACTGAAGGTTACGTTTACGTTCGTGCTGAATACCCAATCGCAGTTAACAGACTTCAAATTGCTATTGACCAAGCTAAAGAATATGGTCTTCTTGGTAAAAACATTTTTGATTCAGGTTTTGACTTTGACCTTCACATCCGTCTTGGTGCTGGTGCTTTCGTTTGTGGTGAAGAAACAGCTCTTATGACTTCTATTGAAGGTAACCGTGGTGAACCAAGACCTCGTCCACCATTCCCAGCAGTTAAAGGTCTTTTCGGCAAACCAACAGTTGAAAACAACGTTGAAACATTTGCTAACGTTCCACAAATTCTTCTCAAGGGTGCAGAATGGTTTGCATCAATGGGTACTGAAAAATCAAAGGGCACAAAGGTATTTGCTCTTGGTGGTAAGATTAACAACACAGGTCTTGTTGAAGTTCCAATGGGTACAACACTTCGTGACGTTATTTACGAAATTGGTGGCGGTATTCCAAATGGTAAGAAATTTAAGGCTGCTCAAACAGGTGGTCCTTCAGGTGGTTGTATCCCTGCTTCCCTCCTTGACACAGCAATTGACTTTGATAACCTTACAGCAATCGGTTGTATGATGGGTTCAGGTGGTCTTATCGTTATGGACGAAGACAACTGTATGGTTGATATCGCTAAGTTCTTCCTTGACTTCACAGTTGATGAATCTTGCGGTAAATGTACACCTTGCCGTATCGGTACAAAGAGACTTCGTGAAATGCTTGACAAGATTACTGATGGTAAGGCTACTCTTAAAGACCTTGATGAACTTGAAGAGCTTTGCTACTATATTAAAGAGAACTCACTTTGCGGTCTTGGTCAAACAGCTCCAAACCCCGTTCTTGCAACTCTTAAATTCTTTAAGGATGAGTATATTGCTCACGTTGTTGATAAGACTTGTCCAGCAGGTGTTTGTAAGAAACTTGTTAAGTATGAAATCGTTGCTGATGCATGTAAAGGTTGTACACTTTGTGCTAGAAAGTGCCCAGTTGGCGCTATCACAGGTACAGTTAAGAACCCACATGAAATTGACGCTAATAAGTGTATTAAGTGTGGCGTATGTATTGACTCATGTAAGTTTAAAGCAATTATTAAGAAATAAGGAGAGTGCAAAATAATGGTAAACATTAAAATTAATAATAAACCTTATTCAGTACCAAAGGGCAGCACTATCCTTGAAGCTGCTCGCTATGCGGGTATTGAAATCCCTACACTTTGCTACCTTAAAGACATTAACCAAATCGGTGCTTGCCGTATGTGTATGGTAGAAGTTAAGGGTGCAAGAAGCCTTGTTGCTGCTTGCGTATTCCCAGTTAATGAGGGAATGGAAATCTTCACAAATACTGAAAAGGTAAGACATTCAAGAAAAATG
>JAZLET010000156.1:0-1802 GCA_045615405.1 Candidatus Fimenecus sp.
CTGCAAGTGCCTTAGCAGTAATGTTAGCAAGAGCAGCATCTGTAATTTCAGGTGCAATAGCGCTTGTAGCATTATTCATAAGCATCATTTCATTAAATTCTGCTCGGTCCTCATCTGAATAACCCATAGCTGATTCAGCAAAATAGTGAAGGTCGCTTAAAATAACGAAATTCACGTCATCAGTAGTAGCGGCAATTGCTGTAAATGGAATACTAACAGCAAACACTACAACTGCAAGGATTACACAGAAAAGTTATTTCATAATACTTTTTCTTTTCATCTTTTTCTCCTCCAATTGCATATAGATATACAATATAATTATACAAATACAAATTTTAACATAAAAAAAAGAAAAATGCTACACTTTTTGGTAACATTTTTCTCTATATATAGTATTATTTTCTATAACTAAACAAATAACTGTTATTTGTTGATAATATCTGAAATAATTTGACCGTCTTGAACACGAATAATGCGTGTTGCTTCGTTAGCAATGTCGTTATCGTGTGTAATAAGAATAACTGTGCGACCTTCCTCGTGTAGTTCATGAAGAATTTTCATAACTTCAATACCTGAGTGCGAGTCAAGGTTACCCGTTGGCTCGTCAGCAAGAATAATAGGGGGTCTTGCCGCAACGGCTCTTGCAATAGCAACACGCTGTTGTTGACCACCTGACATTTGCTTTGGCAAATGGTCAAGACGGTGTGAAAGTCCAACACGCTCTAATGCTTCAAGAGCAAGTTTGTTGCGCTCTTCCTTCTTCATTCCACGGTAAACAAGAGGAAGCTCAACATTTTCAACAGCGGTAAGACTTGGAATTAAGTTAAAGCCCTGAAAAATAAAGCCGATTTCTTTGTTGCGGATTTCAGATAACTCGTCATCAGTCATATTTTTAACGTCAACACCGTCAAGAATATATGTGCCACTTGTAGGAACATCTAAAAGTCCCAACATATTCATAAGTGTTGATTTACCTGAGCCGGACTGACCAACAATAGCAAGAAATTCACCATGTTCAACAGTTAAGTTGATGCCGTCTAACGCTCTTACTTCGTTTTCACCGGGATTATAAATTTTGTAAATATCACGAATTTCAATTAAACTCATATTTCTACCTCAAAAATCTATATGAAAAGTATTGTCAATATTTTACTATTTTATAATTTTCAAGTCAATGAACAATTTGTAAATTATAATCGCGTCGCAAACTCTTCACTTTGCATTATTTAATTAAATCTTCAACAACACTACTTGCAATAATCAGTCCTGCCACGCTTGGTACAAAGCTGATGCTTGCAGGTGTTCTTTCGCCGTCATTTTTAGGAATTTCAGTTGAATAAAGCACCTTTAACTTTTTAACACCACGATTTTTCAATTCTCTTCTCATTACTCGGCAAAGGGGACAAGTGTCGGTTTTGTAAATATCAGTAATCTTAAATGCGGTAGGGTCTAACTTGTTACCTGTACCCATAGATGCGAGCATTGGAATACCCAAATCTTGTGACTTGATTGCTAAATCAATTTTCGCTGTAACATTGTCAATAGCGTCAATAATATAATCGTATTGTGAAAGGTTGAATTCGTTTGCATTTTCAGGTAAATACATTTTAACAATTGGTGTAACTTCACAGTTTGGGTTAATGTCAAGAATACGCTCTTTCGCCACATCCGCCTTGTTTTTGCCAACTGTTGAATGGAGAGCATATAACTGACGGTTAATGTTTGTAAGGTCAATAGTATCTTTGTCAACAACAGTCATTTTGCCAACACCACAACGAGCCAACGCTTCAGCCACATAAGAG
>JAZLET010000157.1:0-30710 GCA_045615405.1 Candidatus Fimenecus sp.
GGGAATGTTTTCGTAAAATCCGCCGCCTGTAATGTGCGAAATCCCCTTAACGTCAACCTTTCCAAGCAAAGCAAGAACAGATTTAACGTAAATGCGTGTAGGTGTAAGTAAGGTTTCGGCGATAGATTTTCCTCCGAGTTCGTCGTTGGCAACATAAAGATTTGCCGGATTGTTATCAATATCAAAAACTTTTCTTACAAGAGAAAATCCATTTGAATGAATTCCGGTTGAAGGAAGAGCGATTACAACATCGCCAGCAGCCATTTTTGTGTTATCGATTATCTTTTTCTTATCAACCAATCCTACAGCAAACCCAGCGAGGTCATAATCTTCCTCGGGCATTAAACCGGGATGTTCTGCGGTTTCTCCACCAATAAGTGCAGCACCGGACTGCACACAGCCCTCAGCAACACCGCCAACAATAGCAGCTATCTTTTCCGGAATATTCTTTCCGCAAGCAATATAGTCAAGGAAGAATAAAGGGCGTGCTCCACAACAAATAATATCGTTTACACACATAGCAACTGCATCAATACCGATTGTGTCGTGCTTATCCATAAGAATTGCTAATTTAACTTTAGTACCACAACCATCAGTACCAGAAACGGAAATAGGATGTTCCATTCCAGCAACACAACTTAAGTCAAAACATCCGCCAAAACCGCCTACATCGTCTATAGAACCTTCATTACGAGTTCTTGCAACGTGTTTTTTCATAAGCTCAACAGCTTTGTAGCCAGCAGTAATATCAACGCCAGCTGCTGCATAGCTTTCAGACATAGAATTTTTCATTTTAGTTCTCCTTTTGAAGAATTATTATTTTAATTAACCTTTACCATTCCAACAATATGTGCAAATACAATCCGAAGGAAGTCCAATTGCCTCAATAATTCCGTCAATTGACTGGAATTCAAGTGATGTAAAATGTAATTTTTCACAAATTGCATTTCTAAGAGCCTTACCTCTTTCGGTTTTAGCATCAATATATTCATCAATATAATTGATTCCATCTTCACCCTCAAGTTCAACTATTGTGCTACGAGCGATAAGCTCCATGTCAGATGTAGCTCTTGAAAAATTAAGATATTTACAACCATACATAATTGGCGGGCAAGCGGAACGAATATGAACCTCTTTCGCACCATTTTCATAAAGGAATTCAACTGTTTCACGAAGTTGAGTACCACGAACAATACTGTCATCAACAAAAAGCAATTTCTTGTTTTCAATTAAATCGTGAACAGGAATTTGCTTCATTTTCGCAACTCTATTACGCTCGTTTTGATTAGTTGGAGTAAAACTTCTTGCCCATGTTGGTGTATATTTAATAAATGGACGAGCAAATTGAATTCCACTCTCATTCGCATAACCAATAGCGTGAGGAGTGCCTGAATCAGGAACTCCACTTACATAATCAATGTTTTGTGATATATTATTTTCACGGTCACATTGAGCCATAATTTTTCCATTTTTATATCTCATTACTTCAACATTTACACCTTCGTAGCAAGATGTAGAGTATCCGTAATAAGACCATAAAAATGCACATATTTTCATTTGTTTACCTGCTTCGCGTAATACTGTTGCATTTTCAGCAGTTAGCTCAACGATTTCACCAGGCCCTAACTCTTTAAAGTCATTATAACCTAGCTTTTTGTAAGCAAAATCTTCAAATGAAACACAATATCCATCATCGCGACTACCGATTAGCACAGGAATTCTACCTAATCTATCACGAGCAGCAATTATCTTACCATCATTAGTAAGAATTAAAATTGACGCTGTACCTTCAATAAGACTTTGAGCATATGCAATACCATCGGCAAAATTATCTTTTTGATTGATAATTGCTGCAACAAGTTCAGTTGAGTTGATACCATCATTAGTCATTGCACCAAAATGTCCACCATTTGTAAAAAGATAATCTTCAACAAGTTCTTCTTTATTGTTTATTAAACCTATAATACAAATAGCATAAAGACCAATTTTAGAACGAACAAGCAATGGCTGCGCGTCAGAATCACTTATACAACCAATAGCGGCAGTACCTTTCATTTGATTTGAAATATTTTCAAACTTAGTTCTAAATGGTGAGTTTTCAATTTTATGAATTTTTCGTTGTAATCCTACGTTCTTATCGTATGCGGCTATGCCACCACGACGAGTACCAAGATGAGAGTGATAGTCAGTACCAAAAAATACATCTAAAACTGTATCGTTTTTACTGACTGCGCCAAAAAAACCACCCATAAAAATACCTCTTATGCAAAGAAAAGTTCTGAAAGTGTCATTGGGTCAATGTATTTGCCATCTTTATATACACGCATATTACCTGATGCGATTTCATCAATAAGCATTACATTACCATCTGGGTCATAACCAAACTCAAATTTAATGTCATAAAGTACAAGTCCTTTTTCTTTAAGGTCATCAGCAACAATTTGAGTGATTTTTTGTGTCATTTCTTTAATATCATCATATTGTTTATCAGTCATAACGCCAAGTGCTACAAGAGCATCTTTAATAACAAGTGGGTCACCTTTTGCATCATTCTTAAATGTCATTTCAACATATGCTGGAAGGTCTGCACCCTCTTCAATATAATCGCCATAACGACGAATAAAACTACCAACTGCTTTATGACGGCAAATAACTTCAAGACCGTGACCGAATACTTTAGCAGGAAGTACTTCCATTGTAGTATCTTGGAGATTTGCACTTACATAGTGAGTTTTAATACCTGCTGCATTAACTTTTTCAAAGAAATAAATTGACATACGAAGGTTAACATCACCAACACCATCAATTGTAAGACCAACAGCATTTTCGCCTGGGTCAAACACGCCATCTTTACCTGTGCAATCATCCTTAAATTTAAGAAGGCAATTGCCGTTTGCGAGTTTAAATACATCTTTTGTTTTACCTGTGTAAAGTTTTTCCATGGTTATAACTCCTTTATATGAATATAAATTTTTATGAATTTAATTTAGACATTACATCAGCGTCTTTTTTCAGAACAATTTCAGCTGCATCTTTACGCATTTGGTCAAGTTTCTCCGCAAGTTCTTTATCATTAACTGCAATAATTTGTGCTGCAAGCAAAGCTGCATTTGCGCCACCATTTATTGCAACGGTTGCAACTGGAATGCCTGATGGCATTTGTACGGTTGAAAGAAGGGCATCCATACCATCAAGATATGAAGAAGCGCAAGGAATACCAATAACAGGAAGTGTTGTATTCGCTGCAACTGCACCAGCGAGGTGTGCAGCCATACCAGCAGCAGCAATAATTGCACCATATCCATTCGCTCTTGCATTCAAAGAAAAGTCACGAGCTTGCTCAGGTGTTCTATGTGCTGAATATATATTTACTGTATAAGGAATTCCTAAATCATCTAATACAGCTGTTGCTTTTTTTATGATAGGAAGGTCACTATCGCTTCCCATTACAATACCAACTTTTTTCATAAATACCTCCAAAAAAATATAAAAGGACAGTCCTATCCTGTATTTAACAAATAGAACTGCCCAGACGGTCGGCTTAAAAATCCCGTGCTCCTCTGTGGTGCTCCACTTGATTCCGTCAGTTACACGGTAATATAGAATTTTACTTAAATATTATAATATATTTTGTTACTTAATGTCAATTAAAGTAACAATTTCATATGCCAAAAATTAATGTAAAAAAACAAATATTTTTGTATAAATTTTTATTTTGCTTTACTTTCACAATAAAGGCAACGATAAACACGATTTTCTTTATCTCTTAAAGTGAAAATGTGTGGTAATTCTTGCTCAACAGTTGTAATACAACGTGGATTTTTACACTTAATAACATTTTCAATTCTATCAGGAATATCAATATTTTGTCTTTTGGCAAGTTTACCATCTTTAATGATATTTACGGTAACACCTGGGTCAAGATAACCAAGAGCATCCATATCAATATCAATTACTCTATCAATTTTAATAATGTCTTTCTTACCCATTTTATTGCTGTCAGCGTTCTTAATGAGTGCTACTTGACAGTCAAGCTTATCAAGTCCTAAAAAATTGTAAAGAGTCATTCCAAGACCTGCTGTAATGTGGTCTAATACGATTCCGTCTTTAATTTGTCCGATAATCATTTATTTTACCTCCAACAATTTCATAATAAGCGCCATTCTAATAAATTTACCATTATTAACTTGCTTAAAATAACATGCTCTAGGGTCTTTATCAACTGCAACTGAAATCTCATTAACGCGTGGAAGCGGATGCATAATACATAAATCATTTTTTGCATTTTGAAGTTTTTGCGGAGTAAGAATATAGCTATCTTTAAGACGAATATAATCTTGTTCATTAAAGAATCTTTCGCGTTGAACTCTTGTCATATAAAGAATATCAAGTTCAGGCATAGCATCTTCAAGTGATGTTGTTTCAACATATTTAAGATTTTTTGCTTCAAGAACCGTTTGTTTAATGTATTCAGGAACTTTTAATTCATCAGGTGATATAAGAACAAATTTTACATTTTCATATCTTGACATAGCACCTATAAGTGAATGCACTGTTCTACCGAATTTAAGGTCACCACAAAAACCAATTGTAAGGTTATTAAATCTACCCTTCTCACGTTGAATTGTAAGCAAATCAGTAAGAGTTTGTGTGGGATGATTATGGCCACCATCACCTGCATTAATAACAGGAATATTAGTGTTCATTGAAGCAACCATAGGCGCACCTTCTTTGGGATGACGCATTGCGATAATATCAGCATAATAACCTACAGTGCGAATAGTATCAGCAACACTCTCACCTTTTGCTGATGAAGAGCTTTGCGCTTCAGAGAAACCAAGAACATTACCACCTAATCTATACATAGCTGATTCAAAGCTTAATCTTGTTCTCGTTGATGGCTCAAAGAAAAGTGTAGCAAGAATCTTTCCTTTGCATTTTTCACTATATTTTGCGGGATTGTCAATTATATCATTTGCAACAGTAATAAGTTCATCAATCTCATTTACTGAAAGCTCTTGAATATCAATAAGACTTCTCATAAAATTACCCCTTATTATTTAGCACCATTTACTTCAAGGTACTTTTTAATTCTTTCAACGTTTTCGCGATTTTTTTCATCTTCTTCAAGGTATTCAATAATATCATATACATCAACTACTGAATACACTGGGAACCCGAATTGCTCTTCAATTTCTTGCATAGCACCTTTTTCTGACTGACCTTTTTCTTTACGGTCAACCATAATGAAGGTAGCAATAACCTTTGTGTCTTTAAGTTGCTTAAGAATATCCATTGATTCACGGATAGCAGTACCTGCTGTAATAACGTCTTCAATAATGACGATTTCTTCACCTGCTTCTGGGATATAACCAACAAAAGTGCCGCCTTCACCATGGTCTTTAACTTCTTTACGATTGAAGAAGAAAGGAACATTAAGACCATTCTTTGAAAGAGCAACTGCTGCTGAAATTGATAAAGAAATGCCTTTATAAGCAGGTCCGTAAAGTACAGCATTTTTCTTACCAAGTTTATCAAAATAAGCTTTTGCGTAAAACTCACCCATCTTGGTAATTTGGTCACCAGTTTTAATCATACCTGCATTAACAAAATAAGGTATTTTTCTACCACTTTTAGCTGTAAAATCACCGAACTTTAGAACACCAGCATCTTCTAAAAATTGTATAAATTCTCTTTTATAAGCTTCCATTTAAATATCTCCTTATCCTACGAATTCAGCGATGCATCTTTTATATGCAGCAACTGGGTCAGCAGCTGCTGTAATTGGTCTACCTACAACAATATAGTCTGAACCTGCTTCTTTTGCTTTTTCAGGTGTCATAACACGAACTTGGTCACCAATGTCACCATCAGCAAAACGAATTCCTGGTGTCACTGTAACAAAATCCTTACCACACTTGTTGTGAACCTTATCAGCCTCAAGTGGAGAGCAAACTACACCATCAAGACCTGCAATTTTGGCGTTATGCGCGTAGTGCATAACAACTTCATCAATAGGTTCTTTAATAAGTAAATCTCTTTCCATAACTTCTTGGCTTGTTGATGTAAGTTGGGTAACTGCAATAAGAATTGGTCTTGTGCCATCTGGTCTTGTAAGACCTTGAAGGGCACCTTCCATCATTGGAATTGCACCACCTGCATGAAGATTTGTCATATCAACATCAAGATTTGAGAGAACTGCCATTGATTTTTTTACTGTATTAGGAATATCATGAAGCTTTAAGTCAAGGAAAATTTTATGTCCTCTTGCCTTAATTTCCTTAACGATTGATGGACCTTCAGCATAATAAAGCTCCATACCAATTTTTACAAATGGCTTAACATCAGTAAATTTGCCAAGAAAAGCCATTACATCTGCCTTGCTTGAAAAGTCACAAGCAATAATTACGTCTTTACCCATTAGTGTGCTCCTCCTATAAGTTCATTTATATCATTTACATTAAGCTTAGCTAATTCATTTGGCAAATCATCAATAATAGTCTTGCATGCAAATGGGTCAACTAGGTTTGCCGCACCTACTTGTACTGCAGTAGCACCTGCCAACATCATTTCTATTACATCTTTTGCTGTTGAAATGCCACCCATACCAATAATTGGAATTTTTACTGCATCATAAACTTGATATACCATTCTAACTGCAACAGGGAAAATGGCAGAACCTGAAAAACCACCCATTTTATTAGCGATTACAGGCTTACGGCGTTTAATATCAATTCTCATGCCAAGTAATGTGTTAATTAAACTGATACCATCAGCACCAGCTGATTCTGCAGCTTTAGCAATTGATACAATATCAGTAACATTAGGTGAAAGTTTAATAACGATTGGTTTTGTTGTAACACTCTTAACTGCTTTTACAACTTTTTCAACAGCTTGAGGTTCAGTACCGAAACTCATACCACCATTATGAACGTTAGGACACGATACATTTACTTCAATCCAACCAACCTGCTCACAAGCATCAATTTTCTCGCAAGTATAAGCATATTCTTCAACCGAAAAACCACTAACATTTGCCATTACAGGTTTGTTGAATACTTTTGCTAATTTTGGAAGTTCTTCACTTATAACTTTGTCAACACCAGGATTCTGAAGTCCAACAGAGTTAATCATACCAGCGCTACATTCAGCAATTCGTGGTGTTGGATTACCAAAACGAGGTTCTTTAGTAGTACCCTTAAAAGAAAATGTACCAAGAATATTTATATCATAAAGTTCAGCAAATTCATAACCAAATCCATAAGTACCACTTGCAGGAATTATAGGATTATCAATTTCTATTCCGAGAAGATTAACTTTTGTATTTACCATATAATTTCCTCTCTTTCAAGTACTGGACCATCTTTACAAATTCTCTTGTTACCATATTTAGTCTTACAAGAGCAACCCATGCAAGCACCGAATCCACAACCCATTCTCTCTTCAAAGCTATATTGCCCACTTGTTGTAGCGGTTGATTCAATAGCCTTAAACATTGGCATTGGACCACAGGTATAAAAATATGAATATTCAATTTCTTTAAGTGCATCAGTAACAAATCCTTTGATACCATAAGAGCCATCAACAGTTGTAACAATAACTTCAGCACCAAGTTTTTTGAATTCATCTTCATAAAAGATTTCATCTTTTATGTTAAATCCAAGAATGACAGTTACTTTTTTACCTTCACTGATAAGTTTTTTACAAAGATTAAACATTGGTGGCACACCAACACCACCACCTATAAGCACTGGCTTATTCATTGATTTTGAAGTATCAAAACCATTACCAAGTCCACAAAGAACATCAAGCTTTTCGCCTGAATTCATTTTACTCATTACTTCTGTACCTTCACCCACAACCTTGTAGATTATTGTGATAGTAGAATCATCATAATCGCAAATTGAAATTGGTCTGCGAAGGTAAAAGCCGTCTAGCTTAATATTAATAAACTGACCTGGTGCAGTAATTGAAGATGTATCACCATCAAGCACCATTTCAAATATGCTATCAGTCAGTTTTTTATTGGATTTAATTTCATAAAACCCTTGATACATTATCTATCCTCCCATACAACATTACCGTTGCAAATTGTCATTTTACATTTACCATATACTTCCATTCCCTCAAAAGGAGTACTTTTACCCATTGAAAGAAAATCGTTAGGATTTACAGTATATTTTTCATTTAAATCAAATACTGTTAAGTTTGCTTTCTCGCCAACTTTAATCTCAGTACCAATATTAAATCTCTTATTAGCGTTTATAGAAAGCAATTCAATAAGATTTTTAAGAGAAATGATATTTGTTTTAACAAAATATGTGTACATTACAGGAAATGCTGTTTCAATTCCTACAACACCCATATTACTCTTTTCAAGACCTTTGCTCTTTTCCTCGGCACTGTGTGGAGCATGATCGGTGGCAATCATATCAATTGTTCCATCAAGTATGCCTTGAATAAGAGCTTCTTTATCACTCTCGTCACGAAGTGGTGGATTCATTTTAAATCTACCATGCTCTTGTAAATCTTTATCACAAAGTACAAGATAATGTGGACCTGTTTCGCAAGTAATATTTATGCCGTCTTTCTTTGCTTGACGAATTAAATCAACACTTTCCTTTGTTGAAATATGGCAAACATGATAAGCACAACCTGTTTGTTTTGCAAGTTCAATATCACGTTCAATTTGTTTCCATTCACTTTCTGAACAAATACCACGATGTCCATTTTTTTCAGCGTACTGACCTTTGTGAATATAGCCGCCTTGGAGCAAATCATTTACTTCACAATGTGCTACAATCATTTTGCCATTTTCTTTCGCGATTTTCATTGCATTAAACATCATTTCATCACTTTGAACGCCACGACCATCATCGGAATATGCAATACACATATTAGACATTCCTACAAGGTCGGAAAGTTTTTCACCCATTTGCCCAACAGTAATTGATGCATATGGGTAAACATTTATTACAGCATCTTTTTGAATAATATCAATTTGCTCTTGTAAATGAGAAATTGAATCAGGAACGGGATTCAAATTAGGCATTGAGCAAACCGACGTATAACCACCTCTTGCTGACGCCATTGTACCAGTCTTAATTGTTTCTTTATAAGAAAAACCCGGCTCACGAAGATGCACATGCACATCAGTAAAACCGGGAAAAACATATAAATCGTTAAAATTATACACAACATCAGCACAATCAGGCGCTAATGAGTTAGAAATTTCGGCAATAATTCCGCTGTCAATTAAAATATCTTTTTTAATGAATTGTGATTCATAAAATATAGTTGCATTTTTAATTAACTGTTTCATTTTATCACCTAAGAAATTACAAAATTCGTTCTTATAAATAATATCATATTTATATATTGTATGTCAATAAATTCCAAGCACAATATATGTAAAAAAGTGAGGTATTTCTACCTCACTTTTTGTACATTTTAATAGTTGTTTGCTTTTTCCATAAAGTATGCTTGTGGATGAGCGCATACAGGACACATTTCAGGTGCTTTTTTACCTATATGAACGTGTCCACAGTTTGAACAAATCCAAACAATATCGTTGTCTTTTGAGAATACAACGCCACCTTCAATGTTAGCAAGCAACTTCTTATATCTTTCTTCATGTTCCTTTTCAATTTTAGCAACCATTTCAAAAAGCGCTGCAATATGGTCAAAACCTTCTTCTTTAGCAACTACTGCAAATTCAGCGTACATTTCAGTCCACTCGTAGTTTTCACCTTCAGCAGCATCTTTTAGATTTTCAATAGTTGTTGGTATACCGCCATCATGAAGAAGCTTAAACCAAATTTTTGCATGTTCTTTTTCATTGTTCGCAGTTTCTTCAAAGATTTGTGCTATTTGAACATAACCATCTTTTTTTGCCTTTGATGCATAGTAAGAGTATTTATTTCTTGCCTGTGATTCACCTGCAAACGCAGTCATAAGATTTGCTTCAGTTCTTGAACCTTTAAGTTCCATTAAAATCACTCCTAAAAAATTTATTAGTATTATTCTACCATAATTTTTAAAAAAATTCAACTTAAATTATAAAAACGTGATATAATTAATTTGGTGATAAAATGAGTAACAATTTTAATATTCAAGTTATAGGCTATATTTATAATGACTATAAAGAAAAATTCGGCATTCCAAGACAAAGCGGACTTACAAAAAGCATCATATCAAAAATTGTTTTTAAGAAAGAATTTAGTTCAAAAGATTACTTTAAAGGACTTGAGCAATTCACTCATATATGGCTTTTATGGCAGTTTTCAGAAACAATAAATAAAGATGTTACCTCAACCGTAAGACCGCCGAAACTGGGTGGTAATGAGCGTATAGGTGTATTTGCAACGCGTTCTCCTTTTAGACCAAATCATATCGGTCTTTCGTCGGTAAAAATTGAAGAAATAAACTTTGATGAAACCTTAGGAACTGTACTTTATGTAAGTGGTGCTGATTTAATGAATGGAACTCCTATTTACGATATTAAACCATATTTACCATACACTGACATACATAGTGAAGCATCAAATGGATTTGCATTGTGTAACGCGGATGGTCTACTTACAGTTAAGTGTAGTGATGAACTTTTAAAGAAAATACCATTTGATTTACTTGACGGATTGTTTGAAACATTAAAGCATGACCCACGACCTTCTTATCAAGATGACAATGAAAGAGTTTATGGTATGAGTTATGGTGATATGCAAATTAAGTTTAAAGTTTGCAAAAATGAGCTAACAATTATTGATGTTATATAAAATTTAAGCACACCAATCGGTGTGCTTAAATTTTATAACTCAATCTTTCTATTTTTAAAATAATATTCCTTATCGTGTCCGTTAATTTCGCGTAAAACCTTACAAGGATTACCAACTGCTACTACATTTGCAGGAATATCTTTAGTTACAACACTACCTGCACCAATTACTGCATTATCACCAATAGTTACGCCAGGTAACACAATAACGCCTGCACCAAGCCAACAGTTTTTACCAATATGAACAGGCATATTATACTGATACGCTAAAGGTCTAAGTTCAGGTAATATTGGATGACCAGCAGTTGCAATCACAACATTAGGTCCAAGCATTGTATAATCACCAATGTAAATATGAGTATCATCAACAAGAGTCAGGTTAAAATTAGCATAAACACCTTTACCGAAATGTACATGTTTGCCTGCCCAATTTGCATGAAGCGGTGGCTCAATATAACAATCATCCCCTATTTCAGCGAACATTTTTTTAAGCATTTGGGTACGTTTTTCAAGCTCTAAAGGTCTTGTTACATTAAAATCATATAATTTATCAAGGTATGTAAGTTGCTCTTTAAATAAATCTTCATCCATTGATAAATATAAATCTCCGCTATGCATTTTTTCACGAATATCCATAATTAACTCCTTATTTAATACTGAAGTTTTCGCAATCAATAATTTTCTTAAACTTACGAAGCGAGTGTTTTCGTGGTAAAACTTTAAAATTACTCAATGAAATATTTTTAGCATGTCTTACAAAAATGCCAAAAGCATTAATATTTCTAAAGCGATTACATTCAGGGTATTCTTTTTCCTGTTCAGGTATTTTAAATCTAAAATCAAAGTAATCTTTTCCGTTTGCATAGCTTAAATCAAAGTTTTTAAGATTAACATCAAATATCTTTTGTTTTGGAATACCCATAATCATTACAGGAATTTCAATGTTTTTTGCCACAATATTTTTAATAGAAATATTCTTGATTTCCCCTCTTCCATCAAGTTCGTTTTTATTATCACCATTACGATTGCATAATCGTATAAAAACTGGACAAGCCATTGAATCCATTTCTATATTTGAAATATCCACATTGCTAACTATAGCACCATCACAAGATTCTATTGAAATGCCACTAACTCCTGCAGGGTAAATATCAGTTAAATAGAACTTACAATTTTCAACCGTAATATCACAAATATCTAAAGATGTTTCAGTGCCAATTTTAAATGCATTTGTACAAGAAATTACTTCACAATCGTGAATGTAAACATTACTCATACCACGACTACTAGAAAAATCAAGATTATTCTTGATTTTAAGTCCGTCATCACCTGAGGTTGCTATACCCATATTATTTTTAAGTACAATTCCGTCATCAGCTGTAGAAACAAAACAATTTTTAACAATAACATTTGACGACCCACAAATATCAATTCCATCACAATTAGCAACATGACGATTATTATTTACTACTACATTTGAGATATTAACATCATTTGAAGCAAGAACATTTAATGTCCACATTGCTGAGTTTTCAAGAATTAGATTGAATACTTTAACTCTATTACAATTCTTTAGCAACATTAAAAATCCGTATTTGCTTTTATGTGGAAAACGAATTCTTTTTCTATATTCCTGTCGCAAACCCCATACATCAAGCGTTTTTGAAAAAGGTTCAGTTTTTGGAGGCAAATGCGGAGCAAGAGAAAAGAAGTTGCCTTCACCACAAATTTTACCTGGACCAATAATCCCAACATTTTCACAGTTGTTCGCAAAAATTAATGCATTTTCAGTATAATCATCATTACAATGTGAAGCAACAATTGAGGCTCCCTTTGCAATATACAAAATAACATTGCTTTTTAAATAAATTGTACCACTTGTATAAGCACCACAATCTACAACAACTACGCCACCACCATTATTATTACAATGTTCAATGGCATCGTTAATAGTTTTAGCATTATTTATAGATGAGTCGTTAGGTTTTGCTCCAAAATCACGAATAAATACCGCGTTATCTAATGGAATATTCAAATTCTCATTTATATATTTTGAATATTGAACATTTTTATAAAAATCCCCTTCATATACCTCTGAAAAAACTTCACCATCATATATTTTAAAATCTTTTTGAAGTTTAGGGAAAAATGAACCAATATGATTAATAAGTCTTAACATAATATCACCTAAGACATATTAACACAATAATCTATAAATTAAAAGATTATACTAGTATTTTTTTCACCTAATTTCATATTCTATTATGAAACAATAATTTAGAGGTGATTTTATGTGTGGTATTGCAGGAGAAGTATCATTTTCAAACGCAGTTATAAAAAATAAAGATTCTTTTTTAAAGATGCAAAAGGTGTTATCACCGAGAGGACCTGACCAAAATGGCATATATATTAAAAACAATGTGGCACTTATTCATTCGCGTCTTTGTGTCATTGATATTGAAAATGGAATTCAACCAATGACAACACGATATGGGGAAAAAGAATATACATTAATTTATAATGGTGAACTATATAATACCGATGAAGTTCGTGACGAATTAAAACAGTATGGACATAAATTTATAGGTCATTCCGATACTGAGGTTATATTAAAATCATACGTACAATGGAAAGATGAGTGTGTAAATAAATTTAACGGAATTTTCGCCTTTGTCATTTGGGATGACTATGAAAAAAGATTGTTCTTTGCACGAGATAGAATAGGCGTTAAACCATTATTTTATACAGTGAAAAATAACTCGTTTATTTTTGGTTCAGAAATTAAAACGCTATTGGCGCATAAATATGTTGAACCAATAATTAATGAAAATTCTATTGCTGAAATAATGTTTATAGGTCCGGGTAGAACACCTGGGTGTGGAGTATTCAAAGATATTAACGAAGTGAAACCTGCTTGTTGTGGATATTATAACAAAAATGGTATTAAAATAATAAAATATTGGACATTAAAGGACAAAGAGCATAATGATAACTTTGAACAAACAGTTGAAAAAGTTCGCGAATTAGTAAAAGATGCAATCACAAGACAGTTAATATCTGATGTACCTGTTGGCACATTTTTATCAGGAGGACTTGATTCAAGTATAATTTCATCAGTTGCAAATTCATATTTCAATGAAAAAGGTCAAAAGCTTAAGACTTTTTCTGTAACTTATGAAGATAATGATAAGTATTTTAAAACAAGTAAATTTCAACCTAATAGCGATACGGAATACATCAAAAAAATGGTTGAATATCTTGATTGCGAACATCATTTAATTACGCTTAATAACAAAGACCTTGCAAACGCTTTATATATGGCTGTTGATGCTCGTGATTTGCCTGGAATGGGTGATGTTGACTCATCACTATTATTATTTTGTAAAGAAATTAAAAAGCATTGCACCGTGGCTTTATCTGGCGAATGTGCTGATGAAATTTTTGGTGGATATCCTTGGTATCGTGACAAAAATATTCGAGCAATAAACGGCTTCCCTTGGGCTCAATCAACACAATATAGAAAATCCTTTATAAAAGATGACATACAATTACCTGATGCTGAAAGCTATGTGTATTCAAGGTATAAAGACACACTAATAAATACATCAAAAATTGATGGCATATCCCCTCTTGAATCAAGAATGAAGGAAATGATGAAATTAAATTTAGAGTGGTTTATGCAAACGCTTTTAGATAGAAAAGATAGAATGAGTATGTATAATGCACTTGAGGTAAGAGTGCCATTTTGTGATTATAGAATTGCCGAATATTTATATTCAGTACCTTGGGAATATAAAGACTATAACTCATACGAAAAAGGACTTTTAAGAAAAGCAGTAAATGGAATATTGCCTAAAGATGTGCTTTGGAGAAAGAAAAGTCCATATCCAAAAACACATAATCCGGAATATTTGAAAATTGTTTCAAATGTGTTGCAAGAAATCGTTGAAAAAAGTACCTCGCCTGTGTTATCATTTATAAAAAAGTCAGAGTTGGAAAAACTACTCGTAACCGAAAGGCATGAACCTTGGTATGGGCAGTTAATGACTACTCCACAAACAATAGCATATTTTATTCAAATAAACTATTGGCTTGAAAAGTATAAAATAATTATAAAATAAAGGATGACGAAAATGAAAAATGGTGACTTGAAAAAAGTTGCACTTGTTGGCACTGGTTTTGTTGGTATGAGCTTTGCTTATGCACTATTAAACAGTGGCGAATGTGACCAGCTTGTGCTTATTGACGTTAACAAGGTTAAAGCTCACGGCGAAACAATGGACTTAAACCACGGACTACCGTTTGCAAAAAGAAATATGTTGATATACGATGGTGAATATAGCGATTGTCATGACGCAGACATTGTTGTAATCGCAGCAGGTGTTGCACAAAAAGAAGGCGAAGGAAGAATAGCACTTCTTAAACGTAACCTTGAGGTTTTTAAGTCAATTATTGACCCAATTATCAAAAGTGGATTTGATGGTATCTTCTTAGTAGCTACAAACCCTGTTGATATTATGACCAAAATCACTTTAGAATTATCAGGATTTGACCCTTCACGTGTAATTGGTAGTGGCACCACACTTGATACTGCGCGACTTCGTTCATTACTTGGCGATTATTTTTCTATTGACCCAAGAAATGTACACGCTTATGTTATTGGGGAGCACGGTGATAGCGAAATTGTTCCTTGGTCACAAGCATATGTTACTACAAAAAAGATTCACGATATTGTTGATTCTTCAAATGGCAAATTTAAGTTTGAAGATTTATATCAAATTGGTAAAAATGTAACTGGTGCTGCACAAGAGATTATTAAAGCGAAATCCGCAACTTATTACGGAATTGGTATGGCGCTTGTGAGAATTGTAAGAGCAATTTTTGGTGATGAGAAGAGCGCCTTAACCGTATCAGTAATGCTTAATGGTCAATATGGTATTGATGGCGTTTATGCTGGGCTTCCAGCAATTATTGGTAGAAATGGTGTTGAGGACATTATAGTTCTTGACTTAAAAGAAAATGAAAGAACAGCTTTTATTGAATCTTGTAACTTCTTAAAAGAAACTGCAAAAGAAATTGGATTTTAATTAAACAACAGGACGAGGTTTAACCACCTCGTCCTGTTTGCTTTACATTTTTTCATATTTTCTTATTCTCTCACGAATTTCGTCTTTAAATATAAATCTATAACCATTGTTTTCCAATAACTGGTCATCCATCATTAATTCACCAAGTCCACGAATTTTTGCAAGTCTTGGCTCGTCAACAACTTGACATCTAATATCTAATTCATCTTCAATACGTTTAGCTATATCAAAAATCATTCCTCCGCCACCACAAAGTAAAATTCCGTGGTCGGCAGCATCAGCTAAAAGCTCAGGAAGTATTTGAGAAATTCCCGAATGAACATCTCTTACAAGCATATTTATTTGCTCATCAACATAAGGAAAAACCTCATTAGATGTAATCTCAAAAGAAATAGGCATTTCATCTAAATTACTTTTGCCAGACACCATTAACGCGATTTCACATTCACGTTTTTCAGCTGACGAAATTTTGTATTTAATATCTCTTGCCGTATGTGGACCAATAACAATATCACGGTCACGTTTTAAATGCTTAATTACAGCCTTATCAATTTCATCACTGCCACGCCTAATTGTACCACTTGCAGCAATACTGCCCATTGATATTATTGCATATTCAGTAACATTGTGACCAATATCAATTACCATTCTTCCGCCGATTTTGTCAGTTGCAACACCACAACCAAAAGCAGAAGCGAGAATACCTTCAACCATACAAACTCTTCCAGCACCAGCAAGTGTAACAGCATCAAGAAATGTTTTCTTTTCTAATGCAGAGATATCTGACAAAAGTGAAATAATAACATTAGGCTTATAAATACGATTACCACAAACACGTTGCAAGTAATAGCGAAGCATTCTTTCAGCAAGAACAAAGTCAGCGATAACACCATTACGAATTACTTTAACAACTTTAATGTCATCAATGGTTCTACCATACACAGCATCCGCCGCTTTACCAAACGCAATAGGCTTTCCTGTTTCAGTTTCAATAGCAACTATTGATGGCTCATCAACAACTATACCTTTACCTTCAGCATAAATTTTAAGAGATGAAGAGCCAAAATCAATACCAATCTTCATACCTTTCACCTTTGTCACCTCCAATATAAATTTTTATAAGATTATTTTTTCTTGAACTGTTGTTTGAGTCTTAAATCCTTTGAAAGAATAGTTTTTCTAAGACGAATACTTATAGGTGTAACCTCCATAAGTTCGTCGTCTTTAATAAATTCCATTGATTGTTCAAGACTTAAGACAGTATGTGGAACAAGTCTTAAAGCATCATCAGAACCTGATGCACGAGTGTTTGTAAGGTGCTTTGTCTTGCAAATATTACAAGTTAAATCCTCATTCTTTGCACATTCACCAACAATCATACCTTCATACACAGGAACGCCTGGACCTATAAACAAACGACCTCTATCTTGTGTATTAAATAAACCATAGGCAGTACTTTCACCTGATTCGTGAGCAACAATTGAACCACGCTCACGAGTTTCAATTTCACCCTTAAATTCTTCATATCCTGCGAATAAATTATTCATAATTCCATTACCATTTGTATCAGTCATAAATTCTGAACGGTAACCAATGAGTCCACGAGCGGGAATTTTAAATTCAAGATGGGTTGCGCCACCATCACGAGTTCCCATATTTTCAAGTTCGCCACGACGAGCACCAATTTTCATCATAACAGCGCCAACATATTCTTCAGGCACTTCAATAATTAGTAACTCCATTGGCTCTAAAAGTTTACCATTTTCAACCTTTGTGATTACCTTTGGACGCGACACTTGAAATTCATAGCCTTGTCTACGCATTGTTTCAATAAGAATTGAAAGATGCAACTCACCACGACCGGAAACCTTAAAAGTATCAGTTGACTCAGTTTCTTCAACGCGCATACTAACATTAGTTTCAACTTCTTTGAATAAACGGTCGCGAAGATTACGTGATGTTACAAACTTGCCTTCTTTACCTGCAAATGGACTATCATTTACAATAAAATTCATAGAAAGAGTTGGTTCGTCAATTTTAATAAACGGTAATGGTTCAATGCAATCAGGAGAACAAATTGTTTCACCAATGTTTAAGTCAGTTATACCTGAAATACAAACAATATCACCAATCGCAGCGGATTCAACTTCCACTCTACGAAGTCCTTCAAATTGATAAAGTCGTGAAATTCTAACATTTTCTTGTGTTCCATCAGTTTTGCAAAGTACTACCATATCATTGCGGTTAATTCTACCTCGTTCAACTCTACCAACACCAATTCTTCCAATGTAATCATCATAGTCTAAACTTGAAAAGAGTATTTGTAAAGGAGCGTCAACATCACCAGTTGGCGCTTCAATATTTTCTATAATTGCATCAAATAATGAGCGCATATCACCGCTTCGTACAGAAGAATCTAACGAAGAATAACCATCTCTTGCTGATGCATATACAACAGGAAATTCTATTTGCTCATCACTTGCGCCAAGCTCAATAAATAAGTCAAGCACCTCATCTATGACTTCATCAGGACGAGCACCAGGTCTATCAATTTTATTTACAACAACAATAACTTTTTTATTAAGACCTAATGCCTTTTTTAGAACAAATCTTGTTTGAGGCATACAGCCCTCAAAAGCATCAACGAGTAAAAGTACACCATCAACCATTGTAAGGATTCGTTCAACCTCACCACCGAAATCAGCGTGGCCAGGAGTATCTACTATATTAATTTTGATGTCGTTATAATGAACAGAAGTATTTTTAGAAAGAATTGTAATTCCACGCTCTCTTTCAAGGTCGTTTGAGTCCATAACTCTATCTTGAACAACTTCATTACTTCTAAATATACCACTTTGTTTTAACAACTCGTCAACAAGTGTTGTCTTACCATGGTCAACGTGAGCAATAATTGCTATATTTCTAACATCTTCTCTTTTTTTCAAAAATTTCACCTACACTTTAATTTCAAATATATATTTTAACACTATATAAGCTGTTGTGCAAGGTTTATTTGCTATTAAATTAAGTTTATATATCTTTACAAAACAACAAAAATAAGCTAAAATTTATTTAGAATATTATGGAGTGATATTATTGAAAAATGCAATTAAAATCAAAACAATTTCATCACTTGAAAAAATTTTTCACAGTGACAAAGTACCTACAAATACTTTGTTAAACTTTTCTATGCTTAAAAACGAAAAAAAATCTTTTCAAATTGTAATAGAAAGTGAATGTAATTTTGATGCTGAACTTATGATTAGTTCTATACTTAATATTCGCACATATTCAGTTGAACACATTAAATCAGATTTTCCAATGAATAAAGCAGTTGCTGATGATTACTATCGTTTCAGTAGTGATGGCTACTACCCTGACTTACTTTTACCAATCTCAAGCAATGTGAAAATCAAAAATGGAATTAATGTATTCTGGATTGAAATATATAACTGTGCTAACTGCGTTGGAGATAATTTAATAGATATTAAATTAATTGATAATGGTACAATTGTTGCAGAAACATCATTAAATGTAGAAGTTATTGATTATGAACTTGATTTTGATAATTTTGTTTACACTAACTGGTTTCACACTGATTGCCTAATGTCATATTATAATTTTGATGTTTTTTCAAATGAATACTGGCGCGTGACTGAAAATTATTTAAAAACAGCGGTAGAACATGGAATGAATTGTGTTCTCACACCGATTTTCACTCCCCCACTTGATACTGAAGTAGGTAGCGAAAGACCAACTGTGCAATTAGTTGATGTTATAATCAATAACAGCGTCTATTACTTCAATTTTGATAAATTAACTCAATGGATTGAAATGGCAAAGCGTTGTGGAATTACACATTTTGAAATGGCCCATTTCTTTACGCAATGGGGTGCTAAACACGCACCAAAAATTATGGCAACCGTTGATGGTGAATATAAAAAAATCTTTGGGTGGGAAACAAAAGCAACTTCAAAAGAATATAAAAAGTTTTTGACTGTTTTTTCAGTTGAATTAAAAAAATATCTTGAAAAAAATAATCTTAAAAATAACGTTTTAATTCACGTTAGTGATGAACCGAATTTTTCAGTGCTTCGCCCCTATTCAAAAGCGTCAAGACTTATACATAAACTCTATAAAGGATATAAAATTGTTGACGCATTATCTGATGTTTGGTTTTATAAGCTTGGAATTGTTTCAACACCTATTCCATCTAACGACCATATTGATAAATTTCTTGGTAAAGTAAATGACTTATGGACATATTACTGTAGCGCTCAAAATCGTAAATATGTTTCAAATAGATTTTTTTGTAACGATTCAGTTCGCACACGTGTAATTGGTTATCAAATGTTTAAATTTAATATTAAAGGCTTTTTACATTGGGGCTACAACTTCTATTTCACTCAACTTTCAAAATCGCTCATAGACCCCTATATAGTTAGTGACGCAGGTGGTAAATTCCCATCAGGTGATAGTTATGTTGTTTATCCTGCAAAAGATGGCTCAGCATACCCATCATTACGATTGAAGGTATTTTATGACGCATTACAAGATATGGCAGCATTAAATACATTACAAAAGTTGACTAATAAAGAAGAATGTCTTAGAATAATAGAAGAAGACGGAAAACATTCTATTACTTTTTCTAATTACCCACATTCTAATGAATGGTTATTAAAAACAAGAGAAGAAATTAATGCAAAAATTAAAGAAAACATTAATTGCGGAGTATTATAATGAGGAATTTTTTTAAAGGAATAAAAAATTTCATAAAAGAAACTGACAAAATTTTGCTATTACTTTGCACATTAGCATCAGCGTATGGTTGTACATGTGTTTTAAGTGCAACTATGTGGACCACTGGTGAAAATGGGAAATTTTCACGTGACTTTTTAGTTATGTGTGCTGCTTGTATTTTAGGCATTATAATAGCACTTGTAATTTCAATGGTTGACTATGAATTCATAATGAAAATGGCACCATTTATAGGGCTGTTTTGCATTGGAATTATGCTTTTACTTTTTGCAGTAGGTGTTGGTCCTATTGAGAGACCTGACGCTAAAACATGGCTTAAATTAGGCTCAATTTACTTTCAACCATCCGAAATTGTTAAAATAGGATATATTATTACCTTTGGTGTGCATCTTGAAAAATTAAAGTCAAATATTAATCACCCATTATCAATTTTACAATTAGCTACACATGCCTTAGTGCCAATTTTACTAGTTATGAAATCTGGTGATATGGGCTCTGCATTAGTATTCATTATAATTACAATAGCAATGTTATTCATTTCAGGGCTTCATTGGGGTTATTTTTTAGGTGGCGGACTTTTAATAATCGCAGCATTACCATTAGCTTGGTTATTTGTACTTGACAATATTCAAAAAGAACGCTTTTTAGCACTTGCATATCCTGAGTTGTATCCTGATATAATTTATCAGCAAGAGCGTGGATTAGCCGCAATCGGTGGCGGTGGTATTACTGGCCAAGGACTATTTAACGGCTCACTTACTCAAACACCTAACGCAATCCCTGAAGCTGAAAATGATATGATTTTCACAGTTATAGGAGAAGAATTAGGCTTAGTTGGAACTGTTCTTGCACTACTATTACTTACCTTTATTGTAATAAGAATTATTCGCACTGGCCGACATGACAAAATCGGCAACACAAAAGTTATGTGCTATGGTGTTGCAGCTATGATTGCAGGTCAAGTAATCATCAATGTTGGAATGTGCTTAATGCTATTACCTGTTATTGGTATTACACTCCCCTTCTTTAGTGCTGGTGGCTCATCAAATATTTGCATTTATTTCTCAATAGGGTTGATATTAAGTTTCTATAGATACAATCAACAAAGAGATTTAATTCATGTAAGTCAACACAATATTTATAATCCATTTTCGGAAATATGATTGTTTTACAATATTAGGTATATAAAAAGAGGTCGCAACTGCGACCTCTTAATTTTACGCCTTTTTAACAGCACCCATATTTGCCATAATTTTCTTTGTTCCCACTTTTTCAAAGGCAATTTCCATAAGTGTATCATTACCCATTGGTCTAAGTGAAACAATCATACCCTTACCAAAAACACGATGCACTACTTCTTCACCAACAATAAATGTATCACTTGATTTCTTTTGCTGAGTGCCAAAGCCAGTACCAAATCCACTTGAAATTGGTTTTGAATTATTACCAGTTGGCTTGTGTTGAATTGGCTTTCTTGGTTTCACTAAAGTTTCACAACATTCTGCTGGTAACTCATTTAAAAACCTTGAAGGCAAATTATATTTTGTTGCACCAAAAATCATTCTTGAACGAGTGTTAAGAAGATATAATCTTTGCTTTGCACGAGTAATACCAACATATGCAAGTCGTCTTTCTTCTTCAATTTCAGTTGGGTCATACATTGACTGTACACCTGGAAAAACGCCTTCCTCCATACCTGGAATAAATACAACTGGAAATTCAAGCCCCTTTGATGAGTGAAGAGTCATAAGTACAACTGTGTCGGTATCAGCATTGTAATTGTCAATATCAGTCATTAAAGCAACTTCCTCAAGGAAATCGGACAATTCAGCATCAGAATTCTCTTCTTTAAATTTAATTAAGTTGTTGTTAAGCTCATCTAAGTTTTGTAATCTTTCTTCGCCTTTTTCTTTATCAGCAACAGTCATTGCTTTATAACCAGTTTCATCAAGTAAAGAAATAAAAACTGACGACATTGACTCTCTTGTTAAAAGTTCAGTAAAACTTTCAATCATTTGAGTAAAAGCAATAAGTTTATCAGAGCCACGTTTTAATTTTTCATATTCATTTGATGTTTTAAACACCTCAAACAAGCTAATTCCAAGTGCATCAGCAATCTCTTTTGCATTAGCAATAGTTGTAGCACCGATTCCGCGTTTTGGAACATTTATAATACGCTCTAAACGAACACTATCATCGTGATTAGCAATAATAGACAAGTATGCTATAGCATCTTTAATTTCCATACGGTCATAGAATTTATGACCACCAATAATTCTATATGGTATGCCACTACGAACCAACGCTCTTTCAATAGAGTTAGACATAGAATTCATTCTATAAAGTACCGCAAAATCACTGAACTTTCTTGTAGAGCCCATTTGTTTCATAATTTCATCAGTTATATACTTAGCTTCAGCAAATTCATCGTCAAGGGTATTAAGAATTATCTTATCGCCTTTTCCATTAGAAGTCCAAAGATTTTTACCCTTACGCTGTTGATTGCAAGAAATTACCGCGTTAGCACCGTCTAAAATATTTTGAGTTGAACGATAGTTTTGTTCAAGTCTAATTGTTTGTGCATCTCTAAAGTTCTTTTCAAAACTTAAAATATTTTCAATTGTTGCTCCACGGAATTTGTAAATACTTTGGTCATCGTCACCAACAACACAAATATTGTTATAACCCTCAGACAAAAGTTTTGTGAGCATAAATTGAGCATGGTTGGTGTCTTGATACTCATCAACAAGCACATATTTAAACTTGTTTTGATAATATTCTCTAACTTCATCATTCTCCTGTAAAAGCTTTACAGTATAGAAAATAATATCATCAAACTCCATTGCATCAGCATTCTTAAGTAACTTTTGATACTTAACATAGCACTCAGCAATTTGCTTTTCACGATAATTACCACTACTGAGATTCACATATTCTTGAGGTGGTACAAGCATATCTTTCGCCTTACTTATTTCAGCAAGAATAGATTTGTGTGGTAAAAGCTTATCATCAATATTCAAAAGACGCTGACAATCCTTCATAATGCGCTTACTATCATCAGTATCGTAGATTGTAAAATGTTTTGTAAATCCTAATAATTCTGCATTTCTACGCAAAATACGAACGCATATTGAATGAAATGTACCTGCCCAAATATCATTAGCACTTTCACCAATACGAAGAACAAGTCTTTCTTTTAATTCATTAGCCGCTTTATTAGTAAAAGTGAATGCAAGAATTTCCCAAGGCATTGGTGCATCAACTGATAAAACACGCTTAATTTCTTCATAAATAGAATTATCACCATTATAATAAGCATTCATAAGTGAAATTGTGCTTTCATCAACCCTAGCATTAACTTCGCTAGAATTATATGCGCAACCAAATTTCATAAGATTTGCAATTCTATTTACAAGCACTGTAGTCTTACCACTACCAGCACCAGCAAGAATTAAAAGCGGTCCATTAACTGATAAGACCGCTTTTAACTGCATATCGTTCATTCTATTAAATTCTTTTTCAATAATTTTATTCCTTAACTCACAAATTTGTGAATACATTATTTATTCTCCTAAATCAAAAATACTATTTCCATTACAATCAATACCAACAATTAATGGAAAATTGTCAAATACAAGTTTTTTAATAGATTCACAACCCAAATCATCAAAAGCAATTACTTCACAAGAAATAATATGCTTTGCTGCAAGAGCACCAGCACCGCCAGTTGCACAAAAATACACCGCACTATTTCTAACAATTGCATCAATAACAGATTTTGAGCGTGGACCCTTACCAATCATTGCTTTAAGACCAAAATCTAAAAGCTGCGGCGCAAATATGTCCATTCTATTTGAAGTAGTAGGACCACAACTACCAATAGAAAGCCCATTTGGAGTTGGTGTAGGTCCCGCATAATAAATACAGGCATTATTCAAAGCGAAGGGTAATTTTTCATCATTATTAATTAATTCCTTAATTCGTTTATGTGCCGCATCACGAGCGGTATAAACTACACCTGAAAGATTAACTCTATCTCCAACTTTTAATATATTAACATATTCAATTAACTGTATTGTATCAAAAGTATACTCAGACATAATTAACCTTCTTCAGTTTCATCTACACCTAAATCGGTGTTGACATTATCGTTGTCATCAGCATCAATATGCTCACTATAAGTAACTACTGAAAAATCATTTTCAACATCACCATCTAAATCCAATCCTAACTCTTCAATACCAGTTAAATCAGTATGAAGATTAAGAAGTGTTGATGCTGATATATTAAGTTTAGTGCTAAGTGCATATACATCTTTATGAAGTTGTTCAATAGAAGTATTGAACTTTCTTGAAATATCATCAACCTCTTTGAGAAGCGATTCAATTTCAAGCGCCTCACGCTTAACATCTTGTGATGCCATAGCGCCAATATCTTTTGCCTTTGACTTAGCAGTGTCAACAATATCTTCAGAATAACGACGAGCATCAATATATGCTGCGCCAATCTGCTTTTCAGCACGACGGAGTTTTTCAGACTTTTCATCGTATTCATCAATTTTTTCTTGCAACTTAGCCTTGTCAGAAAGAGCAAGTTCAAGCTTAACAGTTAAATCAGCAACCTCTTTCTCTTTTATAGCTAATTTATCACCAACCATTAAAAGATTTTCAAGTTTAACCTCAAGCTCATCAATCCTACGCTTTAACTCAAGTGACTCTTCTCGCTTACTGTCAAGTTCTTCTTTAACTTCAGCGGTTTCAGTTTGTAACTGTTCAACATAAGCTAAAACATCTGATTTTTTAAATCCGCCAAACAATGTAGTTTTCATAATAGTAAACTCTTTACCCATAGTTTTTACCTCTTATGTAAAATATCACTTTATTTTAACAAATTTTTTCAAATAAAACAACTATTATTGCAAATTTTATCAAATAATATAAAAACTCATAGACAAATATATTTTTTAGTTGTAAAATAATGTTATGGGAGGAATGCAATATGAAAAAGAGAACAAAAAAAATACTTAAAACTGCAGGAATTGTCGGCGCATCAGCTGCTGCAACATATTTTTTAATCGGCAATTTCTTCTATTATGTAACGCTTACAAAAAAAGGCCTTGAAAATCCACAAATTGCAAAAATTGCAAGTGGTAGTGGTAAAAAAGATGAAGAACGACTTCGTCTTGATGCAATTAAAGAAACCGGTAAAGAATGGTTTGCAAATACAGCAAAAGAAAAACTTGCAATGAAATCAACAAACGATGATAAAATTTTGCATGCTGACTTCATTTTTCCCGAAAAAGAAAGTAATGTATTTGTAATTATAGTTCATGGATATACATCTAGTCCAGCAGGAATGGGCATTTACGCTAAAAAATATCACGAATTGGGTTTTAATGTAATCTTACCAAGTCTTAACGGTCATGGAGATAGTGAATCTAACGTAATAACGATGGGCTGGAAAGATAGATTAGATGTAATTGACTGGATTAATTTTATTGTTGAAAATTATCCTAATAGTAAAATTATTCTTCATGGTGAGTCTATGGGTGCAGCGACAACAATGATGGCAACAGGTGAAAATTTACCTACTAACGTAAAAGTAGCTATTGCTGATTGTGGCTTTACATCTGTATGGGATATTTTCAGTAATAAAATCAAGAATAATTTTAAAATGCACGAGTTTCCAACTCTCTACAGTGCAAATACTGTAAATAAGTTATATTCTGGATTTGATTTTAAAGAAGCTTCAGCAGTTGAAAAGTTAAAGAAATCAAAAACACCTACTATATTTATTCACGGTGATAAAGACACTTTCGTTCCATATGAAATGCTTGATGTAGTTTACGAGGCTTGTGCAAGTGAAAAAGAAAAAGTAACAATAGAAAATTCACCACACGCTCGCAACGCTTGTGTTGACCCAGAGCTTTATTGGAAATCAATTATAAACTTTATAAATAAATACATATAAAACGAAACTGCCTACTAAAATTTGTAGGCAGTTTTGTTATTGTATTACAATAATTTTTTTAGATATTGACCGGTGTAAGATTTCTTGCATTTAGAAACTTCTTCAGGTGTACCAGTTACAAGAACAGTACCACCCTTATCTCCACCTTCTGGTCCTAAATCAATGATGTAATCAGAGGTCTTTATAACATCAAGATTATGCTCAATTACAATAACTGTATTTCCACCATCAACCAGCTTTTGTAATACGTCAATCAGCTTATGAACATCAGCGCTGTGTAGACCTGTGGTAGGCTCGTCAAGAATATAAACAGTTTTACCAGTAGAACGTTTAGAAAGTTCTGTAGAGAGTTTTACGCGCTGTGCCTCGCCACCTGAGAGTGTTGTTGCGGATTGACCAAGCTTAAGGTAACCAAGACCAACATCATAAAGAGTTTGAAGCTTTCTTTTGATTTTTGGAATACTACTGAAAAATTCAAGAGCCTCCTCAACGGTCATTTCAAGCACATCATAAATATTTTTTCCCTTATACTTAACCTCTAAAGTTTCACGATTGTATCTTGCTCCCTTACAAACATCACAAGGAACGTATACATCAGCAAGGAAGTGCATTTCAATTTTAATAATGCCATCACCTTGACAAGCTTCACAACGACCACCTTTAACATTGAACGAGAATCTACCTGAATTATATCCACGAACTTTTGCGTCTTGAGTTTGTGAAAAAAGCTCGCGAATATCAGTAAAAACACCTGTATATGTTGCCGGATTTGAACGTGGAGTTCTACCGATTGGAGATTGGTCAATGTTTATTACTTTATCAAGATATTCAAGGCCTAAGATTTTATCAAATTTGCCAGTTGGTTTCTTAGCACCATTTAATTCGTTAGCAAGGTTTTTGTAAAGAATTTCATTAATTAGTGATGATTTACCTGAGCCAGAAACACCAGTAATACAAGTAAAGCAACCAAGAGGAAAATCAACATCAATATTTTTCAAATTATTCTCAGCAGCACCTTTGACTGTGAGTAAGTGTCCATTACCTTTACGACGTTTTTCAGGAATTAAAATTTTTCTTTTGCCTGAAAGATACATACCAGTAATTGAATCGTTACAATTAATAATATCATTCAAACTACCAGCACAAACAACTTCACCACCGTGAACACCTGCACCTGGACCAATATCAACAATATAGTCCGCTGCACGCATTGTATCTTCATCATGCTCTACAACAATAAGTGTATTACCTAAATCACGAAGACGTTGCAATGTGCCAAGAAGCTTATCGTTATCTCTTTGATGCAAACCAATACTTGGTTCGTCAAGAATATAGACAACGCCCATAAGCGAAGAGCCAATTTGAGTAGCTAAACGAATACGTTGCCTTTCGCCACCTGAAAGTGTTCCTGATGAACGAGAAAGTGTAAGATATTCAAGTCCTACGCTACTTAAGAAATTTAGTCGGCTATTTATCTCTTTTAATATTGATTTTGCGATAAATTGTTCTTTTTCAGTTAGTTTTAGATTATTAATAAAAGCGATAGCTTTTGTAACTGACATATCACAAAATTCACTAATATTTTTACTACCAACAGTAACTGAAAGTATTTCAGGTTTAAGACGAGTACCATCACAATCCGGACACTCGCAAGCAGTCATTACTTGCTCAATTTCCCATCGTGCCCAATCACTAGTTGTTTCTTTATAACGACGTTCAAGATTATTTATAACACCCTCAAAATTAGATGAATAAGTGCCCGTACCATATAAAGTTTGTCTTGTCATATTAAGTTTATCACTTGTACCATACAAAATAGCATTTAAACCATCTTTAGAAATCTCTTTTATTGGAGTCTTTAATGTAAATCCATATTGTTTACCTAAAGCAGTATAATACATAGCTGAAATTGAGCCTTTATCAGCCTTACTCCAACCACTTGCGCAAATTGCACCATCAGCAATTGAGAGATTTTTATTAGGAATAACTAAATCAGGATTAACCTTCATAAATGTACCTAAGCCTGTACAAGTAGGACATGCACCATAAGGGTTATTAAACGAAAACATTCTTGGAGAAAGCTCATCAATACTAATTCCGTGCTCAGGACAAGCATAGTTAAGCGAATAAAGATACTCCTTATCACCAACAACATCTATTATTACATTGCCACCTGAATGCTGAGTTGTAGTTTCAATTGAATCAGCAAGACGAGTTCTTATACTCTCTTTAACTACAAGACGGTCAACAATAATTTCAATTGTATGCTTGTATGTTTTAGGAAGTTTCATATCTTCATAAAGTTCAGTAACTTCACCATCAATTCGTGCTCTTACAAAACCTGCTTTTAAGGCATTAGCAAGTTCTTTGGCATGTTCACCTTTTTTACCACGAACTATTGGAGAAAGAATTTGAAACTTTGTACCCTCTGGCAAACTCATAACACTGTCTACTATTTGGTCAACCGTTTGTTGTTTAATTTCTCTACCACAAACAGGACAGTGAGGAATACCAATCCTAGCATATAAAAGTCGTAAATAGTCATAAATTTCAGTAACAGTACCAACTGTTGAACGTGGGTTTTTTGATGTTGTCTTTTGGTCAATAGAAATTGCAGGAGAAAGACCTTCAATAGACTCTACATTAGGCTTTTCCATTTGACCTAAAAACATTCTTGCATATGATGACAAAGATTCAATATAACGTCTTTGACCTTCAGCATAGATGGTATCAAACGCTAAAGAAGACTTACCCGAGCCTGAAAGCCCCGTAAAAACAACAAGTTTATCACGAGGAATTTCAATATCAATATTTTTAAGATTGTTCTCTTTTGCACCTTTAATAATAATTTTATCGTGTATCATTTATTTCTCCGATTTAATTTTTTCAATTTTATCACGTAAATGTGCGGCATACTCAAAATCTAATATTCTTGCAGCCTCTTTCATTTCCTTTGTAAGTTGAATTATGAGCTTTTCTTTTTCACTTTTACTCATACGTTTTTTACCTGATTTATCTTTACTTGAAATTTCAAGAATTTCACGAACATCTTTTGTAATTGTTTTTGGAACAATACCGTGCTCTTCATTATATTTTATTTGCTTTTCTCGCCTACGATAAGTTTCTTCAATAGCATTTTCCATTGATTTTGTAACTGTATCAGCATACATAATAACTTGTCCATTAGCGTTTCTTGCTGCACGACCAATAATTTGAATTAGTGAGGTTTCAGAACGTAAAAAACCTTCTTTATCTGCATCTAAAATTGCAATTAATGATACTTCAGGTATATCAAGACCTTCGCGAAGAAGATTAATACCAACAAGTACATCAAATTCACCTAAACGCAAATCACGAATTAATTCCATTCGTTCCATTGTATCAATATCGTAATGCATATAGCGAACTTTAATACCATGGTTAGATAAATAATCAGTAAGGTTTTCTGCCATTTTCTTTGTTAGAGTTGTAACAAGAACACGTTCTTTCTTTTCAACGCGAATATTAATTTCTGAAATTAAGTCATCAATTTGACCTTCAGTACCGCGTACAGTAATTTCAGGGTCAAGAAGACCTGTTGGTCTGATAACTTGTTCAGCTATTTGCGAACTTTTTTCTGCTTCAAATGGTCCAGGTGTTGCACTCACAAATATTTTTTGATGTGTTTTATCATAAAATTCGTCAAAAGTTAATGGTCTATTATCATAAGCCGATGGCAAGCGAAAACCAAAGTTAATTAGACTTTCTTTTCTTGAACGGTCACCACCATACATACCACGAACTTGTGGTAAAGTAACATGAGATTCATCAACAAACAAAACGTAATCATCAGGAAAATAATCAAGCAAAGTAAATGGTGGTTCTCCAGGTTTTCTTCCTGACATTATTGCCGAATAGTTTTCAATCCCTTTACAAAATCCAGTTTCACGTAACATTTCCATATCATATTCAGTACGTTGACGGATTCTTTGCGCCTCAATAAGTTTTCCTTGCTTTTCAAATTCAGCAACTTGTACTTCCATTTCATCATTGATTTGTTTAAGCGCATCTTCCATTTTTTCAGGTGAAACAACATAATGTGATGCAGGATAAATTGCTACATGAGATACTACATTCTTTAC
>JAZLET010000158.1:0-11520 GCA_045615405.1 Candidatus Fimenecus sp.
TATAATCTTGGTACTGGTAACGGCTATAGTGTTCTTGATATAGTTAAGGCATTTGAACAAGCATCAGGACAAAAAATTGAGTATAAAATTGCTCCTCGTCGTCCAGGTGACCTTGATGTTTGCTATTCTGATGCTTCAAAGGCGTTTAACGAGCTTGGCTGGAAAGCAGAGCGCGACCTTCTTGAAATGTGTGAGGATTCATGGCGTTGGCAAAGCCATAATCCAAACGGATTTGATGATTAAAAATTGTTAAAATATTAAAATAAAGGGTGATTTAAGTGAAAAAAGGTTTATTAATTGGTATTGGTGCAATTATTCTTGTCATTGTACTTGTAATTGGCGGTTTGGTTAGTACTTATAACGGACTCGTTGATAAACAAGCTGAGGTTGAAAAAGCGGATGCTCAAATTCAAACCTATTTGCAACGCCGTGCGGACTTGATTCCCAACTTGGTGAATACTGTAAAGGGATATGCTTCTCATGAAACTGAAGTGTATACCGCTCTTGCAGATGCTCGTGCAAAGTTAAATTCAGCATCAAATGCTGAAGAGTATACTGATGCACTTGAAAGCTATGATTCAGCAATTTCACGTCTTTTAGTAGTTGTTGAAAATTACCCAGAACTTAAAGCAAACCAAAACTTTATTTATCTTCAGGACGAGCTTTCAGGCACTGAAAATAGAATTTCAACTGCTCGTAAAGATTATAATGAAGCAGCAACTGAATATAACAAAACAATAAAAAAATTCCCTACAGTAATTTTTGCAGGAATGTTAGGCTTTGAAAAGGCAGAGCTTTTTGAGGCAAATGATAATGCGCAAAATGCTCCTGTTGTTGATTTTGAATAGAAGAAGATATGAAAAAGATTAATAAAATTTTTATTGTTACTTTTATACTGTTAATTTCATTATCAGTTTCGGTAATAGCAATTGATTTGCCAAAACCTACAAATAACTTTTTTGTTAATGACTTTGCAGATGTAATTGATGATGAAACTGAAAATGAACTTCAAGCAATTGGTGCTAGTCTTTACAACCAAACAACTGCACAAGTAGTTGTCGTAACTGTAGATTCTCTTGATGGTTATGATGTCAGCGAATATGCTCTCACACTCGGTCGCGAGTGGGGTGTAGGTAGCGAAGAAAACGATAATGGCGTAGTATTGCTTTTATCTGTAGATGACCGTCAAGTTACAATACAAGTTGGTTATGGGCTTGAAGGCTGCCTTCCAGATGGTAAAACAGGCAGAATTCTTGATACATATGCAATTCCATATTTAAGTAATGATGATTTTTCAACCGGTCTTTATGAAGCGTATAAAGCTATTGTTGCTGTTGTTTGCGAGGAATATGGAGTTGAATTAAGTAGCGATTATGACATTGATTCATATAAAGATACTGAAAGCGATTTAGATATGGGAACTTTTATTGCAGTATTTTTTATAATAGTAATTGTAATTTCAGTGCTTGATTTAATTCTTAACAAATTTAATGGTGGCTCAGGTCACGGTGGTGGCAAATATTATGGTGGTCATACATATCGTGGCGGTTCGTTTTCAGGCGGAAGTTTCCGTGGCAACGGTGGATTCTCCGGTGGCGGTGGTTTCCGTGGTGGCGGAGGAGGTTTCCGCGGCGGCGGTGGCTCATTCGGTGGCGGTGGCTCATCACGTGGATTTTAAGGGGTTAATATGAGAGTATTTGATTTTGATAACACAATTTATGATGGCGAAAGCGGAATGGATATCTTCCTTTATTATTTAAAGAGAGACCCAAAAGGCGTTGCCAAATTCGTACCAAAGTTTATGGAAGGTTTTATGCGATATAAGCGTAATGTTATTACCATAGATGAGGTTAAAAATGAATACGGTGAGTTAATTAAAGAGTATTTTCAGCGAATAGAAAATATTTATGAAGACTTTGAACACTTTTGGGACATTAATGCGAAAAATATAAAGCCATTTTATCCTAAAATTCAAAGAGAAGATGATGTTATTCTTTCAGCTTGTCCGTATTGTCTTTTAAGTGTAATGACAAATCGTCTTGGCATCAAAAATGTTATTGGTACTGACTTGAATCCTGAAACAGGTGAGGTTGGTGAAATTTGCTATCACGATAATAAAGTTAAAATGTTTCGTGAAGTTTATGGTGATATAGATATTGACGAGTTTTACACTGATTCAATGAGTGATAAACCAATGATGGATATATCAAAAACAGTTTTTCTTGTTGATGGTGATAAACTCATTAAAATCAAAAAAGACGGAGTGTATCTTAACGAAAAATTTGAATAAATAAAATATGAGTAGGTTGGGCAGTTGCGCAGGTTTTTACTTGTGAGGAAAGTCCGAGCATCATACAGCAGGGTAACGGCTAACGGCCGCCGAGGGTGACCTTAGGGAAAGTGCATAGAAAATTACCGCCACTTTTAGTGGTAAGGGTGGAAAGGCGAGGTAAGAGCTCACCAGCGTTGCAGAGATGTAACGGCTGAGCAAACCCTACCCGATGCAACATCAACTGAAGTTGTCAGCTGGGCAAATACTTCAACGGATGGCTTCAGGCACATAGCAATATGTGTCGCAGATAGATAATTGCCTTAAACGACAGAACTCGGCTTACAGACCTACTCATTTTTATAAAGATAAAAGCCCGAAAGGGCTTTTGTTTTTAACAAAATAGCGATTATCTCGTATAATGTGTTGAGGTGATTTAATGTTAGACGCATTTATTGGGACCGTTTTTATGTTCTTAACTCTAATAGGAACAGTTGCAATTTGCTATTTTGTTATGTTAAAATTATTAATACCGAAAAATAATGATGTTTATTACATAATTTTACCTTGTAACTCAAACACCAAAAATGTTCGTAAAAAAGCCTATGGAACAAGAATTAAACTAAATTTACTTGGAGAAGCACATTACTCTAAGGTTATTGTGCTAGACGCAGGTATAAGTGAAGAAGAAAAAGCAAATTTATTAGAGATTTGCAAAGAAAGTAATGGGATTTATCTTGTCCCTAAAGAATATTTAAAGGATTACTTTGATGGAAGAGTTTGAAACAAAAATTAAAATAGCTGGTACAGTAACCGATATTACCTATCACAATGATGTGAATGGGTATACTGTTTTTGTGGTTGATACTAGTGAAGAAGAAATAACGGTTGTAGGTGTTGTTGCTGATTTAAAAATGGGTGACCGCGTTGAGCTAATAGGTGACTACGTTTATCATTCAGTATACGGCAGACAATTTAAAGCGGATTTTTGTAATGCACTTATGCCTGAATCCGTTGAAGATTTGTATCGTTATTTAGCCAGTGGTGCGGTTAAAGGTATAAGAGAATCTACTGCACTTAAAATTATTGATAGATTTAAAGAAAAGACTTTTGAAATTTTAGAAAAAGAACCTGAGCGTCTTGCTGAAATTAAGGGGATTTCTCTTGAAAAAGCAAAGAAAATAGGTAAAGAATATAACGCTCAACGTTCAACAAGAGCACTCATTATATCTCTTTCAAAATATGGACTTAAAACAAGTGAATGTCTTACAGCTTTTGATAAGTTTGGTAAAGATGCAGTTACAATGATTGAAAACAATCCTTACATACTTTGCGAGGGCGAAAATAGAATTTCATTTGAACGAGCTGAGCAAATTGCTGAGATGTTGCCTAATAAACCAAGTCCACAACATAGAATTGAAGCAGGGGTACTTTATGTAATAACACACAATTTCTATAACGGACACACCTGTTTACCTCTTGAAAAACTTTTCGTTCCTTCAGGCGAATTGTTAAATGAAAGTAGAGAAAATATTGAAATTGCTATAGATAATCTCTTAAGTTCTAAAAGAATTATTTGTGAAAAAATAAGCGGTAGAGATTTTGCTTTCTTACCTGATGCATATATTGCTGAAAAATCTATTGCAAGAAGATTAAATGTGCTTTTAAAATTCCCACCTGAGAATCCTATTGATGTAAATAAACATATTGAAAAGATTGAGAAAACTCAAAAAATACAATTTGCCGAAAAGCAAAAAGAGGCTATTGCAACTGCAGTTAATAAGGGAATCCTTATTTTAACAGGTGGACCAGGTACAGGTAAAACGACAACTCTTAATGGTATTATTAATTTGTTTGAAAAAGACCAGTTAGATATAGCACTTTGTGCACCGACTGGTAGAGCGGCACAACGTATGACTGAAGCAACTGGTAGAAATGCAACTACTATTCACCGACTTTTAGAGGTTGAATGGGGCGAGAATGATAGACCAGTTTTCAAACGAAATATTCGCAATCCATTAGAATGTCAAGCGATAATTATTGACGAAATGTCAATGGTAGATATTTTCCTTTTTTCAAATCTTTTAGATGCGCTACCATTTGGTTGTCGTCTTATTATGGTTGGTGATAGTGACCAGCTACCATCCGTTAGTGCTGGTAATGTATTAAAGGATTTAATTGACAGTAAACTGTTGCCTGTTGTTGAGCTTAAAGAAATTTTCCGCCAAGCAATGAATAGTAATATTGTTCGCAATGCCCACGCTATTGTTAACGGTGAACAAATTGAAACTGATTATAAAGATGGTGACTTTTTCTTTATGCATCGTCATTTCCCACTTGACGCAGTGCGTACGGTAAAAGACCTTTGTATAAAGCGATTGCCTGACGCTTACGGTTTTGACTCTGCAACACAAATACAAGTGCTTTGCCCATCTAAAAAAGGTGATACCGGCACAATTAATTTAAATCAAGTGTTGCAAGAAGCAATGAATCCAAGTGAAAAAGGTAAAGCGGAATACAATACCGGTTACCGTGTTTTCCGTGAAGGCGACAAGGTTATGCAAACCAAGAATAATTATAATATTCATTGGGAGTCACAAGAGGATGAGGGCGATGGCATATTTAATGGTGATATTGGATTTATTGAGATTATAGATATTGCTCGCGATGCTATCGTCATAGATTTTTCAGGTAAACGTGCAACATATTCTAAAGAGCAGCTTAGCGAAATTGAACTTGCTTATGCAGTAACGGTACATAAAAGTCAGGGTAGTGAGTTTGATGCAGTCATAATACCAATGATTTCCGTAAATAATAAACTTTGCTATAGAAATCTTCTTTATACTGCAGTAACAAGAGCAAAAAAACTTTTGATTCTTGTGGGTACTACGGGCTGTCTTAACAGTATGATTGAAAACAATAAAACGCAACTTCGTTATTCAGCCTTAAAACATTTTATGCTTGACAACTAAGTTTATGGGTGTATAATGTAATCAGCCAAGTAAATATAGTTATGGGTGCTGACGGTAAGTCGGCTGAGATTAGAGTTATTCCACTCTTGACCATTGAACCTGATACGGATAATGCCGGCGTAGGAAATTTCATTCAGCCATGCGGGTATTCCTTGGCTGAATTTTTTTATTTGGAGGTAAAGAGAATGAAAAAGAAAAAACTATATTGGTTAGTAGAAAGTGCAATAATGATTGCTCTTTCAGCGGTGCTGGAATTTGTTTCAAAATCAATAATTCCTGAAATGGCTTTTGGTGGCCAAATCACAATTGTAAGTATGCTTCCGGTTGTATTGGTTGCTTGGAAGTATGGATTAGGTAAAGGACTTATTACAGGATTTGTTTACTCGTTAGTACAAATGGTTATGGGAGTAGGTACAATTAGTAAAATGATTTTACCAACATCCGATGAATACCTTGGTAGCTTATTAAATATTGTACTTATGTTTGTTTTTGATTACATACTTGCATACACTGTTCTTGGACTTTCCGCAATGTATAAAAAAGTAATCAAAAAAGATTATATTTCATTGTCCCTTGGTGCATTTACAGTACTTTTATTACGCTATATATGTCATATTATTTCAGGATATGTACTCTTTGGTGCTTGGGCTGAATGGTTTTTCACTCAAGAAGGCTTTTACTCTTGGGGTGAAACAATTATGAATACATTCAGTGGAAACGGACTTTCTCTTGTATATTCAATTATTTATAATGGATTTTATATGATTCCTGAGATAATAATTACAACAATCGTTGCAGTTGTAATCAGTAAAATTCCTCAAATTACAAAAATAAAAGCATAAATAAAACTCCCTTGCAAAAGCAGGGGAGTCATTTTTATTCATTGAATTGTCTATCAAAGCTTCTATATTGAATTGCTTCAGTAATGTGCCTTGTGTCAATAATTTCACAGTTGTCTAAATCGGCAATTGTTCTTGCAATTCGTAGCACCTTGTCATAAGCACGAGCCGAAAGGGACAACCTTTCAAATGCTGTTTTAAGTATGAGTAACGCATTATCAGTCATCAAACAATACTTTCTTGTAGCAGCTGCATCCATTTTAGCGTTACAAGTAATTTTTGTACCTTCAAATCGCTTATGTTGAATTGCTCTAGCTTTTTCAACACGCTTTTTAATTTCGCTTGACGGCTCGGTTTTATGGTTACCTGAAAGATTTTCAAAATCTACAGGCGGAACATTTATATGTATGTCAAGGCGGTCAATAAGTGGACCACTAACACGGTTTAAATATCTTTGTGCTGCACCATTTGAACAAGTGCAAGGTCTTGTAGGATGCCCATAATAACCACAAGGACAAGGATTCATAGCACAAATCATCATAACTGAGCAAGGGTATTGGAATTTTGCCATTGCACGAGAAATGCTTATTACACCATCTTCAATTGGTTGACGCAAAACTTCAAGAGTATTTCTTGTAAACTCAGGTAATTCATCAAGAAATAAAACGCCGTTATGTGCTAAAGATACTTCACCAGGTCTTGGTATTGCGCCACCACCTGAAAGTCCTGCAGAGGAAACTGTATGGTGAGGTGAACGAAATGGTCTTGAACGAATAAGCGAAATACCACTTGGTAATGCACCTGCTATTGAGTAAATGTTTGTCGTTTCAATAGATTCGTCAAATGTCATATCAGGTAAAATTGATGGCATTCTTTTTGCAAGCATACTTTTACCTGAACCAGGAGGTCCAACCATAAGTACATTGTGCCCACCAGCAGCGGCAATTTCTAAAGCTCTTTTAACTTCTTCTTGACCACGAACATCTGCAAAATCAGGAATATTTATAGGGTTATAATATTCAGTATAGTTTTCAGCTGATACAGGAGATATTTCTTCCATTCCAGTTAAGTGCTTTAATAATTGCAAAACGGATTTAACAGGATAAACTTCAATGCCTTTAACTACTGCACCTTCACTTGTGTTGTCGTAAGGAATAAAAATCTTTTTAATACCGTTTTTCTTTGCACAAAGCACCATAGGTAAAACACCATTTACTTTGCGAAGCTCACCATCAAGCGAAAGCTCGCCAATAAATGCCATATCATCAGTAACACCTTTTAATTGCTCGTTAGCACAAAGAAGAGATATAAGAATAGGTAAGTCATAAAGAGGACCTTCCTTTTTCATATCAGCAGGAGCAAGGTTAACTGTTATTCTACTTACAGGGTACTGTAAATTTGCGTTTTTAATTGCAGAGCGTACACGCTCACGACTTTCCGAAACCGCAGTATCGGGAAGTCCAACAATATCAAATCGTGGTAATCCGCCTGAAATATCAGCTTCAACAATAACCTTGTAGGCTTCCATTCCAAAAAGTCCAAGACTTGTAACTCTTGCAAACAAAATAATCACTCCTAACTGAATTGCTTTAATTATACAATATTTGTCATATTGTTTTCAATATAAAAATAATATATATTTTGTATTTACTTTTTAGTTTAATTAGCGTAAAATATATTCAGTAAAATTTTGGAGGTATTGTCGTGAACGATATTAACAAACTTTATGAAAAATGGATTGAATGTGCAACAAGTGATGCCGATTTAATTCCTGAGCTTGAAAGCATTAAGGGCGATAATGAAGCAATTCTTGACCGTTTTTATAAAAATCTTGAATTTGGTACTGCGGGACTTCGTGGAGTTATCGGTGCAGGTACTAATAGAATGAATGTTTATACAGTAAATCAAGCAACACAAGGCCTTGCTGATTATCTTAACGAAGCATTCACTAAACCATCAGTCGCTATTGCGTATGATTCACGTATTAAGTCAAAAGAGTTTGCTGAAAGTGCAGCTGGTGTTTTGGCGGCTAATGGTATTAAAGTGTATATTTACCCTGAACTTGTGCCAACACCAATGCTTTCATTTGCTGTTAGACGCTTAAAATGTTCATCAGGTATCATAATTACTGCAAGTCATAATCCATCAAAATATAACGGATTTAAATGCTATGACCCTAATGGTTATCAAATGACTGACGAGGCAGCAGCCAAAACATATGATTACATTCAAAATATTGATATGTTTACTGGTGTTAAATCAATGAGTTTTGAAGATGCTCTTGCTGAAGATATGGTTGATTTTATTGAAAATTGGCTTTATGAAGAGTTTTACGATAAGGTTAAATCTTGTTTGGTAAACGCTGATTCAATCAAAGAAGCAGGACTTAAAGTTATTTATACGCCACTTAATGGCGCAGGTAATAAACCAGTTCGCAAGGTTCTTAAAATGGCAGGGATTACCGATGTAACTGTTGTTAAAGAACAAGAAAAGCCTGACGGTAATTTCCCAACTTGCCCTTACCCAAATCCTGAAATTCGTCAAGCTTTTGAGTGCGCTATTGAAACTTCAAAGGGTACAAATGCTGACTTGCTTCTCGCAACTGACCCTGACTGTGACCGTGTTGGTATTGCAGTTAAGGATGGCGATGATTATGTTCTTATGACCGGTAATGAAGTTGGTGCAATGCTTTGTGAGTATCTTCTTTCAACTCTTAAAGAACAAAATAAGTTACCAAAAAATCCAGTTGTAGTAAAATCAATAGTTACAACTCCACTTATTGAAGCAATTTGTAAAGAATATGGTGCTCAAGTTGCTGATTTGCTTACAGGCTTTAAATATATAGGTGAGCTTATTACAAACCTTGAAAAAGAGGGTAAAGAAGATGATTTCGTTGTTGGTATGGAAGAATCTTATGGTTATCTTCGCGGAATTCATGCTCGTGATAAAGATGCTGTAGTAGCGTCACTTATGATTTGCGAAATGGCTGCGGTGTATAAGCTTCGCGGTATCTCACTTAAACAGTTTATGGATAGTATTTACGAAAAGTATGGTATGTATCTTAATACTGTCCTTAACTTTGCGTTTGAAGGCGCAAGCGGAATGCAAAAAATGGCTGATATTATGAACTCTCTTCGTGAGAATGGCCCAAAATCTTTTGCAAATAAAAAGGTTGTAAAAATTGCTGACTATAAAGAAAGCATTGTGAAAGATGTTGCAACAGGTGAAAATGCTGCAATTAACCTTCCTAAATCTAATGTACTTTCATATTCTCTTGAAGATAATAGCAAGGTTATTGTACGCCCATCAGGTACCGAACCAAAAATTAAGGTTTATATTACTGCTTGTGGAAATACAAGAAATGAATCTGAAGAAAAAACTACATTGATTGCAGATGATGCGAAAAAGCTTTTGGGAGTGTAAAATGGATAGACAAAAATTTGTAAAAGCAGTTGCAATTTTTCTTGCAGCACTTATGGTTTTTAGTTCCGCTGCAGCGTTATTTCAAATATTTATGTAATTGATTTAGCCGCAAGCATTAGTTTGCGGCTTCTCTTATGATATGTTTTGTGAAAAATATACATAATTTTCAGTTGACTTTTAATTTTTTTGTGCTATAATTTATTTTAATAAGTATATATGTAGTTGTTAGAAGTTTTTGGAGTGAAGTGTTTAAATGGATTTATCAAATAATACTGTTAATGATAATATCCTTGTTTCTCGTGCAAAGTTAGGAGATAAAGAAGCACTTGACGAATTAATTGCTCGTTATTTTGAAAAAATTTCATTAAAAGCGGCTACATTTAAAAATATTAATGGTATTGATGCTGATGATTTAAGTCAAGAGGGTATGTTAGGCTTTATTTCAGCAGTATATTCTTTTGATGAAAGCCGTAATGTACAGTTTTATACATATGCAAGCACCCTTGCAGTAAGAAGAATGATTTCGGCAATTCGCAAGGTGAATAATAATGCAAACTTGCCATTACAATCTTATGTATCATTAGAAGATATTACTGATTTGTTGTCATATTCACCAACGCCTGAAGAAATGCTTATATTTGGTGAAGAGCTTAGCACAATTAATGACTTTGTTGAAAAGAATTTTTCAAAATCAGAGAAAAAAGTTTTTAAATTAAATTTAGTTGGTCTTTCATATTCTGAAATTGCTGAAATTTTAGAATGTGATGAAAAATTTGTGGATAATGCACTTCAAAGAATTCGTAAAAAACTCCGCAAATTAAAGTTATAAAATGCCCATACTCAAAGTGAGCATTGTTTCAATGGTACGGTGCAATTCCGTAAAGGGTAATAAAATATTTTAAGCGAGGTACTAAAAATGTACGAAGACAAAACACTCACCTGTAAAAATTGTGGAAACGAGTTTGTTTTTACTGCAGGCGAACAGGAATTCTATGCAGAGAAAGGACTTGTAAACGAGCCAAAGGTGTGTAAAGAGTGCCGTATTGCCCGTAAGAATGCTAACCGTGGCGAAAGAGTATATCATACAGCTGTATGTGCATCATGCGGTGGCGAAGCAAAAGTTCCTTTTGAGCCAAAAGATGATAGACCTGTTTATTGCAGCGATTGCTTTGCAAAAATGAAGGCAGAATAATCACAAACACAAGAAAAGCACGAGATTACTCTCGTGCTTTTTATTTTTGAATATATTTCTTTTTCCAAGGCAAAATATTGAAGGGAGGAAGAAGTATGATTTTTTTGAAAGCTTTTTTGGTTGGTGGACTTATATGCGTTATAGGTCAGCTGCTTATTGATTGGACTAAACTAACACCAGCAAGAATTTTAGTTTCCTTTGTAGTAATAGGCGTGATACTTGGTGGTCTCGGAGTATATCAGCCATTAGTAGATTGGGCTGGTGCCGGGGCAAGTGTTCCACTTACTGGTTTTGGAAATACTTTAGTTCAAGGCACAAAGGAAATAATTCGTGAAGATGGTGCAATAGGAATATTAACAGGACCACTATCATCTGCATCGGTGGGAATAACTGTCGCAATGGTTTGTGGACTTTTAGTTGCTTTTATATCTAAACCAAAATCAAAATAAAAAGGACTGTTCTTTTGAACAGTCCTTAAATATTGAGTTTAACTTATGCAACAGTTTCTGAAACGAAAGTATCATCACAGCATGAGCATGAAACATAGTTTTCAGCATCATTACCAATTACAACTTTTTTACTGTCAACATATTTCTTGATAAGAATATATGCAGCAACTGCAACAGCAGCAATACCAACAATAATAGCGATTACCTTTAAAGCCTTTTTCATAATGTTTTCCTCCAAGAATTTTTTACTGGATATATTATATAAAATAATCATTAAAAAGTCAATGAGTAATATAAAGAAAAATGCCGAAGACTTTCGTCAACGGCAAAGAACTACGTAAAATTAAGTCTATTACGCTTTGTTAAGTTTTGTAAC
>JAZLET010000159.1:0-5140 GCA_045615405.1 Candidatus Fimenecus sp.
CGCGATTGCACAAAGGACGAGCTTAAGCTTTTAACTGCACCTGAAGAAATTGAACTTATTCGTCATTTAGCTTCACTTACTGACGAAATTGTAAACTCAGCAAAGAACTATGACCCTGCAAAAATCACTCGTTATTGCATAGATTTGACAACGTTGTTCCATAAGTTTTATAACGCTTGTCGTGTAACAAACGAGGACGAATCACTTATGCAAGCTCGTTTATATCTTTGCAACTGCGTAATGAGTGTAATTACAAATATTCTTACAACATTCCGCATTTCAACACCAGAATCAATGTAAAAACTCGTTATAAATATTTGAATAGGAGATGTAAAAATGCTTTTCGCACAAGACATCGGTATTGACTTAGGTACTGCCAACACAATTGTATATCTTAAGGGAAAGGGTATTGTTCTTCGTGAGCCATCAGTTGTGGCTGTTAACGAAAAAACTGACCCACCATCAGTTGTTGCCGTTGGTAATGAGGCAAAAGAAATGATTGGTAGAACACCTGGCTCAATTACAGCGGTTAAACCGTTAAAAGATGGCGTTATTGTCAATTCTGAAATCACATCAGATATGCTTAAAGAATTCATTAAAAAGGTTATTAAGCGTTCACCGTTTAGTCGTGCTCGTGTAATGATTTGTGTACCATCAGGTATTACTGAGGTTGAAAGAAAAGCCGTTCACGACGCTGCTCGTGATGCAGGTGCTAAATATGCGTCACTTATTCATAAACCTCTTGCTGCTGCTATGGGTGTAGGTCTTCCTGTAACCGAAGCAATAGGCAGTATGATTGTTGATATCGGTGGCGGTACAACTGAGGTTGCGGTTGTTTCATATCGTGATATTGTTACTGCAAAGTCATCACGAATTGCTGGTGACGATTTTGACGAGGCAATTATTGAATACATACGCAAAAAGCATAATGTTCTCATAGGTGAGCGTACTGCAGAAGAGATTAAAATTAAAATCGGCTCTGCTATGAGTTATGATGGCGAAGGTGCTATGGATGTTCGTGGTCGTAATCTTGTTGACGGACTTCCAAAGAATGTTGAAATCACATCAGAAGATGTTCGTGAAGCACTTAGTGAGCCAATTTCACAAATTCTTGAAACAATCCGCTCAACTTTAGAAAAAACTCCACCTGAATTACTTGCTGATATTGTTGATAACGGAATTATGCTTACAGGTGGCGGAGCGCTTCTTCGTGGAATTGATACTCTTATTTCTCAAGAAACAAAAATCCCAGTGCATGTTGCGGTTGACCCTATGGACTGTGTTGCAGCAGGTATGGGCGCTTCAATAGAGCGAGGAAACATTTAATTTTATAGTTTGGAGAAAAAATTATGAACAATTTTTTCAAAAGCACAACATTTAAAGTTTTGTTGGCTGTGGCAATAGTGCTTGTTAGTGCAACTGTTTTGGCTACTGTTGTGGGTGCAAGAACATCGCCTTTTACAAATGCAATAGACTTTATAACTTCTCCATTGCAAAATATAGCATCTTATTTTTCGTCTAAATTAGACGGAGTTACAGGCGGATTTATTTCGTCTAATGCTTATCGTGACCGCGTTGCCGAGCTAGAACAACAAATTGCCGATTATCAAGCACAGCTTGTAGATTACGAAAAAACTAAAAAGCAATTAGCATCTTATGAGGAGTTTCTTGATGTCCGTGAAAAGAATCCTGATTACACTTGGGTTTATTCAACTGTAATTGGTCGTGATTCCGCCGATATGTTTGGCTCGTTCACAATTAACAAGGGTGCGAATGACGGAATAAAAGTAAATGATGCAGTAATTTATAGTGAATATCTTATAGGTGTGGTGACTGAGGTTAATCCAACATCAGCGGTTGTCCGTTCAGTTTTTGACCCTTCAGTTCATGTTGCAGCTTATGAAATCCGCACAGGTGAGTTGGGTTATACAAATGCTACCTATGATATGGCGGTAAAAGGTACTTGTGCACTTACAGGGCTTAACCGAAATACTGCAATTTCAAAAGGTGGTATCGTTTGCACTTCAGGTACAGGCGGAATATTCCCAAAGGATTTGATTATCGGTACAGTTTCGTTAGTTAAACAAAGCGAAACCGATTTGTCGTCATACGCAATAATTGCACCACCAGTAAATACAAAAGATATACATGATTGTTTTGTAATTACAGACTTTAGCGAACAATAAGGACTATTAAAAATGAGACTTCAAACCAAAACAAAAGTCAAAAGATATACAGCTTATGGCATCATAGTTCTTTTGGCACATATTTTGCAAAACATACTGACAATTTTCCCTGAAATTGCGTCGGTAGGACCTGTTTTGCTTATCTCTGTTGCGGTTTGTATTTCTATGTACGAGGGTGAGGTTGTTGGTGCTATCGTAGGGCTTTTATCTGGCGCCTTGTGGGACACGCTTACAGTTACCGCTGACGGCTATAACGCAGTGTTTTTAATGGTAATGTGTGCTTTTTGTGGCGTTATGCTACGAATTTTTATGCGCAACAATATTATCACTTATATAATGATGAATACAGGTGTTACAACCTTTTACTTTTTAACCTATGTGCTATTCTTTATAACCGCTCGTGGTATTGATGGCGGTAGCGAAATGCTGCTACGCTATTACTTGCCAATGGGATTATATTCCATTGTGCTTACACCATTTTGGTATGTAATTATTCGTGCGGTAAATAGAAAATTCTCATATAGCTATACGGAATATTAATAAAAAAATCATTAAACAAAAAGGACGGTGAAATAAATGAGAAACAATTCCAGTTACAAAATTCGTGCAACGGCATTTGTAGTTGCTATTTTGTTTGTTATCTCAATTTTTATTGCCAACCTTTTTAGAATTCAAGTTATTCAAGCGGATGAATACACATCTAAAAACATTTATTTATCATCTTCAAAAACAAAAATAGACGCTTTGCGCGGTGAAATTCTTGATACAAACGGTACACCACTTGTATATAATGTAAGCTCAAATACAGTTTATATTGATGCATCTTATTTCCCAAAAGCGTCAAAAATTCAAGAGAGAAATGAAATAATTTATTCTCTTATTAAGCTTTTTGAGAGCATGGCGGTTGAGTACAACTCTACATTACCTATAGAGATTGTAGGTGATAAAATCGTTTTCACTGAAAATAATAAAAGTGATAAAAACAAACTTTTTGCAAAGGATTATCTCAATTTAAACCACTATGCAACTGCACAAAACGTGTTTGATGCATTGTGCGAATATTATTCTCTTTATGATATGTCCGTTGCGGATGCTATTAAGGTGGCATCAGTTTATTTTGCAATGGTTAAGGGGGATTTTTCAAAGAATAATCCTTTTACAATTGCCGAAAATGTACCTGATGAGGTTGTGCTTATAATTAAAGAGCAAAGCAGATTTTATCAGGGCATTGAAACTCGTATTGATACAAATCGTGCATATTATGATGGTGCAATTGCGCCACATATTATAGGCTATTATGATTATCTTAACGCTGACGAGTATTCCGCGGTAACTGAAGAATACAAAGAATCACTTAAAAATGATTCTCTTACTGAAAAAGAAAAGGAAGCATTAAATCTTCGTTCATATAAAATGACTGATAAAATAGGCAAGTTTGGTATTGAAAGTGCCTTAGAAGACCAACTTCGTGGCACTCGTGGTATTGCTACAACTACAACTAATGCTGACGGTACAAAAAATACAACGGTTACAACTAAACCAGTTAACGGAAACAACGTAATTCTTACAATTGATGGTGATTTTCAAAAGAAAGTACAAAATATTTTAGCATCAAAAATCAATAGCACAAAAGAAATCCAAAACATAAGTGCTGCAGGTAGTATTGTTGTTATGGATGTAAACGATTTTTCAATTCTTGCTTGTGCTTCATATCCTACTTATAATTTAACGACATATAAAGAAAATATAATAGAATTAAATAATGATAAATCCGCACCACTTTGGAATAGAGCGTTACGAAGCACCTATGCGCCTGGCTCAACAATGAAGCCAATTATGGGCTTTGCAGGACTTGAAGAAAATATTGTAACTGCAAATACTGGTATTTTGTGTACACATAGATATGATTATTTCAAAGATATGAATTTCTGGTGCTTTAATGTAAATAACCATGCGGGACAAGAAATAAATTTAGAAACAGGTCTTAAGCATTCATGTAATATTTATTTCTATGAAATCGGTAGGCAGTTAGGTATTGACAAAATGGGCGAATATTTCAAAAAATTCGGTCTTGGTAGTAAGACTGGTGTTGAATTGACTGAGTCCGCGGGTGTTGTGCCAAGTATTGCATATCGTGAGTCTTTGGGTGGTACTTGGTACCCAGGTGATACTGTTCAAGCGGCAATCGGTCAAACGGACCACCTTTATACACCAATTCAACTTTGTTCTTATGCTGCAACCCTTGCAAATGGCGGAACACGATATAAAGCACACTTTGTTGAAAGTATTAAATCGGCAGATTATTCTAAAACTCTTTATCAAGCAAAGCCTGAGGTGTTAAGTGAAGTTGGTGGCTCAAAAGCATCCTATGACGCGGTTAAAAAAGGTATGATTGCAATGGCAAACACATATACCTCACTTCGCGAGGCCGATTATCAGGTAGCAGGTAAAACAGGTACAGCGGATGCTAAAAAGCGTGTAAATGGTGTTGTTGTAGAATATACAAACGGTTTCTTTATTTCTTACGCACCTGCCGAAAATCCTGAAATTGCGGTAGTTATTGCTATTGAAAATGTTAAATCAGCAGGTTTGCCAAACTATGTAAAAGAAGTTTATGATGCATATTTCAGTAGAAACTCAGCTATAACAAATTCACAACAAAGTGGAACAGTATTGAATTAGAAAAAAACACTTGATTTTTAAAAATTCTTGTGATATACTATCAAGGCTATCTCTGTGCGCTCGGGTGATTGAGTAAACTCGTAGAGTGATTCACCTACTTTCATCTGGGGCATTTGAGCATAAATATTTTATAATGAGGTGAAAAACAATGACACAAGCAGAAAAGCAAGCAATTATGGCTGAATACGCTGCACACGAAGGTGACACAGGTTCTCCTGAAGTTCAAATCGCAGTTCTCACAAAGAGAATTAATGACCTTACAGAGCATCTTA
>JAZLET010000160.1:0-1530 GCA_045615405.1 Candidatus Fimenecus sp.
GTATGACCAAAATCTCTACCAACAAATACTTCCTCATTGTCCGAATCATAATTAATCAGTCCTAGTTCTTGAGACATACCAAATTTGGTTACCATAGATTTTGCCATGGCAGTCGCCTGCTTAATATCTTGAGATGCACCAGTTGTAATATCATCAAAAATAAGTTCTTCTGCCACACGTCCGCCAAGAGATACTGTGATTTCTTGCAACATCTTTCCTCTTGTATTGAACATTTCGTCCTTCTCAGGAAGCGGCATTGTATAACCTGCTGCTCCTGCACCTGTAGGAATAATTGATACACTATAAACAGGTCCTACATCTGGAAGCATATGGAATAAAATTGCATGCCCTGCCTCGTGATATGCAGTAATCTTCTTATCTTCTTCCGAAATCTTGCGAGATTTCTTTTCGCTACCCACAACAACCTTCATAGTTGCTTCTGCGATTTCAGCCATTGTAATTGCCATAAGCTTACGCTTTGCCGCAAGAAGTGCCGCTTCATTAAGAAGATTTTCAAGGTCGGCACCTGTAAAGCCAACTGTTGTTGCTGCAATTTGATGTAAATCAACGTCAGGTGCCAATGGCTTATTTTTCGCGTGTACTTGTAAGATTTCTTCTCTACCCTTAACATCAGGATAACCTACTGTAACCTGACGGTCAAAACGACCTGGACGAAGAAGTGCAGGGTCAAGAATATCAGGGCGGTTTGTTGCGGCAATTACGATTATGCCTTCATTTGCACCAAAACCATCCATTTCAACAAGCAACTGGTTAAGTGTTTGCTCACGCTCATCATGACCGCCACCCATACCTGCGCCACGATGTCGACCTACTGCATCAATTTCATCAATAAAGATAATTGATGGTTGACTTTTCTTTGCTTCTTTAAACAAATCGCGAACACGAGAAGCACCGACACCAACATACATTTCAACAAAATCAGAACCTGAAATTGAGAAGAATGGAGCATTCGCCTCACCTGCTACTGCACGAGCAAGAAGTGTTTTACCTGTACCTGGAGGGCCAACAAGCAACACACCTTTTGGAATACGAGCACCAAGCTGTGAAAAATCAGCCGGATTTTTTAAGAATTCAACTATTTCACTAAGCTCTTCTTTTTCTTCATCAGCACCAGCAACATCAGCAAACGTTACTTTTTTAGTTTCATCGTCGCCACGTTTTACTCTAGCTTTGCCGAAATTCATTGCACGATTATTCTCGTTGTTTATAGAGTTGTTCATTTTCTTGAACATTGCAGCCATAAGCACTACAAAACCAATAGTTATAAGTAGTGATGGCAATACGCTGAGAATCCAAGAGCCTGAATTACCTGCTTTATAATCAAATTCAATTGGTTTATCAGGATTTTTCTTATTGTATTCTCTTAAGCTTTCGTGGACATCATTAACAAAGAGATTTACATTTGGCACTGTATATTTATACTCTTTATCATCACCTTTAAGTTTAAAGGTTAATGCACCGCTATTCATATTCAAATTAGCCTCAGTAACTTGTTCGTTATCAAAGTAC
>JAZLET010000161.1:0-3404 GCA_045615405.1 Candidatus Fimenecus sp.
ATGGTTTAAAATCTTGAAAAAATCCTCATTAAGTCCATAAGGATTACATTCAACCGTGATTTCAGCATCATGTGTTAAAAATGAATTGCAAGTGCTAACAAGTGTACTAAGATTTTTTGCACCTAAAACTGACGGAGTACCACCACCGATGTAAAGTGTATCGCATTTACATTGTAAAGGTGAAATGTTTGACAAAATTCTATCTTTTAAAACACTTGTGTATTCATTTTTTTGCGTGTCTTTACCCGAAAACGAGTAAAAATCACAGTATGGACATTTTGACTTGCAAAACGGAATGTGTAAATAAAGTCCTATGTTTTTCATACTTTTATGTAAGAAATTGTGTGACCACAGGATTTAACATATTTCACAAGGTCTTGGAATTTTAGGAATACAGTTGCGGTGTTGTCGTTAGGGTGACAACCAACAATATCTTCTTTCTTTAAGTCCGCATCAAAATAGATTTCAAGCTCACGCTCAGTATCATAAATTACACCGAAGGGAGATACCGATCCCTTTTCAACCTTTAAGTATTTTTGGAGTCTTTCATCAGACGCAAAGCTTAATTTAGTTGAGTCAATTTCAGCACGAATTAACTGAAGATTTGCTCTTTTGTCGCCGTGAAGCACGACAAGCATATTGCGAGTACCCTTAACATCACGAAGAACAAGATTTTTTGGAATATGACCATTTTCAGTAAGGTGATATTCATCAATTTCTTCCATAGTGAATGCGGCAGGGTGTTCTATCATTTTATATTCAATTTCTAATTCTGTTAATCTTTGGAAAATTTCTTTATTCATCATCAAGCTTAAGCACAGCCATAAATGCCTCTTGTGGTACTTCAACAGTACCGAAGTGGCGCATGCGCTTTTTACCTTCCTTCTGCTTTTCAAGCAATTTCTTTTTACGAGTAATGTCACCGCCATAGCATTTTGCAAGAACGTCTTTTCGCATTGCTTTAACGGTTTCACGAGCAATAACCTTGCCACCAATAGCCATTTGAATTGGAATTTCAAACATTTGGCGTGGAATATTGTCTTTAAGCTTTTCGGCAATTCTACGTGCCTTAGCGTATGCCTTTTCACTGTGAATCATAAATGAAAGAGCGTCAATAATATCACCGTTAAGAAGAACATCAAGCTTAATAATGCTTGAACGTTGATAATCACTCATTTCATAGTCAAAAGATGCGTAACCACGAGTGCGAGATTTAAGCACATCAAAGAAGTCATAAATGATTTCGTTAAGTGGTAAGATGTAGTGTAAATCAACACGGTCACTTGCTAAGTGTGTTGTGTTCATATAAACACCGCGTCTATCTTGACAAAGATTCATAATTGCACCAATGTATTCAGGTGGAGCGTAAATGTGTGCCTCAACCGTTGGCTCTTCACAGTAGTCAATAACTGCAGGGTCAGGGTAGTGGCTTGGATTATCAATTTCAATTACATCACCATTTGTAAGGTGCACCTTATAAATAACACTTGGAATTGTTGTAACAAGGTCAAGATTATATTCTCTTTCAAGGCGTTCTTGAATAATTTCAAGGTGTAAAAGACCTAAGAAACCGCAACGGAAACCAAAACCGAGAGCACCTGAGGTTTCGGGCTCAAAAGATAACGCAGCATCATTTAACTGCAATTTTTCAAGTGCTTCACGAAGATTTTCATAGTCAGCACCATCAGCAGGATAAACACCACAAAAAACCATAGGATTTACTTTTCTATAACCTGCCAATGCCTCACTTGCAGGATTTTCAGCGGTTGTAACTGTATCACCAACACGAGCATCACTAACAGTTTTAATTGATGCAGTAATGTAACCAACTTCGCCTGAGGTCAGTTCTTTTTGTGGCTCCATAGCGTTTGGTCGCATATAACCAACTTCAACAACATTGAATTCCGCACCTGTAGCCATCATTCGCATTGTGTCACCTGGCTTGATTTTACCGTCCATAACACGCACATAAACGATAACGCCTTTGTAACTGTCATAAACAGAGTCAAATACAAGTGCACGAAGTGGCTTGTCATCATTATTTTCAGGTGGTGGAACGAGAGAAACAATACTTTCAAGAACTGCACCAATATTTTCACCTGTCTTTGCTGAAACGCGAGGTGCCTCATCACAAGGAAGGCCAATAACCTCTTCAACCTCATTTGCAACGCGGTCAGGGTCAGCAGCAGGTAAGTCAATTTTATTGATAACTGGCACTAACTCTAAATCGTGGTCAAGTGCTAAATATGTATTTGCAAGAGTTTGCGCTTCAACACCCTGTGAAGCGTCAATAATAAGCACCGCACCCTCACAAGCAGCAAGTGAACGAGAAACCTCATAGTTAAAGTCCACGTGACCAGGAGTGTCAATAAGATTTAATTCGTAGGTTTCACCATCTTGTGCTTTGTAGTCAAGTTTAACCGCATGGGCTTTAATGGTAATACCACGCTCACGCTCTAAATCCATATTATCAAGTAATTGCTCAGTCATATCACGCTTTGCAACCGTTTCAGTTAACTCTAAAAGACGGTCAGCAAGAGTGCTCTTACCGTGGTCAATGTGAGCAATAATTGAAAAGTTTCGTATGTTTTGTTTCTTAGCCATATATTACCTCTAAATATTATTTCTAAATCCTTTACCGAGAATTTGCTTTGACTGTGTAACAATGAAAAAAGCATTTTCATCAGTAGATTTTATTTTCTTAATTAACTTGTGTGTTTGATTATCATAACAAGCACACAGTAAAACATTTTTATCTTGTCCTGAATAACCGCCCTGTGCCTTTAATATGGTCACTCCGCGATGAATATCGTTAATAATCATATTACGAATTTTATCGCTTTCTTCGCTGATAATTAAAATCATAGAACCGCGACTAAGTCCGTAAATAATATAGTCAAGCACTTGCACACTTACAAAAATTCCAACCGCCGCATAAAGCATTGATTCTAGGTTTCGGTAAATAATTCCGCCAAGAACAATCACAAAAGCGTCAAGCAAAAAAATAGATTTACCTATTGTAATGTGTGGATGCTTAAGTTTTATAAGCTTTGCAATAATGTCAACTCCACCAGTTGTAGCGTTGCGAAGAAATATCATTCCAAGTGAAACTCCTGCAAGCACACCACCAAAAAGTGCTGAAAGCAACAAATCGTTTTTGTAAATCGGCAAAATAACGCCAAGGTCAATAAATAGCGATGAAATTGCAATCACTAAAAATGTGCGGAATACAAACTTTACGCCAAGTTTCTTGAAAGATATTACAAGAAGGGGAGCATTCATTATAAAAATTGTAGTGCCTATGGGAATTTCAAAAAGGTAATTTAAAATTGTTGCAATTCCTGTAAATCCGCCATTTAATATGTTATTTCTTGCGAGAAAACAGTTTAATGCAACTGAATAAA